>CAZAMA010000047.1:0-19990 GCA_964485645.1 uncultured Acidimicrobiaceae bacterium | reverse complement strand
GCGCTGAGGGACTCGAACCCCCGACCTCAGCCGTGTGAAGGCTGCGCTCTAACCAACTGAGCCAAGCGCCCGGTTCTCGCAGCGTAGTGGACTCGGCGAGGCCAGGCGGACTTCGCCGCCGCGGGCAGCAGCAGTAGGCGCCGCGCGGCTACTACCCTTAGCGGCGATGCTGCACAGACGAGACAGGGCCACCGGCGCGTCCATCGAGACCCCGGACCGTGACACGGACGCGAATAGCCGAGAGCTCGACGGAGAGCTCGGTGACGACGGTGACGCGCAGGTGGACGCGGAGGCCGAAGTCGACGACGGCGACTGGGACGAGGACGACGCGGAAGCCGACTGGGAGGAAGGCGCAGAGGAGGGCGACTGGGACGACCCAGACGAGGATTCCGAGGAGTTCGTCCCACCGACGGCCGGCACCGCGCTGCGGCGCTCGTGGCTTAATACGCGCAGCCGCGCGCAGCCGGCGACCGGGACGGAGGAAGACGGGCGCAAGGTCAACTTCATCGACAAGCGCGAGCGCCTCATCGGTTACTTCCTCGGCGTGATGCTCGTCGCCCTGGCTGTCGTGTCATACGTCGTCGATCGCCACTACGTCGACAAGCACAACCTGAAGCTTCAGTCCCAGATCCACTCAGAGGCTCCTTGGATCCTGCTGATCACCTTGGCACTCGGTGCCACGATCCTGCTTGCGACCTACTTCAAACGCCGGGCAGCCGTCGGCTTCGCCTTGCTTTTATCCGGTGTCGCCCTCTTCAACAGCGATTTCCTGATCGGCATCATCTACTTGGGCGCCGGACTGTGGCTCGTGTTCCGGTCGATGAAGAAGACGCCTCGCGCCGCCGCAGGATCCAGGAGCGGCACGAGATCGAGGACGAGCCCAAGTACCCCCACGGCCACGTCGCGCTCGGACCGAGAAACCTCCACGAGCAAGACTGCCACCGGGCGGACGATCGGGCGCAACGGCCGACTCGCGAGCTCTGGCACTCCGACGGGCAGGTACACGCCGCCCAAGCCAGTCCGCCACGCGCCGCCCGCGGTCCAGGGCGAGGCCGAGCCGGCCAACCGGCTCAGCGCCTGGCTGAAGAAGTAAGACGGACTGTGATCACCGAGGATCTCGCGGGCAAACGCATAGGAGTCACGGGCGCAACCGGCTTTCTCGGCACCGCTCTCGTCGAACGGTTGCTTCGGTGCGTGCCCGACTGCGAGGTCGTGGTGCTGGTGCGCCCTGGGCAGCGTCTGTCCGCCGAGGACCGCACCAGAAGGGAGATACTGCGGAACGACTGCTTCGACCGCCTGCGAAACGAGTTCGGCGCGAGCTTCGAGGCTGAGGTAGAGCGTCGCCTGACGACGATATCCGGCGACATCAGCCGCGACGGCCTCGGACTTGACGCTTTGAGCCGTCAGATTCTCGCTGGCTGCGACGTCGTCATCCACTCCGCGGCGACCGTCAGCTTCGACGCACCTTTGGACGGCGCCGTCGAGGTCAACCTCCTCGGTCCCAGCCGGGTCGCAGCGCTTCTTCGAACAGCCAGCCAAGAGATGCAGCGCCCTCCCCCGCACCTCATCGCCGTCTCGACGGCCTATGTGAACAGTGGCCACAAGGGAGACGCGTTCGAGGAGCTGATAACCTCGAGCCGCTGGCTGACCGAGACAAGCTGGCGCGCAGAGGTGGCGGCCGCGCGCCGCGCCCGCTCTGACGCAGATGCCGAGAGTCGCTCGCCCGAGCGTCTTGGCGGCTTCCACAAGGCCGCGCGCGCCGAGCTGGGAGCAGCCGGCACAGCGCTTCTCGCCGACAAGACAGAGCGTCTGCGCGAACAGTGGGTGAAGGACCGGATGATCGCCGCCGGTCGAGCCCGATCGAGGGGCCTTGGCTGGCCGGATGCGTACGCGTACACGAAGTCTCTTGGGGAGCGGGCGCTGCTCGAGACGCGCGACGACGTTCCCGTGACCATCGTGCGCCCCTCGATCGTCGAGTCGGCGCTCGCCGAGCCCCGCCCCGGCTGGATCCGCGGGTTTCGGATGGCCGAGCCTGTCATCATCTCCTACGCCCGGGGGCTCCTGCGCCAGTTCCCGGGCGTCCCCGAAGGTGTCGTCGATGTCGTGCCGGTCGATCTCGTGGTCGCCGCCATCATCGCCGTCGCCGCAGCTGGGCCTGACCCGGGCGGCCCGAGCGTGTACCAGGTCGCTTCGGGTACAAGAAACCCCCTCGCCTATGGGACTCTCGTCCGCCTCACGGAGCTCTGGTTCACCGCCCGGCCCATCTACGACAGCCGCGGCCAACCCATCGTCGTGCCGAAGTGGTCGTTCCCGGGACGTGGCAAGGTGCAAGGCGAGCTTCGCAGGACCACGGCCATGCTGAGGGTGGCCGAACGCACGATGAACATGTTGCCTCTAAGAGGTGAGCGGGCGGAATTCGTCGGTCGGATCGAGGAAAGCCGCAGCCAAGCTGAGCGCGCGCTCGACTACGTCGAGCTCTACGGCGCTTATGCCGAGACAGAGGCTCGCTTTCGCATCGACCGTACGCTCGAGCTCTTCTCCGGTCTCTGCGCAAAGGACCAGAAGGACTTCTGCTTCGATCCCGCCGTGATCGACTGGCGTCACTACGTCGAGGACGTGCACCTTCCCTCCGTCGTCGAGCACGCCCGGGTGCGCACCTCTCCGGGCAAGCGCGTGCTCGCGACCCGCGAGGAGCGCTCGCGGAGCGCGATTCTCTCCACAGAGCCGCGCATCGCGGTCTTCGACCTCGAGAACACTCTTGTCGCGTCGAACGTCGTCGAGAGCTACGCGTGGTTGGCGACGAGGCATCTGGACCGTTTTCAGCGCGGCAAGGTGATAGTCGGCCTATTGGCCGAGGGACCGCGGCTGTTGGCACTCGACCGTCGAGACCGCAGCGACTTCCTGCGATCCTTCTACCGTCGCTACGAAGGCGCGCCGGTCGAGCGCCTCCGCGTTGACGGTATCGAGCTGTGGAGCGACCTGCTTGCACTTCGCTCGTTCCCTGACGGCTTGGCGCGGGTGAGAGCGCACCGGGCCCGTGGGCACCGTACAGTCCTTATCACCGGAGCCCTCGACTTCGTGGTGGAACCGCTCCGTCCTCTCTTCGACGAGATGATCTGCGGGCAGCTCGGCGAGCGGGACGGGAGGTTCACAGGCGAGATGGTCGCATCGCCCCCGACCGGCGAGGCGCGGGCTCTGCTCATGGAGGATCTGGCCCGAGCCGCTGGCCTCGACCGGGACCAGATCGTCGCCTACGCCGACTCGACCAGTGATCTCCCGATGCTCGAGTCAGCAGGGCTTCCTGTGGCCGTCAACCCTGAGGTGAAGCTCGCCGCCATAGCCCGGCGCCGCGGGTGGTCGCTCGAGCACTGGGGCCCGACTCCTGGTGGGCCGCGCCGACCCCTCGCCACCTCGACGATGCAACCGGGACTGCGGACGGCCGGCGCGGGTCGGTTCCGGTGAAGGCCCTGCTGTTCGAGCGCAATCTGGGACGTTTCGCGGCATCGCGCCTGGCATCCGCGGTGGCTGGATCCGGCCACGGCGTCGGCGTCGGTCCGCTCGAGCTTGCCGAGATGGAGCCACCGTCGCTGCCCGCCACGGACTGGGTCCGGGTCGAGCCCCGCCTCGCAGGGATCTGCGGCTCTGACCTGGCGACGCTCGACGGCCGCTCCTCGCGCTACTTCGAGCACCTCGTCAGCTTCCCGTTCGTTCCAGGTCACGAGGTCGTCGGGGACGTCAGAGGAGGGCTCCTCGACGGGAAGCGGGCAGTTCTCGAGCCTGTGCTCGGCTGTGAAGCGCGAGGCATCGTCCCGCGCTGTGATGCCTGCAGGGTAGGGCGGAAGGGCGGCTGCGACCGGATCGCCTTCGGCTCTCTCGCACCCGGTCTACAGACCGGCTACTGCGCCGATACCGGGGGCGGCTGGTCGACGGGACTCGTAGCCCACGAGAGCCAGCTGCATGAAGTGCCCGATGGCCTCTCCGACGAGGCAGCCGTCATGGTCGAGCCGGTGGCATGCGCCGTCCACGCTGCCTGCACTTACGCGCCCGCGAGTGGTTCCAGAGTTGTCGTGATCGGAGCTGGCACCTTGGGCCTGTGCACGGTTGCGGCTCTCAGGTACTTCTGCCTGCCGGGCTCGCTCCTCGCGGTTGCCAAGCACCCCGAGCAGCGGCGGCTGGTGCTGGAGCTGGGAGCCGATCAGGCCGTTGAGCCCTCAGGGCTGATGCGGGCCGTCCGGAGGCTCGCGAGCAGCCTCGCCTTAACCGGTGCCGGCGGTCGGATCGAGCATCTCGCAGGCGGCGTCGACTCGGTCTATGACTGCGTCGGCAGCCCCGAGTCCCTGGAGCAGGCACTTGCCATTGTCCGTCCCGGCGGGGAGATCGTCCTCGTGGGCATGCCAGGAGCCGTAAAGGTGGACCTCGCGCCCCTGTGGCAACGGGAGATCCGTCTCCACGGTGCCTACGCGTACGGCACCGAGGCGCGACCCGACGGCCCCCACTCCACGTTCGACCTAGCATTCGAGCTCGTGGCCGCAACACGCCTCGAGCGCCTAGTCTCGGCTGCCTACCCGCTCGAGCATTTCACCGAGGCAGTCGCTCACGCGGCGGGCGCCGGCCGGCGGGGAGCCGTGAAGATCGTCTTCGACCTGCGCCGCAAGTCGCGTGGGCACAGGCCCGTTGAGGAGGCAAAGTGAGCCCGAGGCCAGGTTACGTCCTCGAGGTAGACCGGTCGACACCGCAGACTTTGTTCTGGAAAGGGGAGGGTTTCGGCCTCGAACGCCTACCGATAGGCAGTCGGGTCATCTACGGGCCTGAGCCACTGCCGGCGCTCGCCGACCCGGACGAGGCCATCCGCTGGGCTCTCGACAATCCGCTTGGCGACAGCGCTCCACTTCGATCGCTCCTGCACGCGGGGATGAAGCTCACGATCGCGTTTGACGACATCTCCCTCCCGTTACCCCCCATGAAAGCTCCTGACGTGCGCCAGCGTGTCGTGGAAGCGGTGCTCGACCTCGCGGCCGAGGCCGGGGTTGACGACGTAGTGCTCATCGCCGCGCTTGCCCTTCATCGCCGCATGACCGACGACGAGCTCCGCCATGCGCTCGGCAGTCGCGTATTCGACGCTTTCGCTCCTCACGGCCTTCTCCTCCAGCATGACGCCGAGGACCCGTCCAACCTCGTCCATCTAGGTCTCACCGACGAGGGTGAGGATGTCGAGCTCAACAAGCGAGCGGTCGAGAGCGACCTGCTCGTATATGTCAACATCAACCTCGTGGCTATGGACGGCGGCCACAAGTCCGTTGCCACGGGCTTGTCCTCCTATAGGAGCCTCAAACACCACCACAACGTCCGCACCATGCGCGCGAGCCGCTCGTTCATGGATAGCCACCGCTCCCAGCTGCACAGCTCCAACTGGAGGATGGGCAAGCTCATAGCGGAAGCCGGCGTCAAGATCTTCCAGATCGAGACCACCCTCAACACCAATACCTTCCCGGCCGAGATGAGATTCCTGCAACGCCGGGAGTGGGAGTGGACGGCGAGAGATCGAGCAAGCTTCCTTGCCACCTCGAAGCTGCTGGAGCGGACGCCGCCCGATGTTGCCCGCCGCATATTCCACTCGGTGAAGGCCCCGCACGGGCTCACCTCGGTGCAAGCAGGCGAGGTCGGGGCGGTGCATGCGCGCACACTCGAGAATGTCCATTTGCAGCAACTCGTGGCCGTCGAGGGACAGACCGACATCTTGACGATGGGTCTGCCCTACATATGTCCTTACAACGTGAACTCGACAATGAACCCGATCCTCGTCGCGTGCCTCGGGCTCGGCTACTTCTTCAACCTCTACAGGGGGAAGCCCCTCGTCCGTGAGGGCGGGGTTCTCATAATGTCCCATCCCACCCCTTGGGCGTTCAACCCCGTACACCACCCGAGCTACATCGACTTCTTCGAGCAGGTCCTCTCCGAGACCACGGATCTGCTCGAGATCGAGTCCAAGTACGAGACGGCCTTCGCCACCGACCCGTGGTACGTGCACCTTTACCGAACCAGTTACGCCTACCACGGGGTGCACCCCTTCTACATGTGGTACTGGTGTGCCCATGCGCTGGAGCATCTCGGCAGGGTCATCGTCGTCGGTGGAGACCGTGGTGCGGTACGGCGCTTGGGTTTCTCACCCGCATCCACCTTTGCCGATGCCCTGGAGATGGCGACAGATGTCGTAGGTCGCGATCCCTCTATCACCCACCTGCACACACCGCCGCTGCTGATAGCAGACGTGCAGTGATCAGTCGTTCCTCCGAACGACGCGTGCGTCCCGAGGGCGCTCTGCGTCCCGGGCCGTTCCTCCTCCACAAGCCGACGCGCCCGGGCGGGGTCGAGCCGCAGCCGGTCGAGCGGAGCCTTGGCACCAGCTACGAAACAAACTGGGCGCGGAGCTACCCCGTGCGTCTTGCGAGGGCGGTCCTCCTGGACGACCTCACAGGCCCACTTCTCAAGGCAGGATGCAGGCCGACGGTGTTCGGAAGGGAGCACCTCGATCCACTCGAGCTGCCGGTCATCATCGCCGCGAACCACTCGAGTCATCTCGACACGGCCCTACTCCTCTCGTGCCTACCGTCACCTGTCCGCCACCACGCGGTGGTCGCGGCTGCTGCCGACTATTTCTTCGATCGCAAGTTGAAGGCGGCCGCCTGGGCGTTCATGCTCGGCGCGATCCCGATGGAGCGCACCAAGGTCAACAGGCGCTCGGCCGATCTCGCGGCTGGGCTGATCGAGGACGGCTGGAACCTCGTCATCTTCCCAGAGGGTGGCCGGACCACTGATGGTTGGGGTCAGGAGTTCAAAGGGGGTGCCGCGTACCTCGCGAAGCGATGCTCAGTGCCGGTCGTGCCCGTCCATATGCGCGGGACAAGGGCAATCATCGCCAAGGGGTCGTCAAGGCTCAGGCCCGGATCCACCGAAGTGCGTTTCGGTGACGCCTTGTGGCCACACAGCGACGAGGACGCGCGTCGCTTCGCTGCTCGCATCGAGCAGGCGGTCGCGCTCCTTGCTGACGAAGCGGAAACCGACTGGTGGTCCGCGCGCCAGCGGGCGGGCTCGGGCGCAACCCCGTCGATCCGCGGCCCCGAGGCTTCTCCGTGGAGAAGGTCATGGGTGCTGGCCGAATCTGCCGATCCGACTCCCCGACGCCCCCAGATGCAGGAGAGCAGCAACGGAGCCGTGGTGCCGCGGGTGCGCAAAGTCAGGAGCTCGGCGCCTTCGTGGCCACGCAAGTCGAGCGACTGAGGCACCTAGGTCAGGCGTCGGTGCGGGCGATGAAGAGACCCCGGTGAAGCCGTCGAGCAGGTCCGGCGCCGTCGCGGTGGCGGTGGCGGTCCTTGTGTGCGCGAGCGTCGGGGCTTTCACCCTCACCGACCGCTCAGCGGCGGCCGCCGTGGAGCAATCGAGCTTCGTCCCGGTCGCGAGCCTGCTCAGCGCGCCGCTCGTCCGGCTCGGAGACAGGGCAGTACCCCCGCCTGGCACGAAGGCTATCGGTGCTCTCGCGCCGTGGCACCTCATGCGCCTTGCCATTGCTTTCGAGCCGCGGTTCCCTGCGGCCCTCGAGAGCTACGCGACGGCTGTCAACACGCCCGGATCGCCAAGCTTCGCCCACTTTGTCACCCCTACGCAGTTCCGCGACCGCTTCGGCCCGTCTGAGGTGACGATCGTGTCCGTGCAAAGGGTCCTGCGCGCCGAGGGATTCACCGTGTCGTCGCCCTCCAGAAACGGTCTCATCATGCCTGTCACGGCGTCCGTGGCCGTAGTCGACAGAGTGCTGCGGGTCACCGAGGACTCGTTCCGGCGCGCCGATGGCACGCTCGGATGGGCCGCCACGACCGCCCCGATGCTGCAGGCCCCGATTGCGAGAGATATCACGGCCATCCTCGGTCTCGACGACCTCCTCGGCCCCCACAGCTTCATCGAGAGGGCACCGCGGAGATCCGTGGTTCCACCTGGCGGTGGCGTCGCCAAGGCGACCGGCGTCTTCCGCGGCGCGTCCGGTAAGCAGGCCAACGGCGGGGGTCCGAGCGCTTGTGCCGCGGCCACCTCTGGGGCCGCGGAGAGCGGTGGTTGGACCTTCAACCAACTGGCCGCGGCCTACGGGGTTGACGGACTCTACAGGCACGGCGCTCTCGGTCAGGGCGAGACCATCGCGCTCTTCGAGCTCGAGCCGTTCGAGACGAGCGACATCGAGACTTTCGACTCGTGTTACTTCGGGGCCGCGAACACAGCCGCGATGCTCCAACGCCTGAGCGTCCTCAAGGTTGACGGCGGTGTCCCGCCCGGTCCCGGATCCGGAGAAGCCGCTCTTGACGTCGAGGACATCTCGGCGCTCGCGCCACGCGCGACCATCGACGTCTATGAAGCCCCGAGCTCCACAATCGGGACGGAGTACGCGACCGACGACATCTACAACGCGATCGTCAACGCCGACACCGCCACCGTCATCTCCACGAGCTGGGGTCTTTGTGAGCCTGCCATGCAGACAGCGGCCCCAGGTTCCCAGGAAGTCGAGAACGAGATCTTCGAAGAGGCGGCCGTCCAGGGACAGTCGGTGTTCGCGGCTGCTGGGGACTCGGGCTCGAACGACTGCGCCATCGGTGCGACACCGGCGCAGCCGGTCCTCTCGGTCGATGATCCCGCCAGCCAGCCCTTCGTAATCGGCGTAGGGGGCACCTCGCTCACCGCGGTGTCACAGCCGCCCGCCGAGACCGTCTGGAACGACGGAAGGTCGGGTGGCGGTGGAGGTGGCGGCATCTCCGACACCTGGCCCAGCCCGGGCTGGCAAGTCGACTCCGGCGTGCAAGGCGTGCTCAACTCCTACTCGGGAGCGCCCGGCTACGCCTTTTGCGCACCGGCCACTACCGCGCCCGCAGTGACGGCGCCGCCGGCTCCTTCTTTATGCCGCGAAGTACCCGACGTGACCATCGATGCGAACGAGGACACCGGAACCTCCTTCTATCAGTCCTCCAGTGGTGGCTGGGGGACGATCGGAGGGACCTCCACGGCGGCACCCATGTGGGCCGCAATCACCGCCGACATCGCCTCGAGCGACAGCTGCGCTGGTCTGCAAACCAACGGCCAGAGTCACGAACGAGATCTCGGGTTCATCGCGCCGGCCCTTTACGAGGCCGCTGCAAGCTCTCCACCGGGCAGCGACTTCACCGATATCACCCGCGGCACGAATGATATCTTCGGGCTCGGGAAAGGATATCCGGCCACGGTCGGGTACGACTTGGCCTCGGGTCTCGGGTCACCAGTGGTGACCGACTCCAAGCCCGCGACTGGCCCCACCTCGGTCGGTACCGACACCGGCCTGTCCGGTTCACTCTGCCAGCTCCTCACGCCGTCTGACGCCGAACCGGTCATCACCGCGCTCAGCCCTGCGTACGGTCCGGTGGCGGGTGGCAACACGGTTGTGATCAGCGGGAGTGGCCTGTCAGGATCGGGCCTCACAGTGGAGGCCGTTTCCTTCGGGGCGACCCGTGCGGCGGGCGTCGTCACGCTGGCCAACGGTGCTCTCTCGGTTACGGCGCCGCCGGCCGCGCCACCTGCAGGGACAGCCGGGCAGACAAGCGGGTCTCCGGGGCCAGTCGTGGTGACAGTCACGGTCGCCAGCCCGACTGGGGTGCTCACTACGCTCCCGGTCCCCTCTACCAGCCGGTACATCTACACAGCAGGTACAGGTACTTCACCGACTCCGTCTGTCAGCGGTGTAGGTCCATCTGGCGGGCCCACTGCGGGTGGAAACGTTGTCGTGGTGTACGGGTCGGGCTTTGGGGGCGTCGGCGCGGAAGTCTCGTCGATCACGTTCGGCGGGCTGAGAGCGACGAAGTGGCGGTATCTGAACGACTACGAGATGCAGGTGACCGTGCCGCCACTGACGCGAGCCACGGCATGTGCCAACGGCAAAGGGTTCGAGCCGTCCAGTACCTGCCAAGTCGAGGTCGTGGTGGCAAACCGCTACGGTAACAGCCCCAGCTCGGAGATCCTTGCTCCCTATGCCGGGTCCATGACCGAGAACAACCAGGGCATCGTCGTGCCCACGGCCGGGACAGAGATCGATCCGGCACCGACCGAGTACGACTACGCGGCCGCGCCTACCGTCACAGCGGTCCAGCCGCAGCCGTACTCGGAAACAAGCTCGCAGCCGATCACGGTCGTCGGCACTGGCTTCAGCGTCCTCACTCTCGAGTGGGTCAACGTCGGCACGCCCGGCGAGTCGGCGAGCTCCTACGGGAGCTTCGGCGCGCTCACCCCTACACGAGTGTCGGTCTCGGCCCTACTGCCGAACGCCAGCTCCCACACGCGGTTCCTGCCGGGAGGGGTAAGCGTCCTTGGTCTCGGCGGACGTTCCAAGGCCTTGCCATTTCGCTACCGAGCCTGAAGTTGCGCCAACGTGTACCCGAGCCGGCTCGACGCTACTTGGAGCATGCCTGGCCGGTAGCCTCGAGGGCAAGTAGCTCGCGCGCTACCTCGCCCATGTACCGGATCAGGGCCACCGGAGTCTGCTCGGTTCCCTGGCCGAGAAAGTTGTCGCCGAAGAGCCATGCCACGAGTCGCGTGTCGAGCCCCCGGCTCGCACCGAGCACGACCACACCTCGGTCGTTGGCATCGACGATCGCGGCGTGAACCTCGCCTCCGGCAATCGAGCTCAGCTTCGCTGCGAGGCGACCGGCGACCCCGTCGGGATCGTCTGGTGGCAGCTTCGCGTGGCTGTTGAAGGGAGGGAGGGTCCCTTCGGTTGGCCCGTCGATTGCAGAGACTCTGGACCCGGCGACCCGGTAGAACGTCCCGTGGCGGCCTGCGATCCTGGCTAGGCCGGCGGCGGCGGTGGCAAGGAGGATCCGCGCGGTTCCCGCTTCGTCGAGCGCTAGCTGCATTGTGGCGGGTATCCCGAGTCCGATACCGGCTGGGCCCTTCGACACCAAACGAGACAGGACTTGGGCGAGCAGCCCCGCCCTGATGGAGGCCACGGGAAAGGATCTCCCCTGGCTTACGGCGACGGCCTTCTCCGATACGGCGACTATGTCCCCCTCGCGTAGTCCGATCCGGCCGCCGTCGAGGCCGAGGACCGACTCGACGACAACTTCGTCGAGATCGGTACCGCTCTCGATGCGCGGCGTGCGGACTGGCGCGCGCCCATAGACGCGGCGCGCGTCCGGGCCGCAGCAGAACACGTGGCGACCGTTGTTGACCGCCACGTTGGAGAAGGCTGTGGAGTCCTCGCCGAGCATCGCCGCGCACTCGAGATCGCCCGCTTCCTCGATTGAGCGTCCTGGTGTCGGCCTGCTCCCTGCACGGGCCATCGGAGACGGGCCGTGGAAGACGCGCAGCCACGCCTCGACATTGAGGATGCGCCAGAACAAGGGAGACTCTTCGAGCTCCCCGTCGCAGACGGCCTTGAAGTCCCTGGCCACGGCCGCGGCGTCCCAATACGGCCGTGAGCAGAACGATGGTGAGCGAAATATCCCCTGGATCGTGGCCCGCTCGGCGCGAAGCCAGCGGATCTCCGGTGTAGTAAAGCCGATCTTCTTTCTGCGGAGTCGAATCGCCTCCGGCAGGATGCCGCGCATCGCCTCGCGGAATATCCACCTGCTCCAGCCGTCACGAACGATTGCCTCCGGAGGCAGGGAAAGAACGAGCTCGACGAGGTCCTGATCCAAAAACGGGGGGCGAGACTCGATTGAGTGCGCCATCGAGTTACGGTCCTCGTATCTGAGAAGCGAGGGCAGGCTGAACTGAGTCAGGTCCTGGAGGAGTCGCTCCTTGAGGTCGTCGCGTACGCGCACGTCAGCGTCGCGGATAGACGACGCGAGGAGGCGATCGCCGAGAAAGTCGCGGCTGTAGGAGGCCGGCTCCACTGGATGCCGGCGGTCGGAGAGGCGCTGGCGAGCTACCGGGAGGAGGATGTCGCGAGCTGCGAGGGTTTCTTTGGTGAGCTTCCGCAGCGAGCTCGGGTGGAGCGATCTAGCAAGCTCCCGGAGGTACACGTACTGGTAGGGCACGTATCCGGCGAGGAGCTCGTCCCCCCCCTGCCCGTCGAGAAGGACCTTTGCCTTACCCTTGGCGAGCTCCATGACCCGGTACTGGGCATATGGCCCCGATGACACCATCGGCTCGTCCTGATGCCAGACAAGGAGCGGAAGGTCATCGAAGAGATCCCTTGACTTTGGCCGCACGAAGTCGCTGCTGGCGCCGGAAAGCTCGAGAACAGGGGCTATGTACTGCTGCTCGTCGATCGGATCCCCGTCGAACACAGCGGAGAAAGTCCTGAGCGCCTCGCCCATGCTCGATGCGTCAGGGGCGCCCTCGGCTAGCAGCGTGCTCATGAGGCAGACAATTGACGACGAGTCGAGGCCGCCGGACAGACACGTTCCGACCGTCACGTCAGCGACGAGGCGCCTTTCGACTGCCTTCGTGAGGGCCGCTCTGAACCGAGCCGGATCCGCGGGCGCGTTGCGGCTGAGCGACGGACGCCAGACAATCTCGTCCTGCGTCGTGCCGGCGGCTCCGAGCTCTATGGTGAGCGTGCTGGCGGGTCGTATCTGGTGTATCCCCTCGAAGAACGTCCGCTCGTCGTGGTCGTGAAGACCACGCGCCAGGTACTGAGCCAGTCGACCGACGTCGACGCGGGGCGGCAGTTGCGGCACCGCGAGGAGAGCCTTGATCTCGGAGGCGAAGAAGTGGCGACCATCGGCACGGGCCACGTAGAGGGGCTTGATACCGAGGTGGTCACGGCTGAGAACGAGCATGGGCACCTGCCCGCGCTCGTCGAGCAGAGCAAGGGCCCACATACCGTTGAAGCGCGCGAAGCACTCGGTTCCCCACTGCTCGTAGGCAGCCAGGACAACCTCTGCGTCACAGGACGTCGTAAAGAGCCGGCCCTTACTTGCCAGTTCGCGCCGTAGCTCGCGAAAGTTGTAGACCTCGCCGTTGTAGACGAGGTGCACGGCACCGTCGGCGCTCGAGACCGGCTCTTGGCCATGGGCGATGTCGATGATCGCGAGGCGCCGGTGGCCGAGGCTCACGTGCTCCCGTTCGAGAAACCCCTCGCCGTCGGGCCCACGGTGTTTGATCCTCTCGCACATGGACGCGAGCAGGTCGTGGTCCGGGGTGCCGGTGAAGCCGGCGATTCCGCACACGAAAGGGTCCTCAGACGTCCCGCCGCCGGCGCAGCGCTCTAGCCGGCTCGGTTGGCTCCCCAGATGGCTGAGCCTGGTGTCGGGCCTTCCCGGGGTAGGTAAGGGCAAGCTCGCCTGCGGTCGGCACCCTCGGCTGTCGCGCCTCGTCGGGCAGGAGTGAAGCGGTGGCGCCCATGATCGCTTTTGTGTCTACCGGCGCGTCGAGAGGGCCGAGTGACAGGCCGTCGATGGCGGGACCGACCCGGATGCGCACTGTCGGAGGAGAGGCGACGTTCGCAAGCCTCGTCAGCTTGGCCGAATGGGGCCAGACTGCTTCGGTGTTCCACACCCCGACAGGAATCACGGTCGACAGAGTACTGGCGGCAAGGCGCGCTGCGCCGGTCTTAGCGCGATGCTCGGGCGCGAAAAACTCCTGCCCGCGCGGTATCGTCCCCTGGGGCAGCACGGCGACTCCCTCGCCTGCACGCAGTACTCGTTCTGCGGCGACGAGGGAGCTGGACGCATCTCCTCCCCGCTCGACCGGGACACCTCCGAGCGCTCGTGCGACGAGTCCGACGAGAGGCGCGTCAAAGATTGCCTTGTTCCCAAGGAACCTTGTCGGACGACCCGTCTTTTGGACTACGAGTGCCAAGGCAACGACATCGAAGTAGCTGCGGTGATTCGCCACGAGAATAAAGGGGCCCTGGGCCGGGATGTTCTCGACGCCGACGATGTCGACGCGAGCGTAGGGAAACAACTCCGGGCGCACGAGGTATCGCGCGATATCGAACATCTCGACTCCTGCGATCGTCGGCACGCCGGGGGGAACGTCGAGGTGAAGTACTGGCCATCAGCGCAGCGCCGCGACCATGTGTAGGCAGGGATCAGCGTTGACAGCCACAGGATGCCCGAGGCAGACAGCATGGGAAGATCGTTGGCGCTGTCGGAGTAAGCAAAGCTGTGGCCAAGGTCAAGAGAGTACCCATCGCCCTGGCGCACAGAGGAGCACGGCAACGATCTGAGAGGCGCCGACGGCTGCGGCCACGTCCAGCGCCGCCGCTTCCGTACCGCCCGCCGACCCGGCCGTCCTCGCCGAACCTGACCCCGGGCGCGAAGAAGGGGCCGGCGGGGGGGATGCCGACCCCTTCTCAAGACTCACCAGGGTCGGAGGGGGGGTCCGACGAGATCCTGTGGTCTGTACGTGCATTAGTTTGCGCTTTCTTTCACTATCCGTCAAGCATATACATGAGATATCTAGTATCGTTTTTGACGATGGACCTCAGACAGCTCAAGGCGCTAGTAGCAATTGCCGACACTGGGTCGTTTTCGGCAGCGGCGGACCTCCTGCTCACCGTTCAGTCGAACGTGTCGGCCCACGTCAAGAAGCTCGAACGCGAACTCGGGACGACCCTTGTCGATCGAAGCAGCGGGACGCTGACCAGCACAGGCGAACTTGCCGTTGCCCGCGCCCGACGGGTCGAGGCTGAGGTAGCCGCACTTCAGGCCGACGTTCGGGCACTGCAGCATGAGGTCACCGGAACCGTTCGCGTAGGGATTATCGGAACGACAGCACGGTGGCTCGTGCCCCAGTTGCTCGACGTGAGCCCAGTCAGGTTTCCCGACCTCAGGCTCGTCTTCGTCGAATCAACGACGAGAACTCTCGAGGCTCAGCTCGACAGCGGTTACGTCGACGTCGCGGTTCTCAATGTCCCCCATACCTCTCATGACCTCCTCCTCGTACCCTTGTTCGAAGAGGAGCTCGTTCTTGTCGCCGAACGGGGTCACCCCCTCCTTGCCTCGGGCACGGTGACAGTGCACGATCTCGCCGGAATACCGTTGCTGCTCCCTCTCAAGGGAACTGCCTTCCGCCAGGAGCTCGATGACGCGGTCGCACCGCTCGACGTGGCTCTCGTCGCGCGGGCCGAGGTTGACTCCACACGGCTCATCGCATCGTTGACATTCGAGGGATACGGGCCGGCGATCCTGCCCGCGACCGCGATTCCGGTGTACCTACAGGACAGGTGGGCGAGCGCGCAGATTGCCGGGATACCGCCACGGATAGTCGGCGTAGCTCAGCGCCCGCGCACGCTGCCTTCTGCTCCCGTGCGCGCGGTTCTCGATATGCTCACCGAGATAGTCTTCGACTCGTCAGCCCTGCCGTGGGGACTGCACGCGGTGTCGCCAGACCGTTTCAGGGCGTAGGCGGCGAGCTCGCGCCAGGCTCCCGCCACATGAGCCACAGCGTCATATCTGTCCGGGGGATGAGAACCTCGTCGACGACCTCGTAGCCGTGCCGATTGTAAAAGCTCAAGTTCTGCTCCTTCGAAGACTCGAGATAGCTAGGGATCGCCTCCTTGTCACAGCGAGACAGCACGACGCGAAGCAAGGCAGAGCCGTATCCCCTGCCCTGGACGGATGGATCCGTGCCGATAGTGCCGAGGTAGAAGTGCGGGGAACGCGGGTGATGGGACTCGAGCACCTGCATCAGTCGCAGGGCTCGGGGCGTGCCGCGGCCTAGGATAGCCAGCACCGGCAGTTGCGACACTCCCTCAGCCATAGAAGGCGGCCAGTTCTTGGGTGGCATCCATAGCGAGGCTGCCTCGAGACCAGGAGTCGTCCACGCCTCTCCGCGTGGGATGAACATGGTTCTGAGCTGGAAGCGAAAGTACCGCTCCAACCTCCGCATCCTGCGTCGATCCTCGGGGAACAGATAACCCGAGACTGGGTCGTCGAAGAAAGCCCTCGCAAGTGACTCGCTCAGCTCCGGGATATCGCCAGGCTGTGCGGGTCGGACGTCGACACCGTCGGCAGAGCGATCTGGCACCGCCGAAGCGTAGTATTTCCGGCACCAAGCTCGGCCGAGGCGAGTCTTCGAGAGGGCGATACCGCTCTTGGGCACGCTCGCAACCAGGCCCTCCCGGAGCCCTCGAGACCTGACGCCGGTACTCTCCCCGTCGACGGCATTGGGGTTCGCACCGAGCCTCGATATCGGAGCCTCGCAGCGGAGCCTCGTTGCCAGCAGTGGCGGGAGGAATCCCCTGACGCCGCTCGGCGTTGACTCGATGGTGACCGACACTGCGCCATCGACCAGTACCCGTCTCTCCGTGACATGGGACTACCGCTGTCCGTTTGCTCGAAACGCGAACGAGCATCTCGCCCGAGCCATCGAGGGCGGAGCAGCATACGAAGTCACGTTCGTGCCCTTCGCGCTAAATGAGATGCATCGGGAGGAGGGGGATCCCTCTGTATTCGATGACCCGGCGAGAGAGCGAGACCTACTTGCCATGCTGGTTGGCATAGTGATTCGTGATCGGTACCCGGCTCGGTGGCTGACGGTCCATAAGGCGCTCTTCGCCCTACGTCACGACCAAGGAGGAGATCTCCGCGACGGGGCATTGCTCCGTTCTCTCCTCGAAAGCCATGACATCGACCCCGACATCGTATTTGGCGAGATCGCATCCGGGTGGCCTCTCGACGCGTTCCATAAGGAGCATGACGCCGCTCAACGGGATCATTCCGTCTGGGGCGTTCCGACCTTTATTGTCGGCGACAAAGCAGCCTTTGTTCGTCTGATGACGAGACCCGCCGGGGACTCGTCGGCCTCGCGCCGGATCATCGATCACATTATCAACACATTGCAGGCATTCCCCGAGCTGAACGAACTGAAACACACGTCAATCTCCAACTAGCGGTTCCGGCAATGGCTAACCCGCCCGCATTCCGCGCCTCGACGGCTAGCCGAGAGAGATGGGCGCATCCTCGTCGATATCGAGTTCAACTTCCTGTTCGTCCGGGCCTGACAGTGGCTCGTCTTTGGTGGCCAGAATCCCTCTGATGCGTTGATCGAGTTCGACCATCATCTCAGGCGTCGCGGCAAGGAACTGCTTGGCGTTCTCTCTACCCTGTCCGAGCTGCTCTCCCTCGTAGGTGTACCAGGCCCCGGATTTCTTGACGATACCGAGGTCAACGGCAACGTCCAGGATCGAGCCCTCTCGGCTGATGCCCTTGCCGTACACAATGTCGAACTCCGCCGACCGGAAAGGAGGAGCGCACTTGTTCTTGACGACCTTCACCCGGGTGCGGTTGCCGATCATCTCGGCACCGTCCTTGATCGTCTCAACGCGGCGGATCTCGAGACGGATCGATGAGTAGAACTTGAGAGCACGTCCCCCCGTCGTGACTTCAGGCGAGCCGTACGCGATCCCGATCTTCTCTCGCAACTGGTTGATGAATATTGCGATCGTGTTCGACTTGGACAGAGTCCCGGTAAGCTTCCTCAGGGCCTGAGACATCAGGCGCGCCTGCAGGCCGACGTGGGAGTCGCCCATCTCCCCTTCTATCTCTGCCCGGGGCGTAAGGGCCGCGACGGAGTCGATCACGACCACGTCGATAGCACCCGAGCGGATGAGCATGTCCGTGATCTCGAGACCCTGCTCTCCGGTGTCAGGCTGGGAGATCAAGAGTTCGTCGATGTCGACACCGAGCGCCCTTGCGTAGACGGGATCCATAGCGTGCTCAGCGTCGATGTAGGCGCAGGTACCACCGTTCCTCTGTGCCTCGGCCACGACATGAAGGGCGAGCGTCGATTTGCCAGACGACTCCGGTCCGAAGATCTCGACGACCCGCCCGCGAGGCAAGCCACCGATGCCGAGAGCTATGTCCAGTGCCATTGCTCCTGTGGAGATGGAGGCCACTCCTACTGCGCCCTTCTCGCCCATTCGCATGATCGACCCCTTGCCGAACTGCTTCTCGATCTGACCAAGTGCCATATCGAGTGCCTTTTCTCGCTCCATCGCTGTCTGCTCTCCTCTGTGATTCTGCTCTTGGGTCTTATCTCGGTCCGGTGATCTTGCTCCAGCGACACCGCGTGGCCCGGGCAATCTGTCATCAGGCACCATAGGTGTGGGGTGTGTCACTGCTGCTGCCTGCCCCTCTGGAGCTGTTTGCTCTCGCCGATCCTCCATGGTGTTTCCGGTGATTGCTAGACGGGTTGGCCGCACTCACATGAGTGTAGTTCCGTACACCTGTTCGGTGGTGGATTCAGATCCCTGGCGGTTGGGAAACTCGGTCCTGTGCCGGTGGGAAACACTCGGTCCTGTGCCGTGGGTGGTCCTACGGGACACATACGCCCCGTCGGACCACCCAGAACAGTCGTGCCGCAAGGGGGGGCCGGTAGGGACCGCCCACGGCACAGGACCGCCCGGCAAGGGACCGCCCGCAGGTGACCTAACCGAGGTCGAGCAGTCTGTGGCGCAGGACGTCCAACGATGAGATCGTCGCCATCTGCCGGATCCGGCTCCTATCGCCCACCAGCCGCAGCAGCACGGCCTCCGGCTCGCGACCTGGTAGGGCGACGCCCGCATACACCGTCCCGGGCGGCTGACCTTCCTGGGAGGCCGGTCCGGCCACGCCTGTCACCGAGAGGCCAACGTCGGCGCCGAGCACTCGACAGGCGGCGAGGGCCATCTCACCGGCAGCGGTCTCGGAGACGACGGGGCCGTCGCTGATCCCGAGAAGTGATCGCTTCACCTCGCTGTCGTAGGAGACGACGCAGCCCCGGAACCACTCCGAGGCGCCGGGCACCGAGACGAGGCGCGAGGAGACCAATCCACCTGTGAGGGACTCGGCAAGCGCCAGTGTCCAGCCACGATCGGAGAGAAGCCGGCCGACTGTCGACTCCATCGTCTCGCTGTCGATGCCGAAGATCGACTGACCGAGGATGCGCCCGATCTCGGCGCTCTCGGCGTCGAGCGCCGTGGATGCACTCGCGAGATCTGCCGCCTTCACCGTTATGCGGACTTTGATCCCTTCTATCCCGCTCGCGAGAAACGCAATCGTCGGCACCCCTACGGCTCCGGCTCCGAGAGCTGCGATCCGATCGGCCAGGAGCTCAGCAAGCTTCGACTCCGAGATTCCCCACGTGCGGAGTGTGCGGCTGGCGATGAGCGCCCTTTCCCCTGAGCGTTCCTGCAGGTCGGGCAGGACGGCCCGCGCGAGCATGTCCCGCATCTCGTAGGGGACCCCCGGCAGCGCGTAGACGACCTTGGGTCCTATGGGACAGATCAAACCTGGTGCCGTTCCGAGAGTCTGGCCTATGAGCGTCGCCCCCTCGGGCACGTCAGCCTGCCGAGCGTTGTTCGCCGGCATCTCACGGTCCCGGTCAGCGAACATCTTGGCTATGTGGGTCAGGACTTGCGGGTCGCGCCGGAGCGGAACCTCCATGACCGCTGCGATCGCCTCGCGAGTGATGTCATCCTGAGTGGGGCCAAGACCCCCGCAAACGATCACTGCGTCACTTCGCGCCAGAGCTGTCCGGAGGGCCAGAGCTATGCGCTCGAGGTTGTCCCCGACACAAGTGTGGAAGTGGCAGTCCAGTCCCGCAGCCGCCAGTTGCTCGCCGATGTAGGCAGAGTTGGTGTCCACGATCTGGCCGAGGAGGAGCTCTGTGCCGACGGCCACTGTCTCGGTTCTCACCGGGCAGTCAGCTTCTCGGCGCAAGCGGCGCAAGCGGCTCAAGCCGCCCCGGTAGCACCTGTGGCTCCGCCGAGCTGCCGTCTGCCGTCGCGCAGGTACTCGAGTCCGGTGTAAAGGGTGATCGCGACAGCCACCCACAACAACTCTCTGACGATGGCACCATGGCGTTCTCCAATCAGTGGCAACAGGGCCAAGCCCACGACGACGTCCTGGAGAAGCGTCTTCAGCTTTGCCGTCGCTCGAGCCGGGATCGAGACGCCTCGGCGCGACGCGTAGATCCGAAAGCCGCTCATGGCGACCTCTCTTATTCCGATCAGCACTACCGGTGTCCAGGAGACCTCGTGAATAGAGGCGAGCGA
>CAZAMA010000046.1:0-20172 GCA_964485645.1 uncultured Acidimicrobiaceae bacterium | reverse complement strand
AGTACGGCGGACTGCGCGTTGGGGGGCTACCAGGTGTCGCGAGTTCTCGGCATGAAGCTCTCACCTCTTTTACTCGGAACGACACCGAGGACTTGGTGGACTGACAACCCACCGTCATCGAAGCCGTTCGCCGATGCCGACATGTAGAGCCACCAGACGCGAGCGCGTGCCACGCCGACGAGGGAGACCGCCCGTTCCCAGTCCCGCTCGAGGTTGGTGACCCAGGCGTGAAGCGTGGCCGAGTAGTGCTCCCGCAACGATTCGACGTCTCGCGCCTCGAAACCCGCCCTCTCCATTGCCCGCACGGTGTCAGCCACGTCCATCAGCTCGCCGTCTGGGAAGACGTAGCGCCCGACGAATGATCGCCTGCTCATCTTCGACCCACCCCGGCTCGAGATCGCGTGGTTGAGCAGCCGGCCGCCAGGGCCAAGCAGAGCGCGCAGGGTCGTGAAGTACTCTGCCACGCGGCGTTCGCCGACATGCTCGAACATGCCGATGGACGAGACGGCGTCGAATCTCTCGCCCTGCAGGTCCCGATAGTCCTGCACGCGGATCTCGACCCGGTCTTCGAGCCCGGCTTCGGCCACCCGGGACCGGGCAAGCTCTGCCTGCGCGGGACTGAGTGTTACTCCGACGACCTCGGCGCCGTAGTTATTGGCGGCATGGAGCGCCATCGAGCCCCATCCACAGCCAACGTCGAGAAGGCGCGCGGGTCGTTCGAGTCGGCGGGTGAGCTCGTGCAGGCCGAGCTTGCGACATACGAGCTCATGCTTTGCCGCCTGCGCGTCCTCGAGGGTCATGGTGTCTCGCGCGAAGCGCGCGCACGAGTACGTCATGGTTGGGCCGAGCACGAGCCGGTAGAAGTCGTTTCCGACGTCGTAGTGGTGTGTGACGGCCTGCCTGTCCCTGGCTTTGGAGTGTCTCCATCCGCGGACCTGGCTCTCCTCTGCGGGCGGGGCCGGGGGTGGCCAGGCGACCCCGAGGCGAGACGCGGCGCGAAGAAGCGTCACACCCAGGCTGATGCCTCCACGCAGCTCCAGTTCGGCAGCTTCGTGGAGCAGGCGGAGGATCTCATAGGCATCCCCTTCGGTATCGACGTCGCCGGTCACGAAGGACCGGGCAACACCGAGCTCACCTGGTGCCCAAAGGAGACGCCCTACGGCCCTTGGCGAGCGGAGCGTGACGCGGCCCGCACCGGTGGCCGGTCCGAGCGAGCTGCCATCCCAAAAAGCGAAGCGAACGGGAAGACCACGAGGAAACAGCTTGGTCAGCACGGGGCTTATGACGGTGGCAACGCCTTCTCGGGCATCGTCGCCGGCTTCGCTTCCGGCTCGGCCGTCGCGTGGCGCCGCGGCTACTTTGGCGACCGTCGGACTCGTGCGACTCTTCGTTATCGACATCGGATCTGCACTCCCAGTTCATCGACCGTCGGGAAGCTCGAGCCGCGCAGGCGGGGCGCCTTCCCGGACTCGCCTAAGTTTCGTCCTCGCGCCGGCGTTGCGCCAGTGGCCATGCCGGTCAGAGTCGCCAGCCGGGGCCGATGGCCTAGCAGCTAGCCTTGGCTGTGGAGCTTCGGCTGATGGATGCCGGGACGTATGCCACGAGGCACGGTCTTGCACACACGAGATGAGCCCGTCGGTTACCCTACCGAGCTCGAGTCAGACGTGCTGCTCGCCGATGGTCGGACGGCGTCGATACGGCCCATCACCCCTGGCGACAGCGAGCGGATTCGGGCTCTGCACGCGAGTTTGTCCGACGAAACGGTCTACTTCCGGTTCTTCACTTTCCACCGAACGCTTTCCGAGGCAGAGCTGGAGCACTTCGCGGGGGTTGACTATCTCGACCGTCTCGCACTCGTGGCCCTCGTAGACGGCGAGCTCGTAGGAGTGGCTCGCTACGACCGCCCGCCCGGGCGGGACGAAGCCGAGGTGGCTTTCACGATCCGTGACGATCAGCAAGGTCGGGGCCTCGGCACTGTCCTGCTGGAGCATCTCGCGTCGGCGGCCCGCGCCCGAGGAATCCGGCGCTTTGTGGCTGACACGTTGTCGGACAACTCGAAGATGCTCGGGGTCTTTCGAGGGGCGGGCTTCGTGGAGCGTTCCAGCTTCGAGGCCGGAGTGGTCAGAGTCACGATGGAGCTCGACCCATCTCCTGCGTACCTGGTCAAGGTCGAGGAGCGCGACCGCCGGGCCGCAGTTGCCTCCATAGAGCGCCTCATGCGCCCGGCTTCGATCGCGGTCATCGGAGCGAGCCGTCGCGCGAGGACGATCGGCCATGAACTGCTCGCGAACCTCGTTTCAGGCGGCTTCACCGGGCGGATCTACCCCGTGAACCCCGCTGGTGGCGTGATCGCCGGCCTCAGGGCCTACGTCTCGGTGTCCGACGTACCCGAGACGGTGGATCTGGCCGTGATCGCCGTGCCGGCCGCCCAAGTCCCCTCTGTGGTGTCCCAGTGTGGGCGCAGTGGGGTCGGCGGCCTGGTGGTCATCTCGGCGGGCTTCGCGGAGACGGGGGAGGCCGGCCGGGCGTCCGAGCGCGAGATCCTGGGAATGGCACGGTGGTTCGGCATGCGCGTCATCGGGCCCAACTGCATGGGGATCGTGAACACCGACCCCGAGATATCCATGAATGCCACGTTCTCGCCGGTGGCTCCGGTGCGCGGCACGCTGGGCTTCTCCTCCCAGTCCGGCGGTCTCGGGATCGCGATATTGAACGAGGCGACGCGGCGCGACCTTGGGGTGTCGAGCTTCGTGTCGATCGGCAACAAGGTCGACGTCAGCGGCAACGATCTGCTGCGCTACTGGGAGGTCGATCCCGCGACGGCCGTGATCCTCATGTACCTGGAGTCATTCGGGAATCCACGACACTTTGCTCGCATCTCGCGGCGGATTTCTCACACGAAGCCCATCGTCGCCGTCAAGTCGGGTCGCTCTGCATCGGGGTCACGAGGGGCTTCCTCGCACACCGCGGCGATGGCGACACCGGACGCGACAGTTGACGCCCTGTTCCGGCAGGCGGGTGTGATCCGGGTAGATACCCTGGAGGAGCTCTTCGACGTCGCCGATGTCCTTAGTCACCAGCCCCTCCCAATGGGACCGAATGTGGCGATCGTTGGCAACGCCGGTGGCCCCGGGGTGCTCGCCGCCGATGCCTGCGAGGGCTACGGCCTAAGCGTGCCGGAGCTCTCGGCGACCACCCAGAAGCACCTCCGAGCCGTCTTGTCACCCGAGGCGGCTGTCGCGAACCCGGTCGACTGCATCGCTTCGGCGACCTCGGAGGACTACCGAAAGGCACTGGAGCTCGTGCTCGCGGATGACGCGATCGACGCAGTGATCGTCATATTCACCCCTCCGCTCGTCACCCAGGCCGACGACGTAGCGGCTGCGGTCGCGTCGGTCGCGTCCTCGGCGTCAAAGCCCATCCTTGCCAACTTCCTAACCTCTTCGGGCACTCGCGAGGCGCTGCGCTCAGGTGCCCGACGGGTGCCATGGTTCGCGTACCCTGAGTCAGCGGCTCGCACCCTCGGTCACATAGTTCCCTATGCCTCCTGGCGCAACCTGCCGGAGGAGGAGCCGCCCGAGCTCCGCGGCATCGATCGCGCCCGTGCCCGTGCTGTCGTGACCGAGGCGCTAGGGCGTACCAAGGACATCTCTGGGCAGTGGCTCGTAGCCAAACAGGCGGCAGCGCTGCTTGGTGCATACGGCATACCTGTCGTCGAGAGCGTGCGTGCCACATCGGCAGATGCGGCCGTTGCCGCGGCTGAGAGAATCTCGGGGCCTGTCGCTCTGAAGCTCGACATGCCTGGAGTTGTCCACAAGACAGACGTCGGCGGCGTTCGACTCGCGTTGCGGGGGGCGGGTGAGGTGGCTCCGGCTGCCGCCGAGCTGCTGGAACGCTTTGGCACCGGCGCAGCGGTCGTCGTGCAGCCGATGGTCGAGGCGGGCATCGAGACGATCTGCGGCTTGGTCGAGGATCCGGCCTTCGGCCCGCTCGTGATGTTCGGGCTCGGGGGCACGGCTACAGAGGTGCTGGGCGACAGGGCGCTGTCGCTCGTCCCCCTCAACCGGTCCGAGGCCGCGCGCATGATCTCTTCGCTCAAGTCGGCGCCGTTGCTGCAGGGCTATCGCGGGGCCGAGCCTGCAGACGTTGAGGCGCTCGCCGACCTGTTGTGCCGCGTCGCCCGGCTGGCCGAGGACGTACCTGAGGTCGTCGAGATGGACCTCAACCCCGTCGTGGCCTGGTCACGTGGTCATGGCTGTGTCGTCATCGACGCGAAGGTCCGCATCGCTGCGCCGACTGTGCCGGAGCCGGTGCTGCGCCGGCGAAGTCTCTCCTGAGGCTGTGGCCGGTCCGACGTTCCAGGCTCTCGCCCACCTCTCGGTGAGGGAACGACGGCTCGGCGGCTACTGTGGCCGGTGGAGGTGTCCGGGCGCCTGGTGGGCCCCACCGCCTTCAAAGCGGCTGATCGTGGTATCCCCACGATGGCGGGTTCAATTCCCGTCCACCTCCGCTCGGCTCCGAGCGGCGCGGCACGGTGAACCCTGAGGTGGCTGTGTTCCCGTGTCGTGCCGGCGGATCGAGAGCGGCTTGGCAGCCCTCCGCGCAGACTCCCCGAGAAGCTCACGGTGCCGCGCTCTCCGTCGCCGCAGCGACCGCGAGGGCGAGGAGCCCATCGTCGGCCGGACTGACCGTGCGCAAGTCGATGATGGTGTGGTGCCCGGACACCCGAGCTATCACCGGTACTGGGGCGCGCCTGAGGGCCGCGGTGACGTCGCCTCGCAGAGCGACTCCGATCGATGGAATCTCCAGGCCCGGGATGGAACCGCCTCCGGGCACGGACCCGCACTCGACGACTTCGCCGACTCCGAGGGCCTCGGCTCGACGCCGGAGATCTGCGAGCGACGCGGTAGCCGTGCGCCAGAACGGGATGGCGTCACCGTCACGCCGGAGGTAGGCGAGCGCCGTGTCCTGCAGCGCGCCGAGGACGAGCCTGCCTGGCCGGAGCGCACGCGATAGTGGGTGGGCCGCGCACTGCGCGACGAGATCGCTCCGACCTGCGATCACACCTGCCTGAGGTCCACCGAGAAGCTTGTCTCCCGAGAACGTGACGAGAGCTGCGCCTTGCTCGAGGGCTTGACGAGCGGCCGGCTCCCCCTGAAGCCACGCCGGCGGACCCTTGGAGAGCCACGGGGTGTCAGCATCGAGCAGCCCAGATCCGATGTCGAACACGACTGGTGGGCCAAGGCGCGACAGGACGCTCAGCGGCACCGACTCGGTGACCCCTACAACTCGGTAGTTCGACTGGTGCACTTTGAGGATCAGCGCGAGCTCACCCCCGAGCACGGCCCGGTAGTCGGTGATCCTGGTGCGGTTCGTCGTCCCCACCTCGACGAGCTCGGCACCCGAACTGGCGAGCACGTCCGGGATGCGGAACCCACCGCCGATCTCGACCAGCTCACCACGGCTCACGGCCACTCCCCGGCCGCCGGCGAGCGCGGCCAGGACCAGCATGACGGCCGCGGCGCCGTTGTTGACCACAAGAGCTGCCTGCGCGCCGCAAGCCGCCGCCAGAAGTGTGGCGGCATGGTTGTGACGCGACCCGCGTCTGCCTGTGTCGAGATCGAGCTCGAGATTCATGTAGTCGGCTTCTTGATGCACGCTGATCGGGGCCCGTCCGAGGTTGGTGTGCAGTATGACGCCAGTGGCATTTACTACCGGGCGGAGCAGCTCCGATGCAGTACGGAGCGCGCGATCGCGCGCTGAGCCTGGATCACCGGCGGCGATGGCCGCCCGCGCCGCGGCGACGAGCAGGGGATGCGGCAAGCCGACGTCCGCGATCGAGCGTGCTAGCGCGTCTACCGAAGGTGGCCTTCGAGGTTGGTCCTTTACACGGTCGGGTGGTTCGCCACCGCGCGACGCCATGGCATGGCTCATGGGGAGAGGGTGACGGTGGCATCGCCTGCCACTACTGCCCCAACACGGTGGAAACCCGTGCCTTCAAGCTCGGCAAGCACCGTCGGTGCCACAGCTGCGAGCAGGCCGCCCGAGGTCTGGGGGTCGAAGGCCAGCGCCTCGATCTCCGCGGATGCAGCCGAGGACACTCTCCCACCAAGAAACGCGCGATTGCGGGCATCTCCACCTGTTCTCGTGCCGGCCCTTGCGGCTGCGAGCGCGCCAGGGTAGGTGGGTAGGGCCGCTCCCTCGAAAGCAAGGCGGGCCGAGGATCGCTCCGCCATCTCCCACCCGTGGCCGAGCAGGCCGAAACCGGTGACATCGGTCACCGCGTGGATGGCGGTGCCGAGCCCCGCGAGGACCTCGGATGCCGCGCGATTCAACTGCCGCATCCCAAGGACAGCTTCGGCCTTGTCCGCCGCTGAGCCTCCGGCCAGGACGATGCCGGTGCCGAGCGGCTTCGAGAGCACAAGGACGTCACCGGGTCTGGCTCCAGACTTGCGGAAGATCCGACCGGGGTGAACGAGACCTTGCACCGCGAGCCCGAAGATCGGCTCTTCGGAACGGATGGTGTGCCCTCCGGCGACTACGCCGCCAGCCTGGGCCACCACCTCCGCAGCTGCGCGCAAGATGGTGGCGATCACCTCTACTGGCATGGCATCGGGGAATGCCGAGATGTTGAGCGCCAGCACGACCCTGCCGCCCATGGCGAACACGTCGCTGCAAGCGTTCGCGGCGGCGACCGCGCCGAAGTCAGCGGGGTCGTCGACGAGCGGGGGAAAGAAGTCGGTGGTGGAGACCAGCGCCTCGTCGTCGGAGAGACGATAGACAGCGGCATCATCGGAAGGGGCGAGACCCACGAGAAGCTCGGCCGAGCTCTTGGCGGTTCCCATCCGTCTCATGAGCTCGGCCAGCGGCGCGCCACCCCATTTCGCCGCGCACCCGCCGCACGCGGTCCATTCGGTCAGGCGCACGGGCTCGTCATGCCTGGGAGCCTGCTCAGCGAGCGCTGGTGGGCCTGGGTACGACGCGGGTGGGCCCGGGCTCTGTTGCTCCGTTGTCAAGGTAGCTCTCCTTGTTGTTCGTGCGTCGCAGCCCCGCTGGTTACCGCGACGCGGGGGAGGCGGGGCCCACCGATACGAAGATCGCCCCTGCGTCTCGTGACACCTGAGGCATCGAGTGTCGCGAGCAGCGGTAGGACATAGCGCCGAGTCGTCCCTAGGGCCTCTCGCAGGGCGGAGGCGCTGATCCCATCTGGTGAGGCCGAGAGCAGGCCGGCGACGACGACGGCGGCTGCGTCGATCGACGCCGCCGCGAAGTAGATACCGTCACGCTCGACGATGAGCCCGCGGCGGACCAGCTCACGAAGCTCCAAGCGGTCCATCGTTGCGGGCGGGGGCGGTGGCGAAAACTGAGCCGCCAGCAAAAGAGCCATATAGGGGTGGTCTTCTGGCAGGGCGGCCCTGGCAGCCGCATCGAGAGAGCGAGCTCTTCCGTCGACCACTGACATCACGGAGGACGCGTGGACGAGAGCGCGCTGGCGGTCATCGAGCAGGGCGATGTCGAGGCCACGGGAGCCCGCCTCGCGCACACGTGCTTCCAGGGACTCCTTTGAGTGTTGCAGAGCAGCGGCATCGACTACCCATCGGCCCACTGTCGCCTCGACTACCTCACCGGTCAGCCGCTCAAGCTCCTCTTTTTCCACCCATCCGCGCTCGGCGACGACCCGAGTGACCGAACGGTCGGGCGATGCCCTCGATATCGGAAGGACGGGCGCGACGTCGAGGATCTCGCCGCCACCGACCAGTTCGGAGCGCCCCATCTCCCTGAGTACGTAACGATCTCCGGGCGCGAGCGGCAGCGCGGCTGCCAACCGGAGGCGGACGAGGCCCTGCTCACCGGGTTGGAGCGCCTCGGAGCGCCCGAGGAGTGCCATGCGCACGGGATGCTCGCCCGATCCGAAATAGCCGAGGTAGGCACCGCGCCGGGTGACCTCATGGTCGAGCGCGCCGAGCACGAACAGGGAAGCGTCCATCGTGGCACAGCGGTGCCACTGACCAACTCGCACGAGTGCCTGCGATCTCACAATCTGCTGGTGACTGGCTCCCGAGAGATTCACGGCCAGGCGGCGCCCGGGGTTCGCGCGCTCGATCCGGGTACCGTGGCTCTCCAGATCCCTTACTCGCACCTGCAGCCCACCCGGTTCCACGGTCATCTCGTCTTTGAGCTCGAGCGCACCTCCGGCAAGCGTCCCGGTCACCACAGTTCCCATGCCCCGAATGGCGAACGACCTGTCGATCCAGAGTCGGGGCCGTCCACGGTCGAGCGCCTGCGGTGTGGAGCCGAGCATACGGTCGATTGCTGCAGGAAGTCCCTTGTTGCCTGCTAGACCCATGCCGCTCAGAGCATCTACGGCTACGACTTCGGCCCCTTCGAGGAAGGTGCCCCTCACGTGGTCGGCGATCTCCATCTCGGCAAGCTCACGCCACTCCTCGTCCACGCTCTGTACCTTCGTGAGAGCAATGATGCCGTGCGACACTCCGAGCAAGTCGAGGATCCGCAGGTGTTCCTCGGACTGGGGTTTCCATCCCTCGTTGGCCGCGACCACGAACACGCAGGCGTCGATCGCCCCGACCCCGGCGAGCATGTTCTTGAGAAAGCGGACGTGCCCCGGCACGTCGATGAATCCGACCTCTCTGCCGGAGGGGAGCACCGTGGAAGCAAATCCCAGGTCGATCGTCAGGCCGCGTCGCTTCTCTTCTGCCAAGCGGTCCGGGTCGGTGTTCGTAAGGTGCCTGATCAGTGTGGTCTTGCCGTGATCGACATGACCTGCGGTTCCCACTACGTGCATAGTTCCCTCGGCGTTCCGCCCTTGACCCCTGAGCTTAGGGATCTCAGCGGGCCGATCCACACCCTGGAGGGCCGGCGCGGACGGTCCAGCGAGCTCGGGGCCGGGAGCCGACTTGAGGTGTTCATCCTGAGCCGAGGAGACGACCCTCTGGCCTAAGTGGTCACGAGGCCGCTCCGTCGCCCGCGAGCGGTGGCAGCGCGCTCGTGCAGGCTGGGCAACGGGTGGCCGCGACGGGGACCGCTGTGAGGCAGAAAGGACAGTTCTGGGAGGGCGGAGCCGCCTTGTTGCTCGCCCTCACGGAGATGACGTTGTACGGCTTGACGACGAGGAAGAAGACGGCGGCGCCAACCGCCAGGAACGAGATGATGTTGTTGAGGACATCACCGTAGAGAAAAGTGCTCCCGCGGATCGTGAACGAAAGCCCCGCGAAGTTGGCCTTGCCGAAGATCCCGATTATCGGTGTCAAGATATCGGCGACCACCGCTTTCACGACGGCCTCGAAAGCGAGGCCGATCACTACCGCAACCGCGAGCATCACGACGTCGCCTTGCAGTATGAACTGCTTGAATTCCTTCAGTACTTGAGTTCCCTTCCTGGACATCTGCTGGCCTCCCCGTTCTTATTAGCTGGTAGCGGCTTCGATTCTGGCGATCATCTCGTCGTCGAGCTGGGAGAGTACATCGAGCGACTCCATGTTCTCTGCGAGCTGGCTTGGCCGGGACGCGCCGGTTATGACAGTTGACACGTGTGGATTGTGCGCGCACCAGGCGATCGCAAGCTGGGCCATCGTGCAACCGAGCTCGTCGGCAATCGCTTTGAGCTTTCGCAACGCGACATTGCGGCCACTATCGGTAAGTGAGGTTCTGAGCCACTCGTAGCCTGCAAGAGCCCCCCGACTGCCCTCGGGGATGCCGTCGAGGTACTTGCCGCTCAGCACCCCTGATGCGAGCGGGCTCCACGTCGTCAGCCCAAGGCCGTGCCGCTCGATGATCGGTCGGTACTCCTGCTCGACGCGCTCACGGTTGAAAAGGTTGTACTGCGGCTGTTCCATCGTGGGGCGGCGAAGATGGTGTCGGTCACAGATTTCGTAAGCTTCGATCAGGGCTTCGCCTGGCCACTCCGAGGTGCCCCAGTAGAGCGCCTTGCCCTCCGAGACGATGTCATGCATAGCCCAGACCGTCTCTTCGACCGGCGTCTCTGCGTCAGAGCGGTGGCAGAAGAGCAAGTCGACGAAGTCGAGGCCGAAGCGGTCCAAACACCCATCCACAGACTGCATCAGGTACTTCCTGTTCAAGGTGTTGCTCATGTTCACCTGCTCCGAGAGTCCCCAGAAGACTTTGGTCGACACCACATAGGAGCTCCGCGCCCAGCCGAGGCCAGCGAGCGCCCTCCCCATGATTCGCTCCGAGTCACCCCCGCCGTAGGATTCGGCGTTGTCGAAGAAGTTGACTCCCGCTTCGCGCGCCGCCGCCATCGACTCCATCGCGAGATCGTCGTCGAGCTGGGATCCGAATGTCACCCACGAGCCGAACGAGAGCACGCTCAGCCTGAGGCCCGAGCCCCCAAGACGCCTGTACTCCATCGTCATGTCGTTCCTTCCTTCCGTTCGGCAGGTTGTAGTTGGAAATCTTGACCGTGGCCTCTACTGGGACACCTCGTAGGGCGACAGTACGGCCGTCAAGAGTGCCGAGATGATCTTGCGGGATCGATCGACCGAGCATCCCTGGCGGGAGCGCAGGCTCTCCCACGATGGCCAGCTGAGCACCAGGTCGAGCTCGTCCAGCAGCGCGCTCTTGGCGCGCCCGGCGCGACTTAGCTCAGGGCCGAACACAGTGCTGATCTGCTCGCGGGAGGAGCGGAACGCCTCGGAGAGCGTCTCAGTCATCACGGGGTGGCTGACGGCGAGCAGGGCGGCTACACGGCGGACTGGAGCGATCTGCTCATACAGCCTGGCGCGCAGCTTCACGATGGCCGCCACTCGCTGTTCCAGCTCTGGTGAGTCGGGGGTTGGCGCCAGGTAGGTCGCCAGTACAGGGCTTAAGTGAGCAGCCGCGGCAAGAAAGAGCGAGTCCAGGTCGGCGAAGTGCCGAAAGACGGTGCGCTCCGATACGCCGGCGCGCTCGGCGACGTGGGCGGCACCCGGGAAGGGTCCCCCTTGCTGCTCCTCGACGATCGAGAGGACGGCCTGCACGACAGCGTCGCGGTTGTGCTCGGCCCGAAGTCTCCGGCCGTCTGCGCGCTCTTCGACCGCGCTCTCGTTGTCATTGGCCTTGTTGGTTGCTGGCGTGGGTATCACCCCCTGATGAGGAGCCGGCAGTCAGCCGACAGAAGACATCGTACCGGGGCTTGCCTCCTCGACGTCAGTGGGCCGGACAGTTCCTGAGTCATCGCCGCCTTGCTGTCGTAACCTTCCGGGCGCACCTAGCGGTCTTTGGAGCTGACGGGCGACACCCCGGTGCTGGCTCTGCTCGCCTCAGTCGTGAGCGGTGAGAGGAGTCCGGCCGCCTCGAGCTCGCGGAGCACCTCGTCGAGCGCGGCAGGATTCGCGAGCGAGTCGCGCGACACCGCGTCAGTCGGGGACGTGCCGAGGAGGATCCGCCTGATCGGCACCTCGACTCGCTTGCCGTTGAGAGTTCTCGGGAGATCCGCGGTGATGAGCACATGATCTGGGACATGGCGAGGTGAGAGGCGTTCGCGTAAGGCGGTCCGAATGCTCTCTTTCAGGGCCTTGGCGTCGACGCCAGCTCTCGGCACCACCAACAGCACGAGCTCGCCTTGTCGGCCGAGCCCGGTCGTGTCGACCACAAGACTGTCGCCCACCTCGGCCGAAGCCTCGACTATGCGGTAGAACTCCGAAGTGCCCATGCGCACGCCCCCTCGGTTCAACGTCGCGTCGGAGCGTCCATATACGACAAAGGTGTCGCGCTCGGTGCGCCTGACCCAGTCGCCGTGGCGCCATATCCCGCGGTATTGGGAAAAGTAGGTGCCGTGCAACCTGGTCCCGTCGTAGTCGCCCCACAGGCTCACGGGCATCGAAGGCATCGGCGTCGTGATGACGAGCTCGCCGACCTCGCCGATGACCGGCTCTCCATCGGGCCCGAAGGCTTGCGCGTCGCATCCAAGAGCTGCGCACTGAATCTCACCGGCGTACACAGGCAGCAACGGGGACGAGTGCAGGAAAGCAGTGCAGACGTCGGTGCCGCCGGACACCGACGCGACGAGGACGTCGTCGCCGATCTCCTGGCAGGCCCAGGCGAAGCCTTCGGCAGGTAGCGGGGCTCCTGTCGAGCCGATCGTGTGCAGGGCAGATAGGTCGAGTTCCCGCCGAGGTGACAGCTCGGCTCTCCGGCAGGCCTCGATGAACGGCGCGCTCGTGCCGAAGTAGGTGACGGCCTCTCTCGCCGCCATCTGCCAGAGCGCCATTTGGTCGGGGTAGACGGCGCTGCCGTCGTAGCACACGACGGCAGCGCCCGTGAGGAGGCCGCCTACGAGGAAGTTCCACATCATCCAACCCGTGGTGCTATACCAGAAGACGCGCTCTTTAGGGCCGAAGTCGCTGTGGAGCCGGGCAGACTTCAGGTGCTCGAGGAGGATGCCTCCGTGGCCGTGAACAATCGCTTTGGGCAGGCCAGTCGTGCCGGAGGAGTAGAGGATCCATAGCGGATGCTCGAACGCGACGGGAAGAGGGCTCAGCTGCTCGCGCTCCGCGGCCAGCTCAGCCCATGAGAGGCGCGCTGGGCTCTGCTGGTGCGATCCCTGATGGTGGGAGGTCCCGCCGGAGTGGTCATCCGCGTTCGGGCCGGCGACTTGGGGTACCTCGACCACCGCGGCGAGGTCCGGTAGGGCTGCGACGAGCTCGGCGGTCTTCTCGCGGAGCGGGTACTCCTTGCCGCCGTAGCGGTAGCCGTCGGCGACGAGGAGGACAGTCGGACTGATCTGCCGAAAGCGATCCGCCATGCTCGGGGCACCGAACTCGGGGGCACAGCTCGACCAGATCGCCCCCAGGCTCGCCGTCGCGAGGAATGCGGCCACGGCCTCGATGCTGTTCGGTAGGACGGCCGCCACGCGATCACCCTTGCCGACGCCGAGACGTCGAAGTCCCGCGGCGATCGCCCCACCAAGGTCCGCCAGCTCGCCGTAGGAGAGGGTCCTACGATTGCCGGTCTCGTCGAGGGCGACGATCGCGGGCGCAACGAGGCGGTGGCGGATCGCGTGGTCGACATAGTTGAGCTCAGCGCCGGGGAAGAAGCAAGCGCCTTCGGCTCCTTCTCCGATAAGCAGGGCTTCTCCCGGTTCCTTGTGCCAGATGACCCCGTCCCATCGCGCGAGCGCTGACCAGAAGGCGGGGAGATCGCGCACTGACCAGTCGTGGAGCTCACCGTAGGAGGTGATATCGACGATGTCGTTGGCGCGCAGCCACGCCATGAAGTGGCTCATCTGCGAGCGCTCCATCCGCTCGGGAGTTGGCTCGAAGACAAGATCACCGTCCCGCACGGTCCCGAACACTACGGTGGTCCTCCACATGGTGCGCACGCGCGGCCGTCTCTGCCCCAATTCGCTCGGTTAGTTTCGCTCCATGACGGTACGGCACAGTCCGAGCGAAGGGCCGCAGGACCTGAGAGGCAAGACTGCGGCGATCACTGGGGCCGCATCTGGCATCGGTCTCGCCACTGCGCGGCGCCTGCGAGCAGCTGGTGCGCGCATCGCGGTTCTCGACGCCGATAGCGATGGCGGTGCTCGCGCTGCGACGGAGCTGGAGGGGCGCTTCTTCTTCCTCGACGTCGGGGAGTCGTCGCAGTGGCAAGGTGTGGTCAGCGCGGTGGAGGATCATTTCGGCGGCATCGACATCGCTTTTCTGAACGCGGGTGTCGTGACGCCCGAAGCCGACGTGGCGCAGGTGACAGACGAGCAGTACCGACGGATCACTCGCGTGAATCTCGACGGGGTGTTCTTCGGCGTGCGCGCGATGGTGCCCGCGATCGAGCGCCGCGACGGTGGGGCGATCGTCGTCACCGCGTCGTTGGCTGGCTTGGTCGCCTACTCGCCAGATCCCCTGTACGCGATGACGAAGGCGGCCGTCGTAGGACTCGTGCGAGGGCTCGCCGCCCAGCTCACCGCCAGAGCGATCACGATCAACGCTGTCTGTCCGGCCCTAGTCGACACGCCGCTGCTCGACGCCAAAGCGCGAGAGCTGGTCGCTGCCTCCGGCTTTCCCCTGATTCCAGCGGCCGACATCGCCGAAGCCGTGCTGGGCTGCGTGCTCGGGGCAGAGACCGGGCAAGCCTGGGTGTGCCAGGTGCAGCGGGAACCTGTCCCGTACCGGTTCGCCGGCGTGCCCGGCCCACGAGGCGCTGCGCAAGGTCGCACGCCACCGCTGGGATTGGCAGCAGACGAGGCGATCGGCAGATCGCGCTGAGACTCGCTCCGAGCGCTGGCGCAGGCCGCTCCGGGGGGGTCTGGGGGTGGTCCCGACGGGCTCCCTAGGGTTGCCCTGCGCCGTAGGCGCCCGGAGGTATGGGGGAGTACATTACGTTCGTACCCGTCTCCTCGGCTTGGACCACGGTGTCGGATCCGTAGGGTCCCGAGCCTACGTAGATGACTACGTGGTACAGATAGCCAGCGTTACCGTAGAAGATCAGGTCTCCTGGCTGCAGGTCGGACATCGACACGTGGGCGATCTCGTAGTACTGCTCGGTTGCTCCGTGAGCTAGCTGTACCCCGGCTTGCGCCCACGCCCACATCGCCAGGCCAGAGCAGTCGAAGCCGACGCCGGGAGTCGCTCCACCCCACACATAGGGGACGCCGATCTGTGATTCGGCCGCTCTCACGGCGATCGCGCCGGCGCCACCGCTGGCGGTCGCGGTCGCGGCAGTGCTGGCCCCGCCCGTGGCGGTGGAAGCCGGCGTAGTCGAAGTCGGCGGCGATGACGCCGGCGGAGACGGTGTCGAGGGAGGTGGTGGAGGTGCCGGAGGCTGGGTGGCAATCGCCGCCGCGGCCGCCGCGGCCGCCGCGGCCGCGGCGGCCTGGGCCCGTTCCTGTGCGGCTACGGCCTGCGCGAGTTTACCTTTTACCTGGGCCAGGGTGTCCTCGAGGGACGCGGTGACCGCTTTAGCCTGCCGAATGTCACCCGCGATCTGGCGGCGGTCAGCAGTCTCGGCTGCATCGGCGGCCCGAAGCTGCTGGCTGTGGACAGTGAGCAGGTGGTGATCGTCCTCGACGCTCGAAACAGCTTCGTCGAGGTTGCCAGAAGCAGCCGACAGGTATGCCTGCTGCATCGGTTGCTGCTGCTGGGATCCTGCGAAGAAGACCGAGAATCCCCCGGAAGCTCCGTTCACGTACGCGTCGACAGCGATGGATCGGAGGTGGGCACTGTCCGCGGCGAGCTGGCGCTTGTTCGCGGCGATCGCGATTTCCTGCGTGGCGATCGCCCTCTTCAGCTCGGCCACGCTTGTGTTCGCCTGGTTGTAGGCCTCGTCAAGCACGCTAAGGCGCGCATAGGCGGTATCTATCCTGCTGGCGAGAGCCGAGGCCCTCGACCGCAGCGTCTGGATGGTACCCGCGCTAGCGGGCGTCGAGGCGATCGCAGGCACCACGGTGGCGCACAGGAGAGCCACTGCCGGGAGGACGACAAAAGCCAGTCCGTGCGACCGCCGCCCCGGCCCGGCGAGAATTCGTCTCACTCCCCCTGGGCGCGCGGCCGCGAGGCTCTCCTCAGGAGGTCTCACAATGAGCGGCAAACTAACCGGCTTCACCGCGCAGCGCAAGCTCCTTGCCCCACTCGGGCGGAACGTGTCATCGAGCCGTAACGGCGACGCGCGTCACCGTTACGGCATACAGCCGCCTTCGTGCGAAGCGAGCACGCCGGCCGGGCAGGCTCCGATACCTTGAGGACATGACTGCAGAGGGGCACAGCGAGGGGCACGGGGACTTCCGGGTCGAGCACGATTCAATGGGCGAGGTGCGAGTGCCGCGCGACTCGAGATGGGGTGCCCAGACCCAGCGTGCGGTGGAGAACTTCCCGATCTCGGGCAAGCGTGTCGATCCGGCCCTCCTGGCGGCGCTCGCGCTCGTAAAGGGCGCCGCCGCGGCGGTGAACGCGGAGCTCGGAGTGATCGAGACCGACGTAGCCGCCGCCCTCGAGGCCGCCGCCTCCGAGGTAGCCGCGGGAGCTCACGGAGACCAGTTCCCCGTAGATGTCTTTCAGACGGGCTCGGGCACCTCGACGAACATGAATATGAACGAGGTCCTGGCCCACCTCGCCGGCGCTCGCCTCGGGCGCGAGCTACGGCCCAACGGCGAGCCGAACGCGTCACAGTCCTCCAACGACACCTTCCCGAGCGCCATCCATCTGGCGGTGGCGAGGGAGATCACAAACGACCTGATCCCGTCTCTGCGCCTACTCGCCGCGACCCTCGCGGACAAGGCCACCGAATTTGCCGGTGTCGTGAAGTCGGGCCGGACCCATCTGATGGATGCCACTCCGGTCACCCTTGGGCAGGAGTTTGGCGGCTATCGCGCTGCGGTCGCCTATGGTGTGGAGCGCCTCGAAGCTGTGCTACCTCGTGTCGCGGAGCTACCTCTGGGCGGGACTGCCGTCGGGACCGGTCTTAACGCATCACCTGAGTTTGCCCCGCGCGTGATCGAGCGACTCGCGGCGCTGACCGGCCTGCCGCTCAGCGAGGCGCGAGATCACTTCGAAGCCCAGGGGGCTCGTGACTCCCTCGTAGAGGCATCTGGGGTGTGCCGGACCGTGGCGGTGTCGCTCTACAAGATCGCCAACGACCTTCGGTGGATGGCGTCAGGACCGCGATGTGGCCTGGGGGAAATTCACCTGCCGGACCTGCAGCCAGGGTCTTCGATCATGCCGGGCAAGGTGAACCCTGTCGTTCCCGAGGCGGTTTGCCAAGTAGTCGCCCAGGTCATCGGCAACGACGCCGCGGTTGCTTTCGGCGGCGCAGCCGGCAACTTCGAGCTGAACGTCATGATGCCGGTCATCGCGAGGAACCTGCTCGAGTCGGTCTCGCTGCTTTCAGCGGTGTCGAGAGCCCTGGCTGACAAGTGCGTGGCCGGAATTGTCGCCGACGAAGAGCGGTGCCGGACGTTCGCTCTGTCCTCGCCGTCGATTGCAACCTCTCTCAATCCTTACATCGGCTACGAGAATGCCGCGAAGGTCGTCAAGAAGGCGACCAGTGAGGGCAAGGACATACGTAGTGCGGTAATCGAGCTTGGCCTCATGGCCGAGGACGACCTCGACTTGGCGCTCGACGTCCTGGCAATGACGCGTGGTGGCGTAGTCGGAGGGTGATGCACCCGATCGAGCGTCTTCGCTGGATTGCCAGCGCTGCGGACGAGCCGGCAGCGTCCCTGGCCCAGGAAGCGGCCCTATGTCTCGGAGAGCTCGCGCAGCAGGAGCCGACAGCGTTGCTGACAGCGTGCCGGCGGCTGCTCGAGCGCCAACCATCCTGCGGGCCGCTGTGGTGGGTGAGCGCTAGTTTGGTTGCCGCCGCGGACCCATTCGACGCGGGGTGCCGGGCAGCAGCTGCGCTCTGCTCGGACGAGACTTCGCACAGGCTCAGCAGGGCTCTCCGGGCGTCCTTCGCCGGCGGAGAGACCGTCGTGGTCACGACGCCTGCAGAGCTCGCGGTCGCTGCTCTCCAATCCTCGAAGCCCTACGTGTTGCGCGCGGTCAGCTCAGGCCGATCTCTCCGCCAGTGCGTGAAGATGCTCGGAGACACGAACTCATCCGAGGTGACGGGATGGTCCGAGAGCGAGGCGTACGAGGCGCTTGAAGGGGCCTGCGTGGTTCTGGTAGAGGTGCTCGCCGCAGGAAGCAGCGGCGCGCTGCTGTCGCCTGTTGCGGCGGCGGCGGTGAGAGCGGCGCGAGAGATGCAGGTCGCGGTCTGGGCGGTGGTCGGGACGGGCCGGGCACTGCCCGACGGACTCTTCGAGACGGCAGGTAACAGGGCCGGCGAGGCAGCTGACAAGGTCTCTCTCTCGGAGTTCTCGCTCGCGATCAGCTCGGGACTTGTCGGCGATCCCTTCTCCGTGGCCGCACATGTGACCTGCCCGCCTGGCCCGGAGCTTCTGGGCCGCCGGAGTTGATGCAACGCGGTCTCACCGTGCATCGGGCGCGATCGGCGACCTCCCGGTCCGAGCGTCCCTGCAAGCCCGGGCTCGGGTAGGTTCTCATGACATGGGTGAGATGATCGAGTTTCCGAGCAACGGTTCGACAGGTCAGGGGTACTTGGCCGCACCTGAGTCAGGGACAGGACCAGGCGTCGTCGTGATCCAGGAGTGGTGGGGCCTCGTGCCCCATATCAAGGACGTCTGCGACCGCTTCGCGGCCGAGGGTTTCGTCGCACTTGCTCCAGATCTGTACCGGGGGGAGGCCACGACCGAGCCCGACGAGGCAGCTAAGAAGATGATGGCCCTCCGCCTCGACCAGGCAGGCAAGGATTTGAGTGGGGCCGTCGACGTCGTATGGGCCAAGGGTGTCGGGTCGGCCGTGGGCGTCGTGGGCTTTTGCATGGGTGGTGGCCTGGCTCTTGTGCTGGCCGGCCAGCGGAGCGACGCGGTGAAGGCAGTGGTGCCCTTCTATGGCGGAATACCCTGGGAGGGCACCTCGCCCGACTACCCGGGGATAACGGCGGCTGTGTTGCTCCACTGCGCGTCAAAGGACGAGTGGGTGTCGCCTGAGGTCGCCTCGGATATGGCGCAGGCATTTCGCGATGCAGGAAATGACGACGTCACCCTCGAGATCTACGAGGGGGCCGAGCACGCGTTCTTCAACGATGCGCGACCGGAGGTGTACGACGCCCAGGCCTCTGCCATCGCCTGGCGCCGGACCGTCGACTTTCTTCGCTCTCGTCTTACCTGATCGGCCGGCGTCTCGGGATCTGGCCGGCGTCTCGGGATCTGGCCGGGCGATCGATCCGGTGCGAAGATACCGTCATGTCGACCCGCACTCGCGCGATGCCGCGACGCTCCTGCCTGGCTGTTCCCGGATCGAGTGAGCGTTTCCTCGAAAAGGCCCCTGCGGTGCCCGCGGACATGAGCTTTCTCGACCTCGAGGACGCGGTCGCTCCCCTCGAGAAGGAGGCGGCAAGAGCCAAGGTTGCCGCAGCCATCCGTGAACAGGCCTGGGACGACCGCGTGCTATGTGTGCGGGTCAACGCGTGGGATACCCGCTGGACCTATGGGGATGTGATCGAGGTGGTTTCTGGCGCGGGTGCGCGCCTGGACGAGATCATGCTTCCCAAGGTGGAGAGAGCAGCCGAGGTCGTAGCTCTCGACTTGCTGCTTACCCAGGTGGAGGAGAACTTCGGACTCCCGCCCGGCCACGTCGGGATCGAGGCTCAGATCGAGACCGCGCGTGGGCTCATCAACGTCGAGGAGATCTGCGCAGCCTCGCCACGCCTCGAGGCGATCATCTTCGGGCCAGCCGACTTCGCCGCATCGCTCGAGATGCCAGTGCTGACAGGGGGAGTGCAGATTCCTGAATACCCCGGGGATCACTTCCACTACGTATTCTCGAAGATCCTGATGGCCGGACGGGCAAACGGGCTGCAGGTCATCGACGGGCCGTTCTTGAAGATACGGGAGGCGCAGGCATTTCGCGACTACTGCATGCGCACGCGCATCCTCGGCTATGACGGCAAGTGGGCGCTCCACCCCGACCAGGTCACGGTTCTCAACGAGATCTACTCGCCTTCGCAGGATCAGTTCGATCGTGCGTGCGCGATCGTCGATGCCTACAAGCAGGCGACCGAGCAGGAGATGAAGGGCGCGGTCATGTTCGGTGACGAGATGATCGACGAAGCGAGTCGCAAGATGGCGGTCAAATTCGTCAGCCGAGGAGAGCGCGCCGGCCTGAAGCGATCCGAGACACCTGGCAGGTGACCCGCAAGGCGTGACCTTGTAGGGCGCGAGGGACTAGCCGACCGTCGCGGCGTCTTCGACGAGACGCCTCGCGATGACCTTGAGGCACAGTGTCTCGTCAGCCCCCTCGAAGATCGAGAGGACCCGAGAGTCGACGAAGAGCCGGCTGACGAGAAACTCCTCCGCGTACCCCATGCCGCCGTGGATCTGCATGGCCTCGCGACTCACCCACTCGGCCGCGCGACATACGTACGCCTTGACCATGGAAGCCTCGATGGATCCCTGGCCCCCAGCCATCAGGACCGCGACCTCGTAAGCGAACTGACGACTTGCCTGGATTATGGCGGCCATCCGTCCGAGTTTGGCGCGACTCAGCTGGTACTCGATCAGGGGCCGCCCGAACACCGTTCGCTGCCGAGCATAGGTGAGAGCTGCTTCGTAGGCTGCCTGCATGACACCGATCGCCCGGGCCGCGGTCTGCAGCCGGCCGT
>CAZAMA010000045.1:12175-20352 GCA_964485645.1 uncultured Acidimicrobiaceae bacterium | reverse complement strand
GACCGCCGTGCTCTCGGCGGTGATCTTCAACGCCCTGGTCATCATCGCCCTCATTCCCCTGGCGTTGCGAGGCGTGCGGTTCCGGCCGTCGGGGGCGGCGTCGATCCTGCGGCGCAACGTCTGGGTCTACGGGGTGGGCGGGGTCATCGCGCCGTTCATCTTCATCAAGCTCATCGACCTCATCCTCACCGCCACGGGGGCCTTCTGATGCAGAGCCAACTCCTCCTCAACCTCCGCCGGGGCTTCCTGGTCACCGTCGTGTTCTTCGTCCTGCTCGGCCTGGCCTACCCCCTCGCCGAGACCGGCATCGGACAAGCATTCTTTTCCTACCAGGCCAACGGTTCGCTCACCGCGAACGGCTCCACCCTCATCGGCCAGACCTGGAGCGGCCCCAAGTGGTTCCAGGGCCGGCCCGATGCCGACAACCCGATGGCGACGGGCGGGACCAACCTCGGCCCCCGCTCCAAGATTTTGGTCGAAGACACCAAGAAGTTGGTCGCCAAGCTGGAGAAGGAGGGCATCAACCCCACCCCCGATCTGGTGACTACCTCGGGCAGCGGCGTCGACCCCGATATCGCTCCGGTCGACGCCTACGCCCAAGTGAACGCGGTGGCCAAAGCCCGCGGCCTCCCCGTCGCCGTCGTGCGGCACCTGGTCGCCACCCACATTCACCAAGCACAGTTCGGGTTCCTCGGGTCGCCGTACATCGACGTGCTCCAGCTCAACGAGGCTCTCGACAACCTGCGATGAGCAGCTTCGAGCTCATCGAAGCCGCTGCCTGGGCGGGCCGGCCAGTAGCCCGACAGGTGACCGACGCCCGCTCGCGCACTCGGGTTGTGGTCACTGGCACCATCCGCGCCGCTCAGGTTGCGACCCGGGGGAGCGGCCCGGCCTACTGCTGCACTCTCGACGATGAGACCGGCCAGCTCGACCTCCTCTTCCTCGGCCGCACTGGGGTTCCCGGCCTGACCGTCGGTACCCGTTGCTCTGTCCAAGGCACCGCCCGGACCGAAGGCGACCGCCTCGTGGTATGGAACCCGCTTTACCGTCTGGAGGCACCTCGTGCCCTCATCGAGGACAACCCGACAGCATCAGGCGCCGTCATCGACGAACCGCCACTCGCTGACGAGCGGCCCCTGGTCGCCGAACCTGGCGTCGTGAGCGAGATCGCCGCCGCCTCAGCCGCCACCGACAGCGAGGATGGAAGTGACATCGTGGAGGCAGCCGGCCATTTCCGGATCTATCTTGGTGCCGCCGCCGGGGTCGGCAAGACCGTCGCCATGCTCGACGAAGCCCACCGCCGCCGCCAGCGAGGCGCCGACGTCGCAATCGGGATCGTCGAATCGCACGGTCGCCTCGTCACCGGAGCAAGGATGGCCGGCCTCGAAGTCGTCCCCTTACGCGCAGTTGAGTACCGCGGCGTGACATTCCAAGAGATGGACCTCGGTGCCGTGCTCCGCCGGCACCCCAAAGTCGTGCTCGTCGACGAGCTGGCGCACACCAAGGCGCCGGGGTCGGGCCGCCACGACAAGCGCTGGCAGGACGTCCTCGAACTCCTCGAAGCCGGGATCGACGTAATCACCACTGTCAACATCCAACACTTGGAGAGCATCGCCGATGCCGTTGAACGCATCACCGGTGTCCAGGTCCGCGAGCGCGTCCCTGATTGGGTGGTGCGCCGGGCCGACCAGATCGAGCTGGTCGACTCCTCCCCCGAGCAGCTCCGGCGCCGGATGCTCCACGGCAACATCTACCCGCCCGACAAGGTGCCAGAGGCCCTCACCCACTTCTTCCGGGTCGACAACCTGACCGCGCTGAGAGAGCTGGCCCTGCGGTTCCTGGCCGACCAGACCGAGGAGGAACTTCTGGAACACCTCCGCGGCTACCAGACCAGCGTCGTGTGGGAGACGGCCGAGCGCATAATGGTCGGGGTCACCACCGCGCCGGGCACCGACGCCATCGTCCGCCGAGCCTCACGGATGGCCGCTCGCATCAAAGCCGAGCTGCACGTCGTCCACGTCACCAACAGCGACGCCGCACGTCACGCCGACAGTGGTCGCCTCGATCAGCTCCGCCAGCTGGTGGCCGACGTCGGCGCCACCTGGCACGAGATCAACGCCGACGACACCGTGGAGGCTCTTATCGACTTCGCCCGGCACGAACAGGTCACGCAAATCGTGATCGGATCCAGCCAGCGCAGCCGCTGGCAAGAGACGATTGGTGGGGGCTCAGTCGTCAAGCGAGTCACCCGCCGGGCGACGGGCGCCGAGGTCGACGTCCATATCATCGCCCGGCGGCAGGACGCCGAGGTCGGTCGCTCCTACAAGCCGCCGGCCGCCAAGCGACGCGGCGGCGCACCACACAAGCACGAGGAACGGTGAGGTGTTGGCGACGGCTGCTCGCGTCCTGCTCATCGAAGATGACCCGAGCCTGCGCCGAGTCGTCGAGCTGAACCTGGCCGCCCGTGGCTACGAGGTCGACGTAGCCGCCAGCGGCTCCGCAGCGCTGGAGTTGACCGAACGCCGCCCCGACCTCGTCGTCGCTGATCTCGGCCTTCCCGACATGGACGGCATCGATCTCATCACCCGGCTCCGCACCTCGGTGAGCACGCCCATCCTCGTCGTCTCGGCTCGCGGAGCCCAAACTGGCAAGGCCCTGGCCCTTGCGGCGGGAGCCGATGGCTATCTCGCCAAGCCGTTCGGCATAGATCAGCTCGTGCGCCTTGTCCGGTCCGTCCTCTCCACACAGGAGCCACCCAACGGCGACCCGTTGCGTTCGTCTGCCTGATCCGGCGGCACCTCTGGTCACTGCGCCGCCACGCCCGGCGGCCGTGTTCGGGCAGAGCGTCAGCCGGACGGGGACAGCGACCATGCTGCGCCCGGCTAGGAGCGCGACGATAGACCCGGAGGAAACACCATGAGACGCAGCCTGCTCGGGACGGCAGCCGCACTGGCCAGCATGGCCGGTCTTACCGCGGCCATGCTCCCACTCCGGGCCCACCTCAGCATCGCCACTACGGCGCTGGTCCTGGTCGTGCCCGTCGTCATCGGCGTGATTGCCGGCGGGTTCATTGCCGGCATCATCAGCGTCGGCGCCGGGTTCTTGGTCTACGACTTCTTCTTCATCCCGCCCTACCTCACCCTCTGGGTCGGCGCTCCTCAGAACTGGGTCGCACTCGGGGTGTACGCCGCGGTCATGCTTCCCGTCTCCCAAGTTGTCGCCGGCATGAACTCGGCCAAGGCCGAAGCCCGCCGCCAAGGCCGCGAGATCCGGGAGCTGTTCGAGCTTTCCCATCTCCTGGTCGAAGACAAGTCGCTCGACGTGCTTCTCTCCACCGTCGTGACGACCGTGGCCGAGGTGTTCAGCGCCCGACAGGTGGCGCTTTTCCTCCCCGACGCGGCAAAGCTGGAGATCGTGGCGTCGGCCGGTGTGCCACTCACCGAAGCGCAGCTCCGCCGCGTCCTGCCCGCGGCGGGTGAGTTGGCAACCCTTGATGCACAGCCCTTCGAGCGCTACGGCCTCCTCGTCCTCGCCCTAACTGCGGCTGCCCGTCCGGTCGGCCTCCTCGTCCTCTCGGCCGAAGCCGCCACCCATCACGAACGCCAACCGCTGTTGCTCTTCGCCAATCACATCGCCTTGGCCGTCGAACGGGTACAGCTACGCGACAAGGCCCTCCAGACCAGACTGGCCGAGGAAGTGGGCCGGCTCGCCAAGACGCTCGTCACCGCCGTCTCCCACGACCTCCGGGCGCCGCTCACGTCGATAAAGGCATCATCGTCCACCCTTGCCGACGATGAGTTCGACATCAACCCGGAGACGACCCGACGGCTTGCCAAGCTCATCGACGTGCAAGCTGACCGCCTCGCCGACCTCGTGCAGAACCTCCTCGACATGAGCCGCATCCAAGCCGGGGTTCTCCGGCCACGCTACGCCGTCGGATCGCTCAGCGACCTCGTGACGACCGTCGTCAACGATCTAACCTCCAGCCTCCACGGCCACGTCATCCGCGCCGAGATCCCCGCCGACTTGCCACCGATCGACGCCGACTTCGTGCTCATCAGCCGAGTCCTCACCAACCTCCTCGAGAACGCGCTTCGCCATAGCCCGAAGGCCACGCCGATCACCGTTCGTGCAACTCTCCGCACGCAAGACCGCATCGAAGTATCGGTCACCGACCATGGTCCCGGTGTCAACCCCCAGCGACGCAATGAAATCTTCGAGCTGTTCACTCGGCGAAACGACGATGCTGGAGCCGGCCTTGGTCTCACCATCGCCAAGACCTTCATCGAAGCGCACGGCCAGCGCATCTGGGTAGAAGACGCCCCCGCAGGCGGGGCCAAGTTCAACTTCACTCTGCCCGTTGCCGCTGTCATACCCGAGGAGCTGAGCCTTGCCGCACATTCTCATCATTGACGACGACCCCGACCTGCTCAGCGTCTGTCGAGTCGGCCTCGAAGCCCTCGGCCACGAGCTACACACCGCAGAGACCGGCAATGAGGGAGTCACCGAAGCAGCGCTTCGACCCCCCGATGTCATCGTCTTGGACCTCGGGCTACCTGACCTCGACGGCCTGGAAGTCTGTAAGCGTGTCAGAACCTGGAGCCAAGTGCCCATCATCGTGCTCTCCGCTGACGGCTCAGAAGACCGCAAAGTCGAAGCCCTCGATGAGGGAGCAGACGACTATATGACCAAACCATTCGGTATGCGTGAGCTCAATGCCAGGCTCAAAGTAGCCTTACGCCATCATGCCGCCGCCGACGACGACCGCCAGACAGAACTTGCCGTCGGACCCCTTCACCTGGATCTCGTCCATCACGAAGCCACCCTCGACGGCAGCTCCCTCGATCTCGCACCGAAGGAGTTTGACTTTCTCGCTTACCTCGCACACCACGTCGGCAAGGTCTGTACGCGGCGGATGATCTTGGAGAACGTGTGGGGGCCCGGCTACGACAAGGAGTCGCACTACCTCAAGGTGTACGCCTACCGGATAAGGCGCAAGCTCAACGACGAGAGAGGCAACATCCTCCAGAGCGACCCAGCGGTCGGCTACCGGCTGGTACCGCCGGCCGAGTGAAGCCACCGTGTGGTCGTCGAGACACCCATCATTCTGACGCCTTCTGGGCTCCTAGGGTGCCACCTGATCTGCCATCTGCCCTACAGGTGACTCGGCTGCTCGTAGGAGTGCTCAACGCCGTCCACTAGCCTTCGGGTCGTGATTCGAGTCGGCGTGTTCGGAGCCGGAGGACGCATGGGCCGGACGGTCTGCGAGGCTCTGCTCGCCGAGCCAGACCTCGAGCTCGTGGCCGCGGTCGATCCCGGTCACGCCGGCCGACCCCTCGGGGCCTTGCTCGGAACAGGTGGCTGCGATCTCGAGGTCGCGGCCGATACCGATGCGCTCGCGCGCGCCGGCGCGGACGTGGCCGTCGATTTCACTGTGGCCGCTGCTGCCCGGGACAACCTGCGGTGGTGCTCCGAGCACTCCGTGCACGTGGTGGCGGGGACGACGGGCTTCGGCGATGACGACCTGGCGCGCTTTGCCGAGTGGTTCGGGTCGAGCTCGACTGCCAACGCGGTCGTGGCCGCGAACTTCTCGGTCGGCGCCGCCTTGATGATGCGCTGTGCAGAGCTTTGCGCCCCGTTCTTCGAAGGCATCGAGATCGTCGAGCTCCACCACGACAGAAAGGCGGACGCACCGTCTGGGACGTCGCTTGCGACCGCGGCGCGCATCGGAGCGGCGCGCGTCGCTGCGCACAGCCCGCCGCTCGCGGGAGATCCGACAGAGAACGAGGCGCTGCCGGGGGTGCGAGGCGGGACGACGGCTGCTGGGATCCACCTGCACTCGGTGCGCCTTCGCGGACTGGTCGCCCATCAGGAGGTCATCTTCGGAACGGTGGGTGAGACGCTCACGATCCGCCATGACTCGACGGACCGGCAGTCGTTCATGCCCGGCGTCCTCATGGCGGTAAGGCGCGTAGCCAACCTGTCTGGACTGACCCTTGGCGTGGACCGGCTGCTCGAGGCTCAGGTCGAGTAGCCAGGGATGCCTACGCCGCTCTCGACTGGCGTGACGTGGAGGAAGATCGGACCCTTGTTGGTGCAAGCCTGTAACACCAGCGGCACCTGCTGGGGCACGTTCTGGCCCGGTGGGTAGACGCGCAGGCTCTGGCCCGTGGTCAGGTGGCAGGAGGGGAAGTTGCTCGCGACGGTGACCTGCAGCACGGCGTGGGCGGTCGCGCCAGGGGCAAGGAACACCCGATGTTGGGTGCCTGGCTGGTGGGCCGCCGAGCGTCCGACCTCGTGGTCGTTGGCGCTCAGAGCAGAGACACCAGGAAAGCCCGCGAAGCTGCAGCGACGGCTGGAGATGTTGCTGAACTCGAGCTCGTAGTAGGAGCTCCCGGCCGCGCCGCTTCCCGGCAGGCCGATCCACTCGGCGAGATCGCGAGTCATGCAAGACGAGACGCCACGGCTCGACACCTGGCTCGATCCCGTCGTGCTCAGCGGGGCGGCCAGCGCGACGGTTGGCGTGAGCGTTGCGGTAACGCCGAGGGCGGCCAAGGCAGCACCCGCAACAAGGGGCCGCACTCTAGTGGGTCGGACGCGCATCACTAGTTCTCCTGGGCCTCTGGCCCTTAAGTCTCGGTCGGTCGCAACCCTACAGGCTCGCGCCGCCCTGAGTGCCCGCGGGCCCACCCCGGCGGGGCGGCGGTCGCAGGGTCAGACCTGACGCATCGCTCGGCGGCGGTACTGCCAGGGGGACTGACATTCCTGCGAATTGAGGCGTATCGTTGTCCAGTGTCGTTCGAGCCGACAACCCGGTAGCCAGGCTGCGTAGGCCTGTGACCGGGCAAGGCGACTAGCAGGAGTCCCACAACATGGCTTTCAATACCGAGCGGGTCATCGGCCGGGAGGACATCGACGACATCGAGGGCATCTTGTCGGTCTCGAACACCGACGTGGCAGAGGCCCTCCACACTGTGAGATCGAACTACGACACAATCTTCACCTGGAGCTACGACAAGGGAAACCGTCCGAAGCTCAACCGGCTCTACGAGAAGGCCAAGTCGTCGATGTGGAACGCCGAAACCGATCTCGCCTGGGACACCGTCGTCGACCAGAGCAAGCTCGTCGCGGAGCAGAAGCTCCTCATGGGTCCGCCACTGCACACCTACGTCGAGCTCAAGGGCACCGCGTTCGAGCACTGGGGCGACAAGGAGTGGGACCAGCTGGCAATCGAGAGCCAGAACTGGACGCTCTCGCAGTTCATGCACGGCGAGCAGGGAGCTCTCGTCTGCACGGCCAAGGTCGTCGAGTCGGTGCCCTGGATCGATGCTAAGTACTACGGGGCCACTCAGGTGATGGACGAGGCGCGCCACGTCGAGGTCTTTGCCAAGTACCTCGACGAGAAGCTGTCGGGCCACTACCCGATCAATGCTCACTTGAAGATGCTGTTGGACGACATCATCGTCGACAGCCGCTGGGACATGACTTTTCTCGGCATGCAGATCATGGTCGAGGGCCTGGCACTGGCCGCTTTCGGATTCATGCACGCGCTGACGACCGAGCCTCTCCTGAAGCAGCTCCTTCGCTATGTCATGTCCGACGAGGCTCGCCATGTAGCTTTCGGCGTGCTCGCGTTGCAGGACTACTACACCGAGCTCTCCGGGCCGGAGATTCGGGATCGGCAGGAGTTCGCGTTCGAGGCGGCGGTGCGGATGCGCGATCGTTTCTTGCAGCAAGAGGTCTGGGAGCGCATGGGCGTGCCACCTCGAGATGTGATTCCGCTCACCATGGCGGCACCTGATCGCGCCATGTTCCAGTCCATGCTGTTCGCCAAGATCGTCCCGAACCTCAAGAAGCTGGGGTTGCTCGACGCCGGGGATGGCTGGCTGCGCACCAAGTTCACCGAGCTCGGGGTCATCCAGTGGGAGAATCTCTCGGACACCGAAGAGGAGTACGCGGCCTTCCAGCTTGCCGAGGGCGCACCTCCGGCGAGCTGAGCGCGCAGGTCCGCCAGGTCCGCCAGGTCCGCCGGGTCCGCAGACCGGTCGAGGCCGCAAGCCCGCAGGGTCCGCAGACCGGTCGAGGCCGCCGCGGGGCGTTGCGACAGAGCGTGAGGGGGTTTCTTGTGCCTGAAGTGACCGGACGACCCCCTCTGCGGTCACTTCGCGCGCAAGGTT
>CAZAMA010000045.1:0-12075 GCA_964485645.1 uncultured Acidimicrobiaceae bacterium | reverse complement strand
AAGTGACCGGACGACCCCCTCTGCGGTCACTTCGCGCGCAAGGTTCGGCCAGGCTCAGGGACCGGGAACAAAGCTTGTGCCTGAAGTGACCGGACGACCCCCTCTGCGGTCACTTCGCGCGCAAGGTTCGGCCAGGCTGCTCTGCTCAGGCCCCCGGAGGAGATGACGGTGCGACGAGACGGCCCAGCGCGTGCCTCACACAGCCAGGCCGGTCGAGCCAGGGGAGGTGGCCCGCACCTTCGATCACCTCTGCCCAGGCTCCGGGGATGGCACGGGCGCTCGCACCCCCGGCTTGGTCGGCAGGCATCGGGCTCTGGGCTCCCACGAGCACACCTACCGGCACCTCGATAGCTGCGAGCCCAGCTTGGAGCGCCGGCAGGCCATCGACGAGGGAGGCCGATAGGCCCAAGTAGGACTCGAGTGACATGCGGATCTTCGGGGGCGGCGGCGCCATGGCCCGAGTCGGAAAGTATGCGGGCCACATGAGGGCGAAAGACTCGATGGCGTCCTCTGGGGTTCCTTCTCCCCGCATCGCCTTCTCGTCGAGATCGTGAGCTCGACGGTGGTCGTCCTCAGGGGTCCGGGCGAGCATCTCGGCCCCGAAAGTCGCGGCGCCGCCGTCGCCGACTGCACCCAGCGGGTCGATGGCCAGCGCCGCTCGCACCCGATGAGATGCCGCGACGGCCAGGTGAAAGGCAAGGTGGCCGCCCCAGGAGTGGCCGACGACCACTGCCTTGTCCCACCCGAGGTGTTCGATGACAGCAACGACGTCTTCGACGGCCTGAGCCACGTCGAAGGGACCCGCAGTCGTCGACGGCGCGAGCCCCCGTTGCTGGAAAGCTGCGACGCGATAGCCGTCTCCTATCTCCTCGCCGAGCCCGTCCAGGTACTCATTGGACAGGCCGGGCCCGCCGTGCAGCAGCAGGACCTCGGGCCCTGTGCCGGTCAGCCAACCACCCAGGGCTCCGTTTCGCACGGGCACCGAGAACACTTCTCTCTCCACGTCCACCTACTTTCGCGTCTCGCCGAGCCTGAGCTAGCCGGGATGGCACCCTGGTAGTTTCGCGCTGATGAGAAAGCGCGCGCCCGGTCGTTTCGGAGCTGTGGCCACAGCCATGGTGACTCCGTTCGACGACGAAGGTCTACTCGACATCGACGGCGCGCTCCGCCTCGCGAAATACCTGGCCGACAACGGGACAGAGGCCGTCGTGCTGGCCGGCACCACTGGAGAGGCGCCCGTGCTCTCGGATTCCGAGCGCCTCGAGCTGTTCAGGGTGCTGGCCCAGTCGCTCACGATCCCGGTCATCGCCGGCTCGACGACCAACGACACGGCCCACTCGGTCGGGCTCACACGCGAGGCCGAGGCGGCGGGCTGTGCCGCCATTCTCGCCGTGACACCGTATTACAACCGGCCGTCGCAGCTGGGCCTCGTCCGCCATTTCACCGCCGTCGCGCAGGCTACCTCGTTACCCGTCATCCTCTACGACATCCCGGTTCGCACCGGCCGCAAGATCGCGACCGAGACGATTCTGCAACTCGCCCGCGATGTGCCCAACGTCGTCGGCGTCAAGGACGCCGCTGGGGACGTGAGTGGGACGGCGAGGCTGCTGGCACAGGCGCCGGAGGGTTTCGAGTGCTACAGCGGCGAGGACGCTCTCACCCTGGCGCTGCTCTCGGTTGGAGCCGTAGGGGGGATCTGTGTCGCATCGCACTGGATGGGCCGCGAGATCGGCGAGATGATCACCTCCTACCTGGCCGGAGACGTCGAGCGGGCGCGCCAGGTCAACGCCGACACCCTCGACTTCGTGGCCTTCCAGTCGAGCGACGAGGCACCAAACCCCATGCCGGCAAAGGCGATGCTTCGGGCGATGGGTGTGAGTGCCGGCGAGTGCCGGCTCCCGCACGGCCCGGCACCCGCGTGGCTGGACGAACGAGCTGAACTCCTCCTCACGGAGCTCGAGAAGTGGCGGTCGTCGCGTGGCTGAGAAAGTTCGTGTCTCGTTTCTCGGGGGCCTCGGCGAGATCGGGCGCAACTGCGCCGTGGTCGAGCAGGGGGGCCGGCTCGTCGTCCTCGACTGCGGCATCATGTTCCCGAACGCCGAGATGCCCGGGGTCGACCTCGTGCTGCCAGATTTCGGCTGGCTGTTCGAGCGAGCTCACGACGTCGACGGCGTCGTGCTCACGCACGGTCACGAGGACCATGTCGGCGCGCTCACCTATCTCCTGCGGGAGGTGCCGGTCCCGATCTACGGATCTCCGTTCACGCTCGGGATCGCCCGCAACCGGCTCGAGGAAGCGAATCTCTCCTCGTCCACGAAGTTCGTGCCCGTCGCCGACGGCGAGCGGCGCCGGATCGGACCTTTTGACGTCGAGTTCATCCCGGTCACCCACTCGGTGCCGTTCGGTTTCGCCGTGGCGTTCCACACGGCTCAAGGCGTCATCTTGCATACGGGTGACTTCAAGCTCGACTTGAACCCCGTCGACGGGCGGCGCACCGACCTCGCGAAGATCGGCCAGATAGCCTCGACGGAGGGCATACGGCTGCTGCTTTCTGACTCCACCAACGCCGAGGAGCCCGGCTACACCGGCAGCGAATCGAGCGTCGGTCCGTCGCTGCGGACGATCTTCGCGTCGAACCGCAAGTCGCGCATCATCGTGGCGTGTTTTGCCAGCCACATTCACCGCATCCAACAGGTTGCCGACGCGGCGCTTGGAAGCGGCCGCCGCATAGCGCTGCTCGGCCGCTCGATGGTTAAGAACGTGGGCGTCGCCCGTGAGCTCGGCCTGCTGCACGTTCCCGATGGCGCCTTTGTCGAGATCGAGAGCATCGCGAAGCTCGATCCTGGCCAGCTCTGCGTCGTCTCGACAGGATCACAGGGCGAGCCGATGTCGGCTCTCTCGCTCATGGCCGAGGGCGCCAGCCGCTGGCTCGAAGTGGCTGATGGCGATGTCGTCGTCCTCAGCTCCCATGCCATCCCCGGAAACGAGTGGGCCGTCGCGAAGGTGATGGACGGTCTTGCCCGGAAGGGTGCCGAGGTCGTCCACGCGTCGATCGCGCATGTCCACGAGAGCGGCCATGCTCGACAAGGTGAGCTGTCGACGATGCTCTCGATCGCTCGACCGAAGGCGTTCGTGCCTGTGCACGGTGAGTACCGCCACCTGCTCCGCCACTCGCGCCTCGCCGTCGAGATGGGTGTCGAGCCGAGCGAAGTGCTCGTATGCGAGGACGGCGACGTCATCGCGCTGACCGACGGAGGGATCGACTTCGACGGCGAGGTTTCGTCGAGCTACGTCTTCGTGGACGGCCTCGCCGGAGACGTCGGCGTCGGCGTGCTCCGCGACCGCCGTGTGCTCGCCGAGGAGGGCATCGTTGTGACGGTCGTAACATTGGACCGCAAGAGCGGCGATCTCGTGGGACCGCCGGAGATAGTGAGCCGCGGCTTCCTGTCCGAGCCCGGGCACGAGGGGATAGTCGAGGAGCTTAGCGCGGCAGTCCAGAAGGCGGTCGCAGAGGGCGCCGGCCAGACCAACCGGGATCCGGATGCGATCCGCCGCGTGGTCCGACGAGCCGTCGGCCGACTAGTCAACGAGCGCACGCGTCGCCGGCCCATGGTCGTCGTCGTGGTCGTCGAGGCCTGACCGCCGAGCGTTGCGAGCCCGAGCCGACGCGCCCGGCGCGCTCGGGCCGGCTGAGCTGCGGGTGGGGCCGGCTGAGCGTCCAGGCAGTATGACCTGCTACTATATGAGCATGTTGGATCGTCGGCTGCAGGTCCTTATTGACGAGGACCGCTGGTGCCGCCTCGACCGTGAAGCAGCTCGACGCGGCGTGTCCGTCGCGGTGCTGGTGCGTGAGGCAATCGATGAGCGGCTCCCGGGCGATGCCGATACACGACGGGCGGCGCTGCAAGCGATCCTGGACGCGGAGACGATGGACGTGCCCGATCCGGACGCGCTCCACGACGAGCTGGAGGCAATCCGAGGCCGTCGACTGGCGTGATCGTCCTTGACACGACCATCTTGGTATACGCCGTCGGCACCGACCACCCTCTGAGAGCGCCGTGTCGCAGCCTGTTGGAGCTGGCACGTGACGGTGCCGTACGGGCGACCACGACTGTCGAAGTCGTGCAGGAGTTCACGCAGGTACGGGCGCGACGCCGGTCGCGGGCAGAGGCCGCCGCGCGGGCGAGAGAGTACGGCCACGGCCTTTCTCCGCTCATGCAACCCGACGACGGCGATCTCTTCGACGGGCTTGGCCTCTTCGAGGCCTCGCACGACCTTGGCGCCTTCGACGCCGTGCTCGCCGCCGCCGCCTTACGTCGCGGCTGGGCGTTGGCATCTGCTGATCGCTCAATTGGGCAGGTGGTCGGTCTTGCACACCTGGATCCGTCGTCGCCTACGTTTCTCGACCAGGTTCGGGCCGCGATGTAGGGGGTCGCGATCTAACTATCTCGACAGTGGCGCTGCCTCGGCTGCCTCCCCTCCTGCGCATCCCTGCCCCACCTAACGGCCGTGGTCATCGTTACCTGTTGTTGCTGGTGTTAACGTTGTTAGAACTGTGGCACTGACGAAACCGCCCGCCGGGACCCGCCCAAAGGGTACTCGCAGTGGCTCGGCCTCCCGCTCGGACTCCCGCGCTGGCTCCGCCGCGAAGGCGAGCGTCCCGGCAGCAAGGAATCGAGCCGGGACCCCGGCCAGGACCACCACCGGCAGGAGAGCGGGCTCTCCGGCCGGGACTGCGGCAGGGGCCAGGGGCCGATCGCCTCGAAACGCCTCGGCGACGCGGGCGCCAAGGGCGACGCGGGCGCCAAGGGCGACGCGGGGGGCGATCAGGCGGCCGGCACGGCGTCAGGCCTCGTGGTCGGGGCGAGTCGTGACGGGCCTGCAGCAGAGCTTTGATCGCACCCTGGCACTCGTGGGCGCCCAGCCCGACGACGCCTCGGGCCTCCTCCTGCTCCTGGCCGGTGTGCTGCTCGCACTTGGCATTCACTTCGGCGCCCTCGGCCCCGCGGGTCGTGCCATCGAGCACAGTGGCGGCCGGCTCATCGGCTGGGGCGAAGACGTCGTCCCCGCGAGCCTCCTCGTAGGGGGAGCGCTACTGGTGGCAAAACGCTCCCGCTGGGGCCTTGCCGGCACCCTCGGCTCCGCCATCCTTCTCGCACTTGGCGCAGCAGGTCTCGCGGATCTGGCCGGCGGCAACCCGTCCCTCTCGGCTAAGGCGGCCCTTCTTGCCGGCGCCGGAGGTCTTCTCGGCGCCGGGGTCGGGGGAGGGCTCGCGACGGCGATCGGTTACGCGGGCTCGGGCGTAGTGCTCGGGGCCGCAGCCCTAACTGCGATCTGCTGGCTCCTTGGGGGTCGTGTCGTCGACGTCCTGCGCGCATCTGTCGCCGGTTGCGCGCGGGCGCTGGCCGTTGCCGCGACGGCCGTCAGAGACCTACGCCGGGAGGCTCTTGCCGGTGCGCAGCCCGAGGCCGGGCGCGGCGCTGCCCTCACGGCGCCCTTTGGAGGGGCGACGGGGGCGACAGGGGCGACAGGGGCGACAGGGGCGAGGAGGGCGCCAGGGCAGATGACGGCGCCGGCCGCGCTCTACGACGGCGAATCCGAGGACGGCAACTCCGAGGACGGCGACGACGTGCTGCTCTCCGTGTCTCTCTCCGGGGCGGCGAGCAGCACCGAGCCCGAGGTCGACCCCGAACCGTCGCCGGAGCTCCTCGGCGACTCGCAGCGCGCCATCGAGCCCCGGCCAATACGCGCGGGCGGGATGCTCGATCCCCCAGCCATCGGCGCGAGGCCAGAGCAGCTCACCCTCCCGGTGCCGCTGCCCAACGCAAACTGGCGCCTTCCCGCGCTCCGGCTGCTAAAGCGCAGCAAGGATCAGGAGCACGACCGCGTCGAGATCGAGGCGCGTGGCCGGGTGCTCGAGCGGGCGCTCGCCGCCCACGGCGTCGAAACCCACCTCGTCGGTTTTACCGTCGGCCCCACAGTCACTCGCTTCGAGCTGGAGCTGGGCGCTGGCGTGAAGGTGGCTCGTGTGACGAACCTCGCCAAGGACATCGCCTATGCGATGGCCTCGGCCGACGTGCGCATCCTTGCCCCGATCCCTGGACGGTCCGCAATCGGCGTCGAGGTGCCGAACCAGAACAGGCAGCTCGTGACACTTGGCGATGTGCTCTCGACGAGCGACGCACGCCGGGCTACCCACCCGCTCGAAGTCGCTCTTGGCCGTGACATCGCTGGGCGGGCGGTGATGGTGAACCTCGCCGAGATGCCCCACCTGCTGATCGCAGGTGCCACTGGCGCGGGCAAGTCGTCATGTATCAACTCGGTCATCACCTCTGTCCTCATGCGGGCGACGCCGGACGAGGTGAGACTCATCCTGGTAGATCCAAAGCGAGTGGAGCTCGGGCAGTACAACGGTCTCCCGCACCTGCTCACCCAGGTCGTCGTCAACCCCAAGCGAGCGGCCAACGCGCTCAGCTGGGCCGTGGCGGAGATGGAGCGTCGCTACGACCTGCTCGCAGAGGTGGGCATGCGCGACATCACCGGCTACAACGCGGCCGTCGACCGAGGAGATTTCCTCGCCCCGGAGCCGCCCGCGCCGGCAGCCGGCGCCAGCGCGGGCGGCGAGCGCGGCGAACCCAGCAAGCCCGACGAGCCCAGCGAGCCCGACGAGCCCAGCGAGCCCGACGAGCGCGGCGAACCGGGCCCCGACCTGCTTGGCGGCGATCTCGTCCCGATCGCAGCCCCCGCGGGCTTGGTCGCGGAGCCTGCCACGTGGGCGTCGGGCTCTACACCGGCTGTGTCGCCCTTCGTGAGCGAGATGGTGGCCGAGTCACGGTCGCGCACCGACGGGAGTGAGGGTGTCACCCATGCCCGGCTGCCCTTCGTGCTCATCGTCGTCGACGAGCTGAACGACCTCATGATGGTGGCTGCTCGCGACGTCGAAGAGTCGATCTGCCGCATCGCGCAGATGGCGAGAGCTGTCGGGATACACCTCGTGATCGCCACCCAGCGCCCATCGGTCGACGTCATCACAGGTGTCATCAAGGCGAACATCCCCTCCCGGCTGGCGTTCTCGGTGTCGTCCCTCGCGGACAGCCGCGTGATCCTTGACCAACCCGGAGCCGAGCGCCTCATCGGCCGTGGCGACCTCCTCCTGCTGTCGGCCTCCTCGAGCGTGCCGCGTCGCCTGCAGGGGCCGTGGGTCGGCGAGGAGGAGGTACGCGCCGTCGTCGGGCACTGGCGGCGCCAGAGCGCGCCCTGTTACGTCGAAGGTGTCGAGGGAGATGGACCGGGTTCGGGAGCGGCAACAGGTGGGGGCAACGAGGACGACGACGAGCTGCTTGCGACGGCGATGGAGCTAGTCGTGCGCTCCCAGCTCGGCTCCACCTCGATGCTGCAACGCAAGCTCAGGGTCGGCTTCGCGAGGGCCGGGAGGCTGATGGATCTCCTGGAGCGACGCGGCGTGGTCGGTCCGTCGGAGGGATCGAAGGCAAGAGCCGTCCTCATGACAGCCGAGGAGCTCGACCAGATCGACCCTTGAGACCCGGATCTCGGCGATGATCACGTGCTCGTTTCGCTGAGGACGGTGTCGAGAGTCTCGGCGAGCAGGTCGGCATGGGAGTGATCGAAGACGAGTGGCGGCCGGATCTTGACGACATTTCCGTGAGGTCCCGTTGCCCCGACGAGAACGCCGCGGCTCCTCATCGCATTGACAACCTCCTGCGCCCTTTTCGTCGCAGGTTCGAGTGTCTCGCGATCACCGACGAGATCCACTCCTACAAGAAGCCCCCAGGAGCGCACGTCACCGACGCCGGCGTGCGCCTCGGCAACCTGGTCGAGCATCGCCCTCAGGTACTTGCCCACCTCGTGGGCATGTTCGGTCAGTTGTTCGTCTTCGACGACCCGAAGGAGCGCAAGGGCTGCTGCGCAGGCGACGGTGTTGCCGCCAAAGGTGCTGAAGTAACCGGTCTTCTTGATGAAGTCGTCGGCGATCTCAGAACGGGTCAAGACGGCTCCGACGGGGAAACCATTGCCCATCGGCTTGCCGAGCGTTACGAAGTCGGGCCTGATCCCGGCGGCTGCAAAGCTCCACAGGTGCTCTCCGGTTCGTCCGTAGCCTGCTTGGACCTCGTCTGCGACGAGCAGGCCACCTGCCGCCCGCGTAACAAGTGCCGCGAGGCCAACGTAATCGTGGACGGGCCCGAGCACTCCGTCGCTCGTGAAGGCCGTGTCCAAGTAGACCGCTGCCAGGCCGGCTCCGGACTCCGCCATCTCGTCTACGGTTGCGCCAAGGTCGGCTCCGTAGCTCTCTTGCCAGCTGGGATCTCCGCGCCGGTGTTCCCCGCGGTAGCCGTCTGGAGCCGGCGCGAGCTTGACGTTGTCAGGCTCGTAGCCGACCGGCCATACCTCAGGCGACAGGTTCGTGGTCGCTTCGGTCACTCCGTGGTAGGCAAAGCGCGTAACGACAGCGCCGTCGGCACCTGTCACGAAACGAGCTATCCGCCAGGCGACATCATTGGCCTCGCTCCCTGAGTTCACGAACAGGACTCGGTCAAGACCGGCACCGGCACTTTCGATCAGCCGCTCGGCCAGCTCCACCGGTGCCTCGTGGAGATACCGGGTATTAGCCGTGAGCCGCCGTGCCTGTGCGAAGGCCGCCTCGGTCACCGCGGGGTGGCTGTGACCGGCCACCGGCACGTTGTTGTACGCGTCTAGGTACCGCCGACCCTCGGCGTCGATGAGCCAAGCACCATCTCCGCTCACCAGATGGAGCGGTCGGTCGTAGCTGAGCTCCAGCCCGCCGAGGACGGCTTGTCGTGCCCGCAACAGAGCATCGCTGCGGCGACGCCGGGCCAGGGTGATATTGCCGGAAGGACGTTCCGCCGCCTCCTGCAGTCGTAGCGATGCCTTCTCGAAACCCTCCTCCTCCAGCAGGCTCAAGAGCGCGAGAGGACCTGCAACGGGGTGGAGGCCGGTAGAAGACAGGTTGTCGGGGTGAAGCCGCGATCTCCAGGCGGTGACGACCACCGCCGTTGCACAGCGAGCGGCCATGAGATCGCAAAGGAGCCTCGCCTCACCATGCTCGAGCTGCGTGATGCTCTGGTAGCCGTCGATCACAACCGCAGCCATCTCGAGTGACGAGGGATGCCCGTCGAGGAGGTCCGCAAGGGAGACTGCGAGGTCGCAGACGAGGGGAGTGTGGGTCATGTCGCCGAAGTCGGTGATGCCCGTGATAAGTCCGTGCTCATCGACTAGGACGTTTCCAGGGCCCATGTCGTTGTGGATGACCTGGGCCCGCAAGGCAGGCATGAAGGGCGTCACGTTGGTATCGAAGCGATTCAGCACCGTCTCCACGAGCCGGCGGTTACCTGCCGGTACCTGGTCCAGCGTGGCGCGAAGCTCGGGCGTATGGCGGATGTCCCACTGGATCTTGTAGGCGGCCGCCGGGTGAAAGAATCCTCTTAGTGCTCGTCCGAGTCGCGCTACCGAGCGCCCCCATTCGAAGAGTGCGCGAGCATCGAGCTCCGCGACAGCGGCGTGATCACCCGGTAGGACGGCGAAAAGTCGCAGGAAGGACTGCCGGCCGTCGGGAGTGGTGACAGATGCCCAGGGGGCGCCGTCACGGGTGCGTATCACCCGGCTCACCGGGAGCCCCGGGTCGACCTTTTCGATATGGACGAGAGCACGAGCCTGCATGTCGACGACGCTCTCAGTGTCGGCATGATTGTGCAGCTTGAGCACGAACTCCCCGTCTGAGGCCGAGCTCAGCCTGAAGTTCAGGTCCCGCTCGCTTCCAAGAGGTGTCAGCTTGCCGACAACACCGAAGAAAGTCTCACCCATGCGAGCCATCTCAGTGACGCTTACTAATGGCGGCGGCTCTACCAGCGGGTCTCTCAGCTCCATGGCCGTATCAAAGGTCGCCGTCGCACCTGGAAGCGGACCGGGGCTAGGTCCCGTAACCGTGGGCTCGTCCAAGCCGCGTGGCCAGTGGCATCGATCACCCGCCCGCAGATGTACCGCCGGTCTGGCCAGGAAGACTCGATCTGGACATCTTACTTGGACCACCAGCCCATCTCGATGAAGCTCAGCTCGTCTTCCTTGTCAAGTCGGCCGGGACATGTCATCGTATCCGCACCGACAGGACGTGAGAGGGGGCGGTACAAGGATCGTTTTTGACGTCGCGCCGAATCTGAGCGTCCCGCCCGGCGGCTCGGCTATAGCGGGCTGTGGGTTTCTTACTTTGTGCAGCGTCGCGGAGCGGGGATGTCGGTTCAGTGGTTTGCGCGCTCGGCTGTTCGTTCGTGCGGCCGCGAGGCGGCTCACACTGCTCAAAGGGGAAAGCAATGACGACGATCGAAGCGTCGGTACCGACCGAGCCGGGAGGCTCCGATCCGCGTGGCGAGGGCGCGAAAGGACTGCGACCGAACGTCCTTGGGATCGGTGGCGCGATCGTCATGGCCGTCGCCGGGAGCGCGCCTGCTTACACGATTGCTGCCTCGACGGCATCGCTCACAGCGGCGGTTGCCTTTGCGGGACCCGCGGCGCTGCTTTGGTGCGGGATACCGATGGTCGGCATCGCCTGGGCATTTGCTTACCTCGGGCGAGGGGAGACGAACGCCGGTGCAAGCTACGCGTGGGTGCGTCGGGCAATCCATCCCGTAATCGGCTACCTGTGCGGTTGGTCGCTCATCGTGGCCGGCCTCGTCTTCATGGTTACCGGATCGCTGCCGGCGGGCGCGGTGACCATCGGGCTTTTCAGCACCCACCTCGCGACGAACACTGCGCTCGTGACCGTCGTCGGCAGCGTGTGGTTTCTCGTCATGGCCATCATGGTCTTTCTCGGTGTCCGTATCACCGCCGACGCGCAGTGGATCATGTCGACCGTCGAGATCGCGATCCTCCTCCTATTCGCAGTGCTCTGCCTCGTGCATGCACAACATGCGGCAGTGACCTCATTTCGGTGGTCATGGTTCTCTCCGACCGCCTTCCACGGCACTGCGGGCTTCGCGGCGGGGGCTCTCGTCGCGGTCTTCTACTACTGGGGATGGGACGTCGCGTCCAACCTGTCAGAGGAGACCCAGAACAGCCGGCGAAACCCCGGGCTTGGCGGCATCGTCGCGGTGTTCATCGTGTTCGCGCTCTACGAGATCTTCACCATCGCGACTCAGCTCACCCTCACATCCCACACGATCAGCGTCAACGCAGCTGACGTGCTCAGCGTGCTCGGCCGTGACGCCTGGCCCGGAGTTGGTGGGAAGCTGCTCGCGGTCGCCGTCATGTTGTCTACGATTGCCACGCTGGAGACGACGATCATCCAGGTCACCCGCTCACTGTTCGCGATGGGCCGGGATCGCACCCTGCCCCCGTCTCTTGCCAAGATCCACACCCGTTGGCGTACCCCATGGGTGGCCTGCCTCGTCGCAGGCATTGTCTCTCTCATCCTGTTCGCCCTGTCGAACTATGTGGGCTCGGTCGGCAACATCCTGTCTGACACGATCAGCGCGATAGGTCTGCAGATCGCCTTCTACTACGGCTTCGCGGCACTGGCCGTCCCGATCGCGTACCGGCACCGGCTGTTCAACTCCGCCAAGGAGCTCTTCTTCGCGGGGGTGCTTCCCTTGGTGAGCGCCGGTTTCATGTTCTACATCTTTGTGAAGTCGATCCCCGGACTGAATAACCCGTCGCTCGAGATGGGGCTCGGCCTTCTCGGGGTCGGGCTTGTTCCGATGGCCATCGCATGGAGACGCGGAAGCAGCTACTTCCGCGGGCCGTTCCTCGTGCCGTTCGAGGATCAAGAACCGCAGCCGTCCTGATCACAGCGCCGGCCGCTAGTAATGGCTCTCCCACAAGTTCCGTCCGGCCCCCCTCCGGCCCCTCGCCCGTCCGGCCCCCCGAAGCCGAATCCGGCGCCACCGGCAGGGTGCGGGCTCGATCTGTGTGTCCAACGTGACCAAACTCACCGAGTTTGGTCACTCCAGGCTCACAGTTGGGCTGCCGCGGGCGCGGAACCGACTTGACGCGCCCTACCGCCTGCGCCGCGCCGCCTGCGACGCGCCCTACCGCCTGCGCCGCGCC
>CAZAMA010000044.1:12109-20354 GCA_964485645.1 uncultured Acidimicrobiaceae bacterium | reverse complement strand
AGGCACACCGCCAAACTACACCGATGTAAGGCTAACTGAACGGTATTGCCCCTAGGCGTGGCACCGCGCCTGGCATCCAAGGGAGCCCACGGCCCCCGGCACAAGGGTGGTTGTCGTCGTTGTCGTTGTCGTCGTGGTCGTGCTGCTCGTCGTCGGCACGAAGGGAGTGGTCGTCGTCGTTGTCGAAAAGACACTGGTCGTCGTCGTCGGCAAGAAGGGGGTGGTCGTGGTGGTCGTCGTGCTGCTCGTCGTCGGCACCGTGGTCGTGGTGGTCGTCGGCATCTGCGGCGTGCTCGTTCCGCTCAGGGCGAGAGGCAGCTGCGCGGCGGCATGACTGTAGACACCGGTTGCGACGCAGGTGGCGATCCAAGGGCAGGCCACGTAGCCAAGATCACCCTCCGGGTTACGGTTGGCATTCGGCGGCATCGGCGAGACGGTCCCCGACAGCGTCGAGCCGCTCAATGTCAGCAGATACCCGAACTGGGCACCACCGGCGTCATAGTGTCCCGTCGCCGCACAGCTCGTCGCACTGACGCAGGCGACCGAGTGCATGATGACGTTGGTGTCAGAGGTCCCAGGCATCATGGACGCGAGCCAGAAGCCTGCCTGCTCCATGAGCACGAGACCCTGCACGTTCCCTGCGCTGTCCGTGTAATGCCCGACAGCCAGGCAAAAGTAACCCGCTTTGCACGCGACCGCGTCGATCTCCGGTGAGGGGTCGAGCACACTTGCTCCGACCGGCGACGGCATCTCGGTCGCAACCCACTGCCCGCTACTGCTCGTGTCGATGAAGCCGACCCGGTCGCCCGCCGTGTCCTCGTAGCTCCCGAGCGCCACGCATATCGAAGCGCTGGCACAAGAGATCCCTTCGACCTCGGCCGAAGGAGCGACCGCGACGTTAGGGGGGAGCGGCGCGGCCGTCGCCTGGAGTCGCCCGGCCGCGTCTGTCACGAACAGGGGGTCCCTGCTTCCCGACGGCGTGACATAGTCCCCGACCGCCACGCACGTGCTCGGTCCCTCGCACGCGACGCTGTCCAGGGCCGAGCCATAGTCGAGGCCCCCGGGAACCGGCGTCTGCGTGGCCACGAAGCGGCCCCGTAGCTCTCTCACGATGAGGCCCTCGGTCAACCCACTGCGCGCTGCATAGGTGCCGACCATGACGCATGCGCCGAGGCGCGGGCAGGCCATGAAGTCGATCGTCGGGAAGCTCGAGTGGATGGCGTTGGCAGGCATGGGCATCGCGATCGCGGACCACCTGCCCTTGAACTCGATGAGGATGTCGGCAGCGATCGAAGTCGACGACTGGTACAGGCTCGTACCCACGCAGTCTCCGAGGCCGGTGCAACGCAGCTCGTAGGGGCCGAGATTGGCAGCTTCGATGCCACCGGAGGGAAGCGGTGCCACCACGGTCGACCACGCGTTGGCCTTCTCAGTCGAGACGAGGTCCTCGTTCAGGCCGGCCGGCGTCTGGTACTCGCCGAGCACCACGCACTTGGCGACGGCCGGGCAGGCCACCGGCCCGGCATAGGCTGAGACGCCGCTCGGCGTGCGGGCAGGCAGCGGCAGCTGCTCCGGCTGCCAGGATGCGATAGCGGGGGGAACAGAAGCCCCAGCAGAACCAGAAGACAGCGCAGAGTGGGCCGCCAGAGCGCCGAGAGCCACGGTCGCAACCGCTCCCGCGACGGCACTCGACCAACCAAGGGTGGCGCTGCGGTGCCTCGAACCGCTTCGGGCCATGCCCAACGATAGGCGCTGTGGGACCCGACCGGTGTGCCGGGCCGGTGGGCCCGGGTGGTGGGCCCGGGTGGTGGGCCGGGTGGTGAGGGCTCGCCGTCTACTTCCGCGGCGAGCCGAGGTCGCGCAGAGCATCCCCGATCGCCCGGTGAAACGTGGGATATGCGAGGATCATCGATCCAAGCTGCTCCGTAGGCACCTGCGCATGCACCGCAAGACTAAGCAGGCCCAGGACCTCACCGCCGCTCGGCCCAGCCGAGGTGGCGCCGACGAGGACTCCCTTGCCGGCGTCCTCGACCACCTTGACGAGACCGTCGTTCCCCACCTTGTGGATCCAGCCGCGCGCTGAAGAAGGTAGGGCTGTCAAGCCGGTCCGCACGGCGATACCGGCACGGCGGGCAGCGGCCTCGCTCAGCCCGACAGAGCCGATCTCGGGATCAGTGAAGGTGACACGAGGAACCGCTCTGTAGTCGGCCGAATGACCACGGCGGCCGAGGACGTCGTCGATGGCGACACCGGCCTGGTACATCGCCACATGGGTGAAGAGACCCTTTCCGGTTACGTCGCCGACGGCCCACACCCCTTCAGCCGCGCGCATGTGCTCGTCCACCTCGAGAAAGCGACGGCTCGGGTCCACCCCGAGAGGAGCGAGCGTACCGAGACCGAGGCCGCCGAATGACGTCCGCCGTCCCGTCGCGACGAGTAGTCGCTCGGCCGCGATCTCGCTGCCGTCCGCGAGCCGTACCGCCATCAGGGTCCCATCGCTTCGCGCACTGGTAACGCCGTGGCCGGTCCTCACGTCGATTCCCTCCCGAGCAAGCACCCCGGCGATGATCTCGGACGCTTCGGGCTCCTCCATCGGCAGGAGCCGCTCGTCAGCCTCGACGATCGTGACCTGCGAGCCGAACCGAGCGAACACCTGCGCCAACTCGAGGCCGACAGCACCGCCGCCGAGGACGAGGAGCGAGCCGGGCACTTGTTCGGTCTTGATGGCCTCGCGGTTGGTCCAGTAGGGGAGATCCTCCAGACCCGGTATCGGTGGGATGGTAGGAACGGTTCCGGTCGCGATGACGATCCCCCGACTCGCCGCGATCTCCCTCTCGCCGACCACGACACGACCAGGTCCCGCGATGGCCGCCTCTCCCCGCACGAAACGGCCACCCTTGGCAACGAGACGGTCCACTGCAACGGTGTCGTCCCAACCGTCCGTCGCCTCTTTCGAGATGCGCGCAGCCACCGGGGCAAAGTCGCTCCGCACGGCGGCCTGACCAGCCATGTCGTCCACCCGCCGCGCCTCGGCCAGGAGATTGGCGGCGCGGATCATCATCTTCGACGGCACACAGCCCCAGTAGGGGCACTCGCCACCGACTAGCTCCTTCTCGATTCCGACGACGGCAAGGCCGGCCTCGGCCAACCGACCGGCTACCTCCTCGCCACCGGGACCGAGACCGATCACGACTATGTCAGCACTTTCGCGACTGCTCACGTCCCTCTCTCTCCCCTCAGCTCCAGATAGTCACATAGACCGGCGGGCGGAACCTGCTCGGCGGCACGCCGGACTGCGGGGTATGCATCGCATGGGTGGCGTCCGGGGTGGTGATGAACCGCTTCAGCGCGGATTTGGCCGGGCTCGCGCGATCGGCCGTGAGCATGGTCGCGTACCACATGAGCTGCAGCGGGAATTGGTCCACCGGGAGCGTGACGAGCGAACCCCGGTGCAGCTCGGGAGCGACGAGATGGCTGATCGCCGGCGCGATACCGTCACCTTTCTCTGCCGCCACCCATGCGGCCGCCTGGCTCGGGAAGACGCGGATCCGTTCCTCTCGCACTCCAAGGCGCGAGAGGATCTGATGGACAGGCAGAGCGGGGTCAGTCGCATCTGGATCGACGAGCCAGGTCTCCTCTGCGAACCGACTGAGCGCCAGGCGTGCAGGCGCGGCTGGTAACGGTCCCGACCCGCTCGGCGCTGCCGGCGGGACCATGGCAGGAACCGATGCCAACCGATGCAAGGGCGAGGCCACGACTACCAGGTGGTACCGGAAGAGCGGGTACGACTCGAGCCCCGCGGCAGCCGGTCCCGAGATCCTCGGCCCGAGGGCCACGTCGGCGAGCCGCTCCTGAAGTATCGCCGCCATCTCCTCACTGGTCGCGAGCGCGAGGCTGACCTCGATCGGACCGCTCCGAGAACTGAAGGCGGAAAGCAGGGCAGGAGCCACCGACTCGGCGATCGAGCTCGTCGCTATCACGCGGAGCCGCTCGGGAGCGCCGTTGGCACGACGGATCTCCTCTTCGGCTTCGGCTGCGAGCGCGACCATCTGTGAGGCAATCCCGACGAGGCGCCGCCCGCCAGGTGTCAAGGTCATCCCACTCGGTGTCCGCTCGACGAGATTGTCGTCGAATTGCCTGCGCAGGGCCGCGAGCGCCCCGGAGATCGCCGGCTCGCTCACGCCGAGCGTCTTGGCGGCTGCCGTGACGGAGCCGAGACGGGCGACGAGGACGAACGCCTCCAGCTGCGTGAGCGTCACAGCGAGAAGGGATATCACACCCTCGCCGGCGGGGACACTCGCCGGCGGGAACACTCGCCGGCGGGGACATTGCGCGAACCTCGGGATAAGCGTTCGCTTATGGAGGCGTTGACCGAGGGCCGCCGCGGCGCGAGGTTTAGCGGGTCACGGGCTCACTCGGGCCACTTCGAAAGAGGGGATTGCCCATGCAGGTACCTGCACCGGTCGAATACGAGCGAGCGACGTCGGTAGACAACGCTCTCGCGTTGCTCGAACGGCACGGCTCCGAGAGCCGCCTCATCGCAGGCGGCCACAGCCTGCTACCGATGATGAAGCTGCGCCTCGCCCGGCCCGAGGTGCTGATCGACATCAACGACCTCGACGATCTCTCCTACATGCGGCGCGAAGGCGACGAGCTTTGTATCGGTGCCATGGCTAGGCACCGGGACGTGCTCAGCTCGCAAGAGGCCGGGACCCTGTTCCCGATCCTGCACGACGCCGAGAGGGTCATAGCCGACCCAATCGTCCGCAACCGCGGCACGGTCGGTGGCTCTATCTGCCAGGCAGATCCATCCGAGGATCTCTCCGCAGTCTTCGCGGCCCTTCGCGCCACCGCCGTCATCGGCTCAGCGAAAGGGACCCGCAGGGTCGCGATGGACGACTTCCACATCGGCCCTTACTCCACGGCCGTCGGACCGGCCGAGATGCTTCTCGAGGTTCGAATCCCGGTCCAGCACGGATCGGGGAGCGCCTATGAAAAGGTCGAGCGCCGCGCGGGCGACTGGGCGATAGCAGCCGCCGGAGCAGCCCTCTGCGTCGAGGGCGGCTCGGTGACCTATGCCGGGATCGGGCTCGCGGCCGTCGGGGCCGAGCACTTCCGTTGTGCGCGAGCCGAGGCTTCTCTCCTTGGCCACAGCGTCTCGGAGGAGGGCTTCGCCGAGGCCGCTCGCCTTGTCTCGGAGAGCGTCAACCCGGTCGCCGACCAGCGCGGACCGGAGGACTACAAGCGCCATCTCGCCGGTGAGCTGACGCTACGGGCGCTACGCCGTGCCGCGGCACGGGCCGATGGACAGGGAGGCTGAAGCCATGCAGGTGACGATGACAGTCAACGGCGACGAGGTCACAGCAACAATCGAACCTCGGCTGCTTCTCGTCCACTTCATCCGAGATCACCTCTTGCTGCGAGGCACGCACTGGGGCTGCGACACCTCCAACTGCGGAACTTGCGTGCTGTGGATGGACGGTGAGCCTGTGAAAAGCTGCACGGTGCTGGCCGCCATGGCGAACGGGCGCGAGATCCGCACCGTCGAGGATCTGGAGCGAGGTGGCGTTCTCGATCCAGTCCAGCAGGGTTTCATCGAGGAGCACGGGCTGCAATGCGGGTTCTGCACTCCGGGGATGATGATGACGGCCCGCTGGCTGCTCGACCACAATCCCGACCCGTCCGAAGAAGAGATCCGCGAGGCGATCTCGGGTCAGATATGCCGCTGCACCGGGTACAAGAACATCGTCAACGCGATCCGCTGGGCTGCCGAGCACCCCGTGGCGACGGAGGTGAATGCCTGATGACGTCGACAATTGAAGCTCCCGAGGCCAACCCAATCGGCTTCGGCCGGATGAAGCGCAAGGAGGACCCGCGCTTTGTCCGGGGTCAGGGCAACTACGTGGACGACCTCCAGCTCCCCGGGATGCTCTACGGCGCGGTCCTTCGAAGCACGCTCCCCCACGCCCGCATCGTCTCCATCGACACCTCGGCTGCCGAGGCCCATCCAAAGGTGAAAGCTGTCGTCACCGGGAAGACCCTCGAAACCCTCAACCTCGCCTGGATACCGTCGCTCTCCCACGACGTCCTCGCGGTGCTTGCGACCGACAAGGTGCGTTTCCAGGGCCAAGAGGTGGCATTCGTCGTAGCCGAGGACCGCTACTCGGCCCGGGATGCCCTGGAGCTCATCGAGGTCGAGTACGAACCGCTCGAGCCGGTCATCGATGCGAAACAAGCCATCCTGCCCGGCGCCACCGTCATCAGGGACGACATTGCGGGCAAGACGGACAACCACATCTTCGACTGGGAAGCAGGTGACAAGGCGGCGACCGACGCCGTCTTTGCCACCGCCGAGGTCGTCGTTACCCAGGACATGCTCTACCCCCGCGTCCACCCTGCACCGATGGAGACCTGCGGTGCCGTCGCGGACATGAACAAGGTGACCGGGAAGCTGACGATCTGGTGCACGACCCAAGCGCCTCATGCCCATCGCACGTTGTACGCGCTCGTCGCAGGGCTTCCCGAACACCAGATACGGGTCATCAGCCCTGACATCGGCGGTGGCTTCGGCAACAAGGTCGGGATCTACCCGGGATATGTCTGCGCGGTCGTGGGCTCCATCCTCACGGGCAAGCCCGTGAAGTGGATGGAGGACCGCTCGGAGAACCTCATGTCCACAAGCTTTGCCCGTGACTACCACATGCACGGCGAGATCGCCGCGACGCGCGACGGCAAGATCACCGGGCTCAGGGTGAAAGTCCTGGCCGATCACGGAGCCTTCAACAACACGGCCCAGCCGACGAAGTTCCCGGCGGGTTTCTTCCACATCTTCACCGGGTCCTACGACCTGCAAGCCGCGCACTGCGACGTAATGGGCGTCTATACGAACAAGGCGCCCGGCGGAGTCGCTTACGCGTGCTCGTTCCGGGTGACAGAGGCCGTCTACCTCGTCGAGCGCATGGTCGACTGCCTCGCGTCCGAGCTGGGGATGGACCCAGCGGAGCTCCGGATGAAGAACCTGCTTAGAAGCGAGCAGTTCCCTTATACCTGCAAGACGGGATGGGTCTACGACTCGGGCGACTACCCGCGGGCTCTCGAGCTCGCGATGGAGATCGCCGGCTACGACGAGCTCAGGCGCGAGCAGGCGGAGAAGCGCCAACGGGGCGAGCTCATGGGCATCGGTATCTCCTTCTTCACCGAGACCGTGGGGGCAGGGCCGAAGAAGCACATGGACATCCTCGGCCTCGGCATGGCCGACGGCGCCGAGGTCCGCGTGCATCCGACCGGAAAGGCCGTGGTCCGGCTGTCGGTGCAGACCCAGGGGCAGGGCCATGAGACCACGTTCGCGCAGATCGTCGCCGAGCAGCTCGGCATCCCGCCTCTTGACATCGACGTCGTGCACGGCGATACCGACAACACCCCGTTCGGGCTCGGAACCTACGGATCGCGCTCGACGCCGGTGTCTGGCGCGGCGGTGGCAGTCGCTGCCCAGCGCGTGCGGGACAAGGCCCGCATCGTCGCCTCCGCGATGCTCGAGGTCTCGCCTGACGACCTCGAGTGGGAGAAGGGACGTTTCTTCGTGAAGGGAGACCCGAGCGCGTCGAAGACGATCCAGGAGATTGCGCTGGGCGCCCACGGTACGGTCGAGCTCCCAGAGGGCGTCGAGGGACACCTCGATGCCGACTGCGTCTACGACCCGCCGAACCTCACTTTCCCCTTCGGCGCCTACATTTGCGTCGTGGACGTGGACCGCGGGACGGGCGTCGTGAAGGTGCGGCGTTTCATCGCCGTCGACGACTGCGGGCCCCGGATCAACCCGATGATCGTCGACGGGCAGATCCATGGGGGTCTGGCGGACGGGGTCGGCATGGCCCTCATGGAGGTGATCGCCTTCGACAAGGAGGGGAACTGCCTTGGTGGATCCTTCATGGACTATCTCTTGCCCACCTCGCTCGAGTGCCCGAGCTGGGAGCTCGGCATGACGGTCACCCCATCGCCTCACCACCCCATCGGCGTGAAGGGGATCGGCGAGTCGGCCACTGTCGGCTCACCTCCGGCCGTCGTGAACGCGGTCCTCGACGCGATCGGCGTGCGTCATGCCGACATGCCTCTCACCCCTGCACAGGTGTGGCGGGCCATGCAGGGCACGCCGCTGCGGACCGATCTCGCGATCGAGTGAGCGAGTGAGCCAGTGAGCGACCACGTGAACGCCTTCGAGGGTTACGAACCAACGGCTGCACCGGTG
>CAZAMA010000044.1:0-12009 GCA_964485645.1 uncultured Acidimicrobiaceae bacterium | reverse complement strand
AGTGAGCGACCACGTGAACGCCTTCGAGGGTTACGAACCAACGGCTGCACCGGTGATGGCTTTCCCTCCGGCCTCCAATGCCGGGGTGCGTGCTCGCGCCGCGGAACTGCGCGCCAAGCGGGTCGCCTTCGTGATGGCGACCGTCGTTCGAGCCGAGCGACCCACGTCGGCCAAGGCCGGCGACGTGGCGATCGTGCTAGGCGACGGCCAGATCGAGGGTTTCGTCGGCGGCGAGTGCGCGGAGGCGAGCGTGAGGCTCCAATCCCTCCGGTCACTCGAGTCACGCCAGCCGGTGCTCCTGCACATCTCACCTGAGGCCCCCGACGGAGCCGACGTCACCGCCCCCGTCAACGGGGCGGTGACGGTTCACAATCCATGCCTGTCGGGCGGGAAGCTGGAGATCTTCCTCGAACCGAACATTCCCTCGCCTATGCTGGTCGTGCACGGCCACTCCCCCATCGCCACGGCGCTCGCGAGAATCGGCGGGCCGGCGGGCTACGTGGTGGCCGGGTCCGGTGCGGTCACCGAGGCGGGCACCCTTCGCGCCGACGAGCTCGTGGTCGGAGCGACCGCTGTCGTGGTCGCCTCCCATGGCCGGGACGAGGAAGAGCTCCTTGTCAGCGCCGCGCGGGCCGATGTCGCTTACATCGGCCTCGTTGCCTCCAGGCAGCGTGGGGCCGCGGTGCTCGACAGGTTGGAGCTGCCCGAGGGGCTGAGGGCGCGTATCCGTACCCCCGCCGGGCTCGACCTCGGCGCCCGGAGCCCGGAGGAGATCGCCATCTCGATCCTGGCCGAGATCATCGCCTCCCGGCGGACAAAGACAGACGAGCAGATGTCAGCCGGCCGATGCGGCGGCGGCGATGGCGATGGCGACGCTCCCGATTCGGCACCGGAGACAGCTTCGAGCGCGCTCGATCCTGTCTGCCACATGACCGTCGTCGCCGGACCGAGCTCGCTCCATGCCCAGTATCGAGGAAAGCTCTACTTCTTCTGCGGTTCGGGATGCAGGGATGCTTTCGTGGCAGATCCTGAAGGTCTCCTCGCGCGCTCTTGACCAGGCTCATCTCCGGCGTCGAGGACATGATCGAGCGGCTCGAGGCGGTCGACTACCTGGCCGACCAAGGTCTCGCAACGGCGTTGTTCCTAGCCGTAGAGCTGCCCCAACCGATCGTGCTCGAGGGCGAGGCCGGCGTCGGCAAGACCGAAGCCGCCAAGAGCCTCGCCCGCGTGCTCGCGACGCCACTACTCCGCCTGCAGTGCTACGAGGGCATCGACGCGTCCGAGGCGCTCTATGAGTGGAACTACGCGCGCCAGCTGCTCGCGATCCGCGTCGCCGAAGCTCGCGGCGAGGCCGTGGACGAGCACGGCCTGTTCACGTCCGACTACCTCATCGCCCGCCCGCTCCTGCGGGCGATCGAGCACCCCGGACCATACCCGGCGGTCCTGCTCGTCGACGAGATAGACCGCGCAGACGACGAGTTCGAAGCGTTCCTCCTCGAGCTCCTAGCCGAGAGCACGGTCACGATCCCCGAGCTCGGGACGATCCGGGCATCGCATCCGCCGGTCGTCGTGCTCACCTCCAACCGCACGCGCGATCTCCATGACGCGCTGAAGCGCCGGTGTCTCTACCACTGGATCGACTACCCCGACATCGCCCAGGTCGTGCGGATCGTCCGACGGCGCGTCCCCGGTGCAGCTGCCCTTGTCGCGGGCCAGGCCGCTGCCGCCGCCGCCCGCCTGCGCACCTTGGATGTGCAAAAGCCCCCCGGTATCGCCGAGGTCATCGACTGGGTCGGCGCCCTCTCGCTGCTGGGCGTGACAGAGCTCGACTCTGAGGCTGTCGCGAGCACCCTCGGGTCCGTGCTCAAGTACAGCGAGGATCTCGCTCTTGCTCGCAGCCGGGGCCTCGACTGGGTGGCCGAGGGCGTTTGAGGGGCTCGCGGCGGCTCAACGAGCGCCGCGGACAGCCGCCGCAAGTCGCTCCAGCGCGAGCGCGCTATGACCGCTCACGAGCTCGTCGCAGTGCGGAAGCGCTGCCGCCATGCCGCCGACGAGCGGCTCGTAGGCAGGGTCGGCGCTGCGCGGGTTCACCCAGACGATCCGGTACGCGAGGCGGCGCAATCGGGCCATCTGCTCGCCGAGCAGCCTCGCGTCGTCGCGTTCCCAGCCATCCGACATGATCACGACGACAGCGCCGCGCGCGACGCCGCGACGGCCGTAGCCATCGAGGAAAGCCTTGAGCGCCTCGCCGATGCGCGTCCCTCCCTTCCAGTCGGGAGCAGCAGCAGCAGCGTGCCGCAGAGCCGCCTCGATGTCACGATCGGCCAGGACTCGCGTAAGGCGGGTGAGGCGGGTGGCGAAGACGAAGACCTCTGCTCTGACAGTGCTCGGCCTGCACGCGGCCGCGTGGAGGAAGTGGACGTATGCAAGCGCATAGGGTTCCATCGAGGCAGAGACGTCGCAGATCACGACGAGCCGACGCGGCACGCGCCGTGAGCTCCTGCGCATCAGGCGGACAGGGTCGCCGGCGCTTCGATGGCCGCGCCTGAGCGTCGCCCGCATGTCAACCATGTCGCCGTGCCGGTTCGCCCGCGAGCGCCGCATCCGACGGGGCGGGAGGAAGAGGCAGATGCGCTCGAAGATACGTCTCATCTCCTCCAATTCCTCACGGGAGAGTGAGGCGAAGTCCCGTCTCGCGAGCATCTCCTCCCGGCTGGCGATGCCGATCGCGAGCTCTTTTCCTCCCGTCGCCTCACTCGGGGCAGGATCGGCGAGAATCGACGACGCGACCAGGCCGCTCGCAGCGCCGAGCTCGCGGGAAGAACCGGGCGGGCGGGCGGGCAAGACCGGCACAGGCCGCGGGGCCGGCCTGGCCGAGACCCTGCCACCCGAAGGCCGCTTCGCGAGCTCGAGCCCCGCGCCGAAGACCTGGGCGAATACCGCGTCGAATGTCGCTATCTGGTCGCGTCCGCTCACGAGCGTAGCTCGCGCCGTCCAGTAGAGCTCAAGGCGGCTCGCCGGGCTCGTCAGCGCGAGCGATCGCGCGAAGCGCCCCGTCTGCTGCACCGTCACTGCCACCCCGGCACGACGCAGCCAGTCCGAAAAGCCGGCAGAAAGTACCGCCAAATCGCTCATCTGGACCTACCTGCTCGCGCCGTCCGGCCTTCGAGCAGCCATCGTAGTCGTGCGGGCGCGGCCGTGCGACAGCGGCGCGAGAATCCAGCCATGACTTCTCTAGGACCGAGCTCACTGCCAACCGTGGCGCACTGGATCGACGGCAAACCCGCGGACGGCGTTGCCGGACGACTTGGCGACGTCTACGACCCCGCAACCGGAGAGCTCACCAAGCGTGTGGCTCTCGCTTCCAAGCAAGACGTGGACCAGGCCGTATCTGCGGCCCTGGCGGCCTTCCTGGCCTGGCGGCGCTCGTCTCTCTCGAAACGCTCGAAGATACTCTTCGCCTTTCGGGAGATCGTCGTCGACCGGGCCGCGGAGCTTGCGGCCATCGTCACCTCCGAGCACGGCAAGGTCCTCTCGGACGCCCTTGGGGAGGTCAGCCGGGCGATCGAGGTGGCGGAGTTCGCCTGTGGGATGCCCCACCTGCTTAGGGGCGGGTACTCCGAAGAGGTGTCCAGTCAGGTGGACGTCTACTCGATCCGCCAACCTCTCGGCGTAGTCGGGATCATCAGCCCGTTCAACTTCCCGGCGATGGTCCCGAGCTGGTTCTTCCCGATCGCGATTGCCGCCGGCAACACCGTCGTGCTGAAGCCGAGTGAGAAAGACCCGTCGGCTTCGGTATGGTTTGCCGAGCGCTGGGCGGAAGCCGGCTTGCCCGAAGGAGTGTTCAACGTCGTCCACGGCGACAAGGAAGCAGTCGACCGACTTCTCGAGCACCCCGACGTCAAGGCCATCTCCTTCGTCGGATCTACGCCGATCGCGCGCTATGTCTACGAGACTGGGACGCGATCGGGCAAGCGGGTCCAGGCACTCGGCGGCGCCAAGAACCACATGGTCGTGCTCCCCGATGCCGACCTCGACCTCGCGGCCGACGCCGCCGTCAACGCCGGCTTCGGGTCGGCCGGCGAGCGCTGCATGGCTATCTCGGCGCTCGTGGCAGTCGAGCCGGTGGCCGGCGAGCTGGTCGCGAAGATCACCGAGCGCATGGCGACTCTCAAGACAGGAGACGGCCGCCGCGAAGTCGACATGGGGCCGCTCGTGACGAGCGCGCACCGGGCCAAGGTCGTCGGCTACCTCGACGCCGGCGTCGAGGCTGGTGCGGAGCTGGTCGTAGACGGCCGCAGTGTCGTCCCCGACGGAGCTGCGAGCGGCTTCTGGCTCGGTCCGAGCCTGTTCGACAAGGTGACACCCAACATGTCGATCTACACCGACGAGATCTTCGGACCGGTCCTGTCGGTCGTGCGCGTGCCGTCCTATGAGGCGGCGCTCGAGCTCGTGAACGCCAACCCATATGGGAACGGAACCGCCATCTTCACCAACGACGGCGGGGCTGCCCGCCGTTTCCAGCAAGAAGTCGAGGTCGGCATGGTCGGGATCAACGTCCCCATCCCTGTCCCGGTGTCCTATTACTCCTTCGGCGGGTGGAAGAGCTCGCTCTTCGGCGACAGCCATGCGCACGGCAGCGAGGGAGTTCACTTCTACACCCGTGGCAAAGTGGTCACGAGCCGTTGGCTGGACCCGAGCCACGGAGGCATCAACCTCGGCTTCCCCCGAACCTTCTAAGAGCCCGAACCTTCTAAGAGCCCGAACCTTCTAAGAACAGGACAAGGACACCAATGACCGCAACCGTCGACACCACGAAAGACTCCGAGGAAGGGGCCCGGGTCTATGCAGCCGACAGGGCGCACGTGTTCCACTCGTGGTCGGCTCAGGAGCTGATCAAGCCGATGGTCATAGCGGGAGCCGATGGCTCCTACGTGTGGGACTACGACGGGCACCGCTACCTCGACTTCTCCTGCCAGCTCGTCAACACCAACATCGGCCACCAGCACCCCAAAGTCGTGGCCGCCATCAAGGCACAGGCCGACCGGCTGTGCACCGTGGCGCCGCAGTTCGCGAACGACGTGCGTAGCGAGGCCGCCCGGCTCATCTGCGAACGGGCCCCGGAGGGTTTCGAAAAGGTCTTTTTCACCAACGCCGGAGCCGAGGCAATCGAGCACGCGACCCGCATGGCGCGCCTGCACACCGGGCGCATCAAGCTTCTCGCCGCCTACCGCTCTTACCACGGCGCTACGACCACGGCGATCAACCTCACGGGCGACCCCCGACGCTTCGCGAACGACTACGGGAGCGCGGGGGTCACCCACTTCTTCGGGCCGTTTCTCTACCGCTCACCGTTCCATTCGGCCGACGAGGCCCAAGAGACCGAGCGCGCGCTGGAACACCTCGACCAGGTCGTTCAGTTCGAAGGGCCGTCCACCATCGCGGCAATCGTCCTCGAGACGATCCCCGGCACCGCCGGGATCATGGTCCCTCCTCCCGGCTATCTCGCCGGTGTGAGGGCGATTTGCGATCGCCACGGCATCCTCTACATCGCCGACGAGGTCATGGCGGGTTTCGGTCGCACAGGCAAGTGGTTCGCCTTCGAGCACTTCGGAGTGGTGCCTGATCTCATCACCTTCGCGAAGGGCGTCAACTCGGGCTACGTGCCGCTCGGTGGGGTCGTAATCTCAGCCGAGGTGGCCGCGACGTTCGCGAAGCGGGTCTATCCCGGCGGCCTCACCTACTCGGGGCACCCTCTTGCCTGCGCGGCCGCGGTGGCGACGATGAACGCCATGACCGACGAGGGAATAATCGAGAACGCCGCGCGCATAGGCGAGGACGTGCTCAGGCCCGGGCTCGACGAGATGGCTTCGCGCCACCCGTCGATCGGCGAGGTGCGCGGGCTCGGCGTGTTCTTCGCTCTCGATCTCGTAAAGAACCGGACGACCCGCGAGCCGATCGCCCCCTACGGCGGATCGAGCCCCGCGATGGACGAGCTGGTGAGCGCCTGCAAGGAGCGGGGGCTGCTGCCTTTCACGAACTACAACCGCCTCCACGTCGTGCCGCCGTGCACCGTGAGCGCCGACGAGGCACGTGAGGGCCTCGCGATACTCGACGAAGCCTTGGATGCCGCTGACGCTCATACCGTCTCGGCCTGAGAGCGTCGAGACTTTGCACCCGGTTCCCGGTCTCGAAGCACACTCAGGAGATCCTGCATCGGCTTTGACGAAAGGTTAGAGTCACCAGCCAGGACCTTGACACCGGAGGCGCCAGCGTGTATTCGATCATCGTCGTAGGAACAGACGGCACCGAGACCGCGTCGCGCGCGGTCTCGGTGGCGGCGGGGCTCGCGCGCCGTGCCGGAGCGACCATTCACCTCGTCCGAGCCGAACAAGACAGCGCAGCTGCGATGGCCTTTCCCGACTTCGGAGTCTTCGCGAGCGAGATTGCCGTAGCTCAAGACGACCTCCGACACAGCGACGACGTCGAGCGCGCGCTGGAGGGCATCGCCGTCGAGCGGCACTCGGCCACAGGCCCGCCCGCCGAAGTCATCGTCGAGGTCGCAAAGAAGGTCAACGCCGATCTCATCGTCGTCGGCAACAAGGGAATGAACCGCCGCATCCTCGGCTCGGTTCCCAATAGCATCGCTCACAGCGCTCACTGCGCCGTTCTCATCGTCAAGACTACCTAGCGCTCCTTTCGAGAGAGCGACCCCCAACGCGGGCCGAGGTGGCGCCCTCAGGCCCTCGAGCTCTCTCCGGGTCGCTGGTAGCGAGCCACTGAGAAGGCCAAGAGCAGGGGGATGGCGAGCGCGAAGACAACGAGCATGAGCGTGATCACGACCAGTATCGAGCCATGGGTGTGGTCCAGCACGAAGACATACTCGAGCATTCCCGCGATGACGACGTAAGCCAGCGAGGTCCAGCCCCCCACCTTGAAGAACGCGTCCCAGGCGAAGTCGGTGAGACGGCTCACGATGGCGACATCTGAGAGAAGGAGCGCTCCCGCGGCGGCAAGCAGCCCTACGGCCGGACCGAGAGGCGCGGCCTTCGGCAGATGCGAGGCCAGGTAGATCCCCCCGACGACGACGAGTGCCATCGCGCCCACGGCCATCTCCGCCACAGGTGGCAGCTTCCGGTCCATCAGGCGTCCCGAGGCGCCGACCGAGCCTGGGCTGCCGACCGAGCCTGGGCTGCCGACCGAGCCTGGGCTGCCGGAAACAGGAGTGACCCCAGGAGAACCAGAGCCCCCGATCACGACGAAGCCAGCCTTGTCATGATCACGAGCGTCGCTACCTGCATGGCACCGGTGACGCCTGCGGTATAGATGAAACGCTTCATGAGGCGGCCGATGAGCTCACCGTCCGGGTGGGGTTTCCTGAGCTCGAAGAGCACGGCCAGATTGGCAGGCTCGAGAATTCCGATGGCGATCACCGACATCACGCCGACGACGATCATCGATGCGACCACCCACGAGTGATAGGGGTGCGAGCTCAAGAGGAAGCCCGTGTGGCGCGCCAGCTGAAAGCCAGCCGTCAAAGTGGTGATCACGAGCGCTGGCATGAGGAGCACCATCTTCGGCATGAAGCGCGCCGAGAATTCCATGCGGGCAGGTATGGAGAGACGCCCGAGTATGGGACCGACCACGAAGCCGACGAAGAGGTCGATGGCAGTCCACAGCCCGCCGCCTACGACGTGAAAGAAGTCGATCGCCCAAAGCTTGTTGCTGGCTATCGCGACTATCAGCGCGACGATCGCCACCACCACGATCGGCAAGCCGCGCACAGGGACGATCTGCACCAGCGGTCTCGCCGCCGGACCGACATCGGCTACCACCGGCGCGTCCGGGACCGCGACCCTCACATCTGTCATGGCGAACCCCCTGTCCTCGAATCGACCTGACATCCGCGCGGCCAGGTGTTGTGGCTCGCGTCCCCCAAAAGGATACGTCCTCGCGGTGTTCGCGACCAGGAGCAATCAGAGTTTCAGTCGCGGACGAATTCAGCCGATAACCCCCATGTGGAAAAGTTCACTTATCGCTTTCATCGCGGGGCCGCACGCGGGTCGCGCTCGGTGGTGGTAGTCGGATGGGGGCGAGTCGCGGCATCTCTCCTTTTCTCGAGCCTTCTCGCGCTCCTCGCGATCGGCACCGCGACGAGTGCGTCGGCAAGCACACGCAACCCTCAGCCGTCGCCTGCCCGATCGATGCGCTGGGGCCGGCCGCGGCCGCTTGCAAGCTCAGTCCCGCACTCAAAGCCCGCGCTTGCGACCAGACGTCTCGGCTCCCACGGCCACCTCGAGGCATCGGCAGCACAGAGCGAGAACTGGTCCGGATACGTCGACACCGGCTCACAGTTCACAGGCATCGGCGCGACGTGGACTGTGCCAACCGTGCAGAATTCGCAGGCGAACGCGTACTCGGCCACCTGGATCGGCATAGACGGATGGGGCGGAAGCCAGTCCCTCATCCAGACTGGTACCGAGCAGGACAGCTCGAGCGTCGGAACCAGCTACATCGCCTGGTACGAGATCCTGCCTCAGGATCCGACCGAGATGTCACTCGGGGCGGTAGCTCCCGGGGACCAGATGGTGGCGTCGATCGCCGAGCTCTCTCCTGGCCAGTGGCAGATCAGTATCGACGACGTGACGTCCGGCCAACACTCCTCGAATGTCTTTGCCTACAGCGGCGCCGGAGCCTCGGCGGAGTGGATAGAGGAAGCTCCTTTCAACACCACGACCAACCAGATCGGGCCGCTCGCGAGCTTCGGCTCGGTGCAGTTCGGCCAGCAGACGGTGTCCGACACGGGTAGTGGATCACCGATGCTCACCTCGGTCGAGATGGTCGACTCGTTGGGCAACGTCATCTCCTACCCGGGCAGCTCTGACAGCACCGCAACGCCGTTCACCATCACCTACGGATCCCCGACCCAGGGTCAATCTCCTCCGTCGCCGCCGACCGTGAGCGGCCTGAGCCCGAGCGAAGGGACCACGGCGGGCGGCACCACGGTCACTGTCGATGGGTCGAACCTCTCGGGAGCAACGGTAGTTGACTTCGGGTCCGCGGCCGCGTCGAGCTTTGTCGTCGACTCCTCCACGGAGATAACAGCCACGGCCCCACCGGGATCGGCTGGGCAGGTCGCGCTGACCGTAACCACGCCAGGTGGCACGAGCGCTCCGAGCAGCGGCGACCTGTTCGCCTACGTCTCTCCCAGCCCGTCGCCGTCCCCGTCGCCGTCCCCGTCCCCTTCCCCGTCCCCGTCCCCGTCGCCTTCCCCGTCCACTTCGCCTGACGTCACCTCTGTTAGCCCGGCCGAGGGAAGCACGGCCGGAGGTACGACCGTCACGATAAGCGGGTCGAACTTCTCGGGAGCAACGGCGGTGAACTTCGGATCGATCGCTGCCTCGAGCTTCGCGGTCTACTCCTCGACCGAGCTGACTGCCACGAGCCCGCCGGCAGCAGCTGGGCAGGTCGAAGTGGTCGTGACGACGCCCGAAGGCACGAGCACAGCAAGCGCTCCGAGCACTACCGGAGGTACCAGCGGAGCTGGGAGCACGGCCAGCTTCAGCTATGTGGCCCCACTGCCGCCTGCCCCGACCATCGCCGCCGTGAGCCCAACAGCAGGCAGCACGGCTGGCGGGACGACGGTCAGGATCAACGGTACGAACCTCTCCGGTGCGACCGCCGTAAAATTCGGATCGGCCGCCGCCTCTAGCTTCACGGTCGACTCCGCCACCGAGATAACCGCCACCAGCCCGTCCCAGCCAGCTGGGCAGGTCGAGGTGACTGTGACGACACCGAGCGGTACGAGCAGCACGAATCCAGCGAGTACCACCAACTCGAGTGGTGTGACGCGGAGCACCGCTTTGTTCAGCTACATCGCCCCACCCCCGCCCGAGCGCTTCGCGCCGAAGCCGATCCCACCTGTCGTGAGAGTCACCGGACCCTCGCGCCCGTTCCAGCTGTCGAAGTACGTGACCGTGACCTATTCGGCAACTGACGCAGTCTCGGCGGTCAGGGCTTACGACGTCCGTTACGCAGTCGCGGCGTGGAACGGTGAGTTCGGGGCTTATGTCTACCCGCCGGCATGGCAGCACACGGTTCGCAACTCACAGACTCTCGTTGGGTCGCCGGGGCACGAGTTCTGCTTCAGCGTTCGAGCATCGAGCGCAGCCGGGGGAGTGTCGAGGTGGTCAGCCGAGCGTTGCACCGAGCGACCCCTAGCAAGCCGATCCCTGTCGGCGCCAAGGCTGGGCTGGAAGAGGGAGAGCGGATCGGCACACTATCTCGGCAAGTATTTGAAGACGACCGACGACGGAGCAGAGCTTCGCCTCTTCGGAGTCAGGCTGGACCAGATGTCGCTTGTGGTGACACGATGCCCGGCCTGCGGCAACATTGCCATCTACCTAAACGGGACTCACTGGAAGACTGTCAGCACCTACGGCAGGACGACGCGCCACGGTGTCGTGATCACCCTCCCGCGTTTTACCCTGCGCAAGGCGACCATCGCACTGCGAGATGTCTCGAGACGCCGCCGGATCGTGCTCGAGTCCGTCGGCGTCAGCCTGGGCTGACGGCACAGGCACTGGCGGCGCACGGAGCGGTCCGATATAGTGGGTTCCTGCCTTCGACAGTGAGGGTTCGGTAGGAGTCGAATACACCTGGCTTCTCGAACTAGAAGGCGACGACCACGTGTCAAGTCTCTCTCTGTGTTTTTACGCAGTCGCGGATGCTGGCTGCCGGAGTGGCGCCTCACGGCCGAGCGACCGGATCGCCTCAGATGTGCGGGGACACCTCGCATGCAGCTCGCCATGTCGTGCCGGCATGGAGGCTTCGCCAAAAGTGTCACCCTCGTGACACCGACCAGGACTATGCAAGCTCGGCCATGGCTACGGGGGTGGTTGGCTGCCATTGGCACTCTTACTGTCATCGCTACTCTCGTCGTCGTCGGTGCAACCTCCGTGACCGCCACCACGTTCTCGGCCCAGGCCGCAGTGAACCTCGGCACGGCCAGCCCCTTCGCCGTGCTCGCGGCCACCACGATCACGAACACAGGCGCCACCGTCGTCACCGGCGATCTCGGCCTTTCACCCGGCGCAGCGACCTCTATCACAGGTTTCCCGCCGGGCGTGGTCAACGGCGCCGAGGACGCCGCCGACGGCGTCGCGCTCCAAGCCCAGAACGACCTCACGACTGCCTACGACAGCGCGCAGTCGGCTCCCTCCACCAACAACGTGACCGGCTTGGATCTCGGCAATCGCACGCTGACCGCCGGGGTATATACGGCGTCCAGCTCCATGTCACTCAACGGACCGCTCACCCTCACTGGCAATTCGAGCTCAGTGTTCGTGTTCCAGGCGGGCAGCACTCTCACCACCGGCGCCACCGGTCCAGCTTCGGTTCTCTTGACCGGCGGAGTCCAGGCATGCAACGTGTTCTGGCAGGTAGGCAGCTCGGCGACCCTGGGCACGCTTACCACCAACTTCGTCGGAACCATCATGGCGCTGACCTCGGCGACACTGGACACGGGCGCATCTGTGACAGGTCGTGTCCTGGCCCGCAACGGCGCAGTCACCTTGGACGACAACACGATCAGCGTACCTTCCTGCGCTAGCACGACGACGACGACGACGGAGCCGACGACGACGACGACGGTGCCGACGACGACCACGACGACCACGGTGCCGGCGACGACCACGACGACGGTGCCGCCGACCACGACGACTACGACGGTGACAGTCACCGCGACGGTTCCATCGCCGACGTCGATATCGACCCTTGTCTCGAAACGCTCCATCACCCTTGGCGGCGCCGTCAGCGACGCGGCGTCGGTACTGGTGCACGGAACCGACGTATTGCCATCTGGCTTGGTGCGGTTCTTCGAGTGCGGACCGGGAGCCAGCTCGTGCATACCATCGCTTGGAACGCCATTGCACCCTGAGGAACATTTGGTCGGTGGAGCGGCGACGTCGGCCAGCTTCACTCCGAAGACAACCGGCACCTACTGCTTCG
>CAZAMA010000043.1:0-20460 GCA_964485645.1 uncultured Acidimicrobiaceae bacterium | reverse complement strand
CGCCTTGGACCTGAAGAAGCCCGTCGATTTGATGAGCGACTCCACTTCTGCCGGATCGGCAGCCGCAAGCTCGTCGGCGCTGTTATAGGCCGCAAACAGCGCCGGTGTAACCATGTTGACGCGCTCGTCTGTGCACTGGGCAGAGAGTATGGTCGCACAGAGCAGCTGGAAGGGTCCGTCGTGAACAAGGGCACACAGCTCCTCGGCACCGCCCGGGTACTCCGCGGCCAACAGGGCCGAGATCCGGGAAGCTCGGGCGCCGAGCGTCCCCTTCGGCAAGCGGGGCGCGGGCTGCTTCGCAGATGTCCGGGCCATTACAGGAGCCTAACCACCGTGCGCTGAGGGTCTCGTCGAAAGCTAGGGTGCGATGGTGCACCACCTCGAGATCAAACGCCGTATGGGAGAGGCGGACATCGATTCTCTCACCCGGCTCGTGGAGGCGGCCTCGATCGCGGACGGCCATCGCGCGCTCGGTGAGCACAAGTGGCTCGATCTCGTCCAGGGAGGCAGGGCGGGCTTTGCCGGCTTCATCGCGCGCGAGACCGCCCATCGGCGCGTTATCGGATATGCCCAGATCAGCCGGGGAAAGTCGCGGAGCTGGGCCGTCGAGTACGTGGTGCACCCCGACTGGCGTACCCCTGACAGCACTCTGCGCAGGGACCTCGTGCGCGCGGCCCTGGACGAAATCGCAGTGCAGGGAGGCGGCCATGTCCACCTCTGGGTACCGATGCCCAGCGTCGTGGACGACGCCGTAGCCGAGAGCGTCGGACTGAAGCGCGGCCGGGATATCCACCAGATGAGGCGACCACTTCCATTGGAGGGGCCGCACGCAGGGATCGCCACTCGCGCGTTCAGACCGGGCCAGGACGAGGAACGGTGGCTTGCGGTCAACAATCGGGCATTTCGACTGCACCCCGAGCAGGGGGTCTGGACGCTCGAGACGATCGCCGAACGCGAGCTCCAGGGCTGGTTCGACCCCGACGGGTTCTTGTTGCACGACGTAGGTGACGAGCTCGCCGGCTTCTGCTGGACAAAGATACACGACGAGGAGCAGCTCGGGGAGATATACGTGATCGCGGTCAACCCTGACTACCAAGGTCGCGGCCTTGGCAGGGAGTTGCTGGTCGCGGGGCTCGACTATTTGGGTACGCGGGCGGTCCCGACGGCGATGCTCTACGTCGACCGCGACAACGTCCCGGCGCGCTCTTTGTACAAGGAGCTCGGCTTCAGCGACGACCACTTGGACCGTGCCTACACAGGCGACATCGCGGCCGTCGGTGGTCCATGAGCCGGTACGACCTGGCGCTGGATCAGGTTGCCGACTTGCTCTCAGCCGAGCCCTCGTACCGCGTGGGCCAGCTGTGGGAAGGGATGTACCGCAGGTTCGTCGAGCCGGCCGAGCTGAGTGAGCTGTCGCGTCCGCTTCGCGCCCATCTTGCATCGATGCCCGAGTTTGCGCCCGCGTTCTCCGTGGTCGAGGAGTCGGAGAGCGATCGAGGTACCACGCTCAAGTGGCTGCTCGCCGCATCGGACGGAACGAGGGTGGAGAGCGTGCTCATGGGGTATCGGCATCGAGTGACGGTCTGTGTCTCGAGTCAGGCTGGATGCGCCATGGGCTGCGGTTTTTGTGCTACAGGTCAGTCTGGCTTCGTGCGTCAGCTCTCGATGGGCGAGATCACAGAGCAGGTCGTGCGCGCGGCCCGCGAAGCGAGCGCACGCGGCTGGGGACGGCTCGACAACGTCGTGCTCATGGGCATGGGGGAGCCGCTCAGCAACTATGCGAACGTGCGCGCGGCGATCGGACGGTGGAACACGGACATGGGCATCGGCGCTCGATCGATAACCATCTCGACGGTCGGCATCGTGCCGGGCATCTTGAAGCTCGCTTCCGACCCGATGCAGGTGAATCTCGCCGTGTCGCTCCATGCGGCCAACGACGAGTTGCGCAGCCAACTCGTCCCGATCAACCGCCGCTATCCCCTCGCGACCCTCATTGACGCATGCGAGACGTACGTGAAGTCCACCCGGAGGCGTCTGTCTTTCGAGTGGGCGTGCATCGCCGGCATCAACGACCGGCCATCAGATGCGAGGGAGCTCGCCGGGCTGGCAGCAAGGCTCGGCGCCCACGTCAATCTCATCCCTCTCAATCCGACGCCGGGGTACCTCGTCGCCGGCAGCACCCCTCAGGCGGTGGCGCGCTTTCGTGACGAGCTCGCCAGACATGGAGTGAACGTGACTGTACGCAATACGCGGGGCCGTGGGGTGAACGGTGCCTGCGGACAGCTTGCCGGCTCGTCCTTGGCGCTCTCTCGCAGCCGAGCGTAACCTCCAGGCCATGACGAGGATCTCCGAGTGTCGGCGAGTCACGGGCGAATCCGACGTGCTCGTCCGCCTCGACCTTGACTCGAGCTCTCCACCGCGCGCCGAGACGGGGCTGCCCTTCTTCGATCACATGCTCGCCCAGCTCGGCAAGCACGCGGGCATCGCGCTCGAGGTTACGGCCTCCGGCGACCTCAGCGTCGATGCTCATCACAGCGTCGAAGATGTCGGCATCGTCCTCGGAGAGGCGATGTCCGAGGCGCTCGGTGACCGGACCGGCGTGCGCCGGTTCGCCTCGGCCTGGCTTCCGCTGGACGAAGCACTCGTGAGTGTGGCCCTGGATCTCTCCGGGCGGCCGTACCTCCACTATGACGTCGACCTCGGCCAGAGCTCGGCCCCGCTTGGTACCCCGCCGTTCGAGCCGCAACTGGCCGAGGAGTTCTGGCGGGCGTTCGTGAACGGCGCCAAGGTGACCTTGCACGTCACCCTCGTCTACGGACGCAACCCGCACCATGTGCTCGAAGCGTCCTTCAAAGCCGTAGCCCGCGCCCTTCGTGATGCCATCTTGGTCGAGGGCGCGGATGTGCCGTCGACCAAGGGCGTGCTCTGAATTGCTGCTCTCGTAGATGATCGCCGTCTTGGACTACGGGATAGGAAACCTGCGCTCTGCTGAGAAGGCGCTCCGACATGTCGGGGCAGATGCTCATCTCGTCACCGACCCAGATGTCGCCGCGCAGGCCGGTGGCGTAGTGCTCCCGGGTGTCGGTGCCTTCGGGGCTTGCTCGGCAGCGCTGCGACGCAGCGGTCTCGATGGCGCGGTCCGAGACGTCATAGGCCGGGGCGTCCCGTTCCTCGGGATCTGTGTGGGCCTGCAGCTGCTCTTCGAGGGCTCAGACGAGGACCCGCGCGCCGAGGGGCTCGAGATACTGCCCGGTGCCGTGAGGTCACTCGAGGCGAGCGAGCGGCTCCCGCAGATGCAGTGGAACATGGTTGTCCCGGTGGCGTCGCGACCGTCGCGGCTGCTCGGCACCGTCGCGACGACGAGCGACCGTGGCTTGGAGGGCGCGGGGTCGATGTGGTTCTACTTCGTGCACTCCTATGCTCCGGTGCCAGAAGGTGACGCCGTCCGCACCGTCGTAGGCGTCTGCGACTACGGCGGTCCGGTGGTCGCGGCGATCGAGCAGGGCTCGCTGTTTGGGACTCAGTTCCACCCGGAGAAGTCCGGCGTGAACGGGCTGCGGCTCTTGGAGCGCTTCGCCGCTGCCTGCGGCGGGGCATGAGCCCCGCGATGGACCTCTGGCCCGCCATAGACATCCTCGGCGGTCGCTGTGTCCGACTCGTCCAGGGTGACTTCGGCCGCGAGACCCGCTACGGCGATCCGCTCGAGGTAGCGGAGTGGTACCTGAGCAATGGAGCCGAGCGTCTGCATCTCGTCGACTTGGACGCGGCTCGGACCGGAGTCGGAACCAACCGGGATCGGATCGGCGCGATCGTGAGCAAGTGCGGGGTTCCGGTCCAGGTGGGCGGCGGTGTACGCGACGAGGAAGCTGCTGAGAGCCTCTTCTCCCTCGGGGTGGCGCGTGCCGTTCTGGGGACGGCTGCGGTCGACACGCCAGAGCTTGCCGACCGGCTATCTGCTCGCTGGCCCAACCGGATCGTCGCGGGGCTCGACTACCGGCGCAATGCGGACGGCGGAGCGGAGGTTGCCGTACGCGGCTGGACGCGACCGAGCGGTCGGTCGCTCGACGAGGTCCTGGACCGCCTGGGTGATCTCCCTCTTGCCGGCGTCGCCGTGACGGACATCGACCGCGACGGAACCCTTGAGGGGCCCGATGTTCCCGGTCTTTTGCACGTGCTGACAGCCACGCAGCACCCGGTGGTCGCCTCGGGAGGCGTTGGCAGCGCGGATGACCTCAAGGCTCTTCGTGCAGCCGAGGTGGACGGCAAGCTCCTAGATGGCGTGATCGTCGGGCGCGCGCTCCTGTCCGGCGCGCTCGCGCTCGCCGACGCGCTTGATTCCTGCCGGACCGTGCGACCGGCGGGTCTGAGTTGAGGACAGTGCGCGTCATCCCCTGTCTCGATGTCGACCGGGGCAGAGTCGTGAAGGGCGTCGAGTTCCTCGGCCTCGTTGACGCCGGCGACCCCGCCGAGCTGGCGGCGCGCTATGACGCAGAGGGCGCCGACGAGCTGGTGATCCTCGACATCACGGCCTCCTCTGACGATCGCTCGATCATGCTCGGGATCGTCGAGCGAGCGGCCGAGCAGGTGTTCATCCCGCTCACCATCGGTGGGGGCGTTCGCTCGGTGGCCGACGCGAAGGCGCTGCTGCGGGCGGGCGCCGACAAGGTGGCCGTCAACTCGGCGGCCGTAGCCCGTCCCAAGCTGATCACCGAGTTGGCCGGGGAGCTCGGATCTCAGTGCGTCGTCGTCGCGATCGACGCGCGGCGCCGGGCCGGCACAGAGCCCAGCAAGGCCGCAGATGCGAAGTTCGAAGTCGTGACCCATGGTGGCCGCCGCTCGACTGGGCTCGATGTCCTCGAGTGGGCAAGCAGCTGCGCGGGGCGAGGCGCCGGAGAGATCCTGCTCACGTCGATGGACCGAGACGGCACCGAGCTCGGCTACGACCTGGAGCTGACGGCGGCGGTCAGCGCGAGCGTTCGCCTGCCCCTCATAGCCTCGGGCGGCGTCGGAACTCTCGACCACCTCGTGGCCGGCGCGGATCTAGGGGGTGCCAGCGGGCTGCTGGCGGCCTCGATCTTTCACTTCGGGCGCTATAGCATCGCCGATGCCAAGAGCTACCTCGCTGCGCACGGTGTCGGGGTCCGACCGACCGCCGTGTGAGCAAGGTGGTCAGAGCGCTGTACGGTTGCTCGTCGTGCAGACAGACGAGGCAAAGACCGCAGAGTCAAACGACCCGCCCCAGCGGCCCAAGCCGGTGCCGAGGCCAGCTCCCGGCAAGCAGCCGGTGACGATGCTCAACGACAGGGTGCTTGTGAACCTTCCCCAGTCCGAGGGGGAGCGGCGCTCGCGCGCCGGCATCCTGATCCCGGCTACGGCCCAGGTCCAACGCCGTCTGGCATGGGCAGAAGTTGCCGCCGTCGGTCCCCATGTTCGCACGATACGTGCCGGAGACACCGTCTTGTTCAATCCGGAGGAGTGTTTCGAGGTTGACGTGCAAGGTGAGGAGTACCTCATCCTGCGCGAGCGAGACGTGCATGCCGTCGCCTCGGAGCGGATGGACGGCGGGACAGGTCTGTATCTATGAGCCTCCACACTCCAAGCGGTGGCTCCACCGGAGAGGGTCGTGCCACGCAGCTCACAGCTGGCGCGCCGTGGACGGCACCGTCCGGCTTAGAGGAGATCAGGTTCGATCGCGACGGCCTCGTGCCTGCAATCGTGCAGGAGGCAGACACCAAAGAGGTCCTCATGATGGCCTGGATGGACGAAGAGGCACTGCGCCGAACCCTGACTTCCGGGCGCACCTGGCTCTGGAGCCGTAGCCGGCAGGAGTACTGGTGCAAGGGGGAGACGTCGGGCGACCGCCAGTATGTCCGTGAGGTGCGCTACGACTGCGATGGCGACGCGCTCCTGATCCTCGTGCGCCAGGAGGGCCGGGGGGCGTGTCACACGGGGGAGCGCAGCTGCTTCTTTCGCACTCTCGACCCGTGACGGTCCAAGATGCCGACGTCTTTGTGGCTCTCGCACGGCGGTACCGAGTCGTCCCAGTGTGGGAGGAGCTGGTAGCCGACACGATCACTCCCGTCGGGGCGTTCAGGTCTGTCGTCGGTGACGGTGACGGTTTCCTACTCGAGAGCGTGGAGCACGGAGAGCGCTGGAGCCGCTTCTCGTTCCTCGGCCGGGCAGCTGTGGCGACCATGGTCGCACGGGGCAACGAGATCGAGGTCCACGGAGAGCTGCCGGTTGTCGTGCCGCTGGATCGGGGCATGCTCGCGGCCATAGAGGAGCTGCTTGCCCGCCTCGAGTCCCCCTTCCTCCCAGACCTCCCGCCGCTGCACGGGGGGCTTGTCGGTTACCTCGGATACGACGTGATCCGCGAGGTCGAGCGGCTCGGCGCCGCTCCGACCGACGACCGCGGGGTCCCTGACGCCGTGGTCTCTGTCATCGGGGAGCTTGCCGCCTTCGACCACTGGCGCCAGCGAGTGACTCTCGTGGACAACGTCATGGTGCCAGCAAGCATGGGCGAGCCGGATCTCGAGATCGCCCTTTCACGGTACGGGTCGGCCGTCGCTCGCCTGGCGCAGTTGAGGCAGGACCTCGAGCGACCTGTCAACGAGCCGCTCCTTCCGCCACCGAACCGGGACGAGTCCCTGGCAGAGTCGGAGGTGCACCGGGTCGTCTCGGCGGAGAGCTACCGGCTTGCCGTCGAGGCCGCCAAGGAGCACATCGCCGCGGGGGATGCCTTTCAGGTGGTTCTGTCACAGCGCTTCGACCTCGATCTCGGGTGTGACCCCTTCGATGTCTACCGGGTTCTGCGGCAGGTGAACCCGAGCCCGTACATGTTCTTTCTCCGCCAGGGGGGCGTCACGGTCGTGGGGGCCTCGCCGGAGCCACTCGTGCAGCTGCTCGACGGTCGAGTCATATCGCGTCCGATCGCCGGCACCCGACGCCGGGGCCGCTCCGAGGAGGAGGATCGCCGTCTCGAAGCCGAGCTGGTCGAGCACCCGAAGGAGGTGGCGGAGCACATCATGCTCGTCGACCTCGCGCGCAACGACGTCGGTCGAGTCGTCGCCTTCGACACCGAGCACGTAGACGAGCTCATGACAGTCGAGCGCTACAGCCATGTGATGCATCTCACCTCGCAGGTATCCGGGCAGCTCGCCGAGGGGCGCGGGCCGATAGACGTGATCCGTGCGACGCTCCCGGCCGGGACGGTCTCAGGCGCTCCAAAGGTAAGGGCGATGGAGATCATCGACGAGCTGGAGCCGACCAAGCGCGGACCATATGCCGGTGTTGTCGGCTACATCGATTTCTCCGGCAATCTCGACACCGCCATCGCCATCCGCACCCTGGTGGCGACTCCGGACGGTCGGGCCTGGGTTCAGGCCGGTGCCGGGATCGTCGCCGACAGCGACGCCGCGGCGGAGGACCGCGAATGCGGCGACAAGGCGGCTGCTGTCCTTGCCGCGGTAGCCGGAGCGAGGAAGCTTGCGGCCAAGCGCGGTGTTGCACCACCAGATGGCTGAAGATGGAGAGGCGACCTATGAGGCACTGCGATCGACGTCGGCGTGGCGCGTGGTTGCCCGTGACGCTCTTGTCGTCTCCGGGCCAGGCGCGCTCGAGTGGCTCCAGGGGCAGCTGAGTCAGGACCTGTCGAGCCTCCGAGCTGTCGATGGTCCCGCAGGCACCGAGCAGCTCGGCGGAGCCGAGGTCCAGTCGGGTGCCGTCACAGACTCGCTCGACACCCTCGTCCTGTCCCCTCAGGGCAAGATCGAGTCCCTCTGCCGCGTGAGCGCGATTGGAGCCGATCGCCTCCTACTCGATCTGAAGGCCGGGTTCGGAGCCGCGCTCTCTTCGAGGCTTAGGCGCTTCAAGCTCCGTGTCAAGGCCGACATCGAGACCGTCGATGACCTGAGGGCCCTGCAGGTGCGCGGTCCCTTGCTCCCAAGCGCCGCGGACCTCATGTCTTCGGCTGCCAAGGCCGCGGTGGCGGTGGTAGACGTCACCTGGCCGCTTTGGCGTGGGCGAGATCTCCTCTTCCGGGGAGGTCTGCCCGATCTCTCCCAAGCGCGAGCCCTGCTCGGAAGCGGACCCGGTGACCCGGACGCCTTCGAGGCGGTGCGTATCGAGGCGGGGATCCCCGAACTGGGTCGTGAGCTCGGCGACCGGACCATCCCACAGGAGGTTGGTGGTCTTGTGGAGCACGCGGTGAGCTTCTCGAAGGGCTGCTACACCGGACAGGAGCTGGTGGCGCGCATCGACGCGCGTGGCTCGAACACCCCGCGACGGCTACGGGGCGTGGTCATAGACGCGGGCGCAAAGGGCCAAGCTCCGGTTGCCGGCGACGGGCTCATCGTGCAGGATGCCACTGTGGGGGAGCTCACGAGCGTCGCATTCTCACCGGGCCACGGTGCTTTCGTCGCGCTGGCATACGTGAAGCGCGCGACGGAAGTGCCGTCTGAAGCCAGGACATCGAGTGGGGGAGAGGGCGGTCACCATGGCCAGATCCGCGCCCTGCCACTACTGAGGGGATAGAAAGCTCAGAGATGGCGGTCGCTCTTGCTCTTGCCGCGGCGCTCTGCAATGCGCTTGCGACGATCTTCGAGCGCATCGGGGTCGAGACCGCGCCCGAGGACGCCTCGATGCGCTGGAAGCTGATGGCGCACGTCCTGCGACGACCGACCTGGTGGCTCGGGTTGCTCTCCATGCTGGGAGCTTTCGGATTCCAGGCCGCGGCCCTCGACCAAGGGGGGCTCACCTTGGTGCAGCCGCTACTCGTCACCGAGCTGATATTCCTCGCGCTGGTGCTGCGTTTCTGGTTCGGGCGCCCCCTCGGCTGGCGGGAGGCGTTCGGCGTGGTGCTGACCGTCGCGGGTCTGGCGACCTTTCTCGCCATCTCCAACCAGGGCGGGGGAAGCCTCGTGCCCGACCAGCTCGGTTGGCTCTTGATGGTCATCGCCACGGTGGGAGCCGCAACTTTGTGTGTGAGCCTGGCGCGCGTCGGTTCGAGGCCCTGGCGGTCGGCTTGGTACGGCGCCGCGGCCGCGATCGCCTTTGCCGTATCTGCCGCATTCATGAAGGCTTCGACGGTCTTGGTGCATCGCGGGGGCCTGGCGATGCTCTTCACCCACTTCGAGCCCTACGGGATAGCTGCAGCTGGCTTGGCCGGGCTGTTCCTGGCTCAGAACGCGTTTCTGGCAGGCCCGATCACGGCGTCGCAGGCCTCACTCGTGATCGTCGATCCTCTTGCGAGCATCATCATCGGGGTCGGGCTCTTCGGCGACAACCTGCGCGGTGGGATCGGAGCGCTGGCATTGGACGCGTTCGCGCTGGCCCTTATGTCACTCGGGCTCGTCGTGCTGTGTCACTCTCCGTTGATAGTCAACACTTCGCCTGAGGACCGTCTCGTACGGGCTGCACAGGGCATCGCCCGGGAAGCGCAGGCGTCCTGAGCTCTGTTCCCGCCAGATTGGCTCGCATCCCGGTAGGCTCCCGGCATGTCGTCGTACCTCGACGGGATTCTTCTCTGGCATCGTGCCCGCGCGGCGCAGGACGGGCGCGACCTCGGGCGCCTCTCGGAGCTCGCCCTTGCAGCCTCGCGCGCCTCGAGGCCGCGCCCCTTCAGAGCATCATTGGCCGCGGAGGGATGCGTGGCGATCATCGCGGAAGTGAAGAGGCGATCGCCGTCGAAGGGAGACCTGGCTCCGAATCTGGACCCCGCAGCGCTGGCGCGAAGCTATGCCGAGGGCGGAGCCACGTGTCTGTCCGTTCTCACCGACGCCCCGCACTTCGGCGGGTCACCAGATGACCTGCTCGCGACCCGCGCCGCGGTCACACTGCCGGTACTCAGGAAGGACTTCACGGTCTGCGAGGCAGACATCTACGACGCCCGCCTCATGGGTGCAGACGCGGTGTTGTTGATCGTGGCCGCTCTGAGCGACGGCGAGCTGAGCCGCTTCGCGGAGGTGTGCAGGACAGTGGGGATGGCAGCACTCGTCGAGGTGCACGATCTCGAGGAGGCAAAGCGCGGTCTTGGTGCCGGCGCGGACATCATCGGCGTGAACCAGCGGGACCTGAGGACGTTCGCGCTCGATACAAGGCGCGCCGAGAGCATGGCCGGCGCATTGCCGGCCGGTGCTGTCAAGGTCGCCGAGTCGGGAATCTCCTCGCCAGACGACATCGTCCGCCTCGCAGATGCGGGCTACGACGCCGTGCTCGTCGGAGAGCTGCTCGTGCGAAGCCCGAACGCAGCCGACGCGGTGCGGCGCCTTCGCGCACCTGGCGGCGCGCACCACGCGGCGCTGGGCGGTGCCTGATGTGGGTCAAGATCTGCGGGATCACGAGCGAGGAGGATGCGCTCCTCGCGGTGGCGATGGGTGCCGACGCGGTCGGCTTCGTCTTTGCCCCCTCTCCGCGCCAGATGAGCCCGAACGCGGTACAGGCGATCGCGCGCCGCCTGCCCCCGGAGATTCTCACCGTGGGCTTGTTCAGGGACGAGCGGGCCCAGCGTGTCGTCGAGGTCGTCAACCGGACGGGCCTCAAGGCCGCACAGCTTCACGGCAGCGAGAGCAGGGAGGACTGCGGGTACGTCGCGGTAAGGGTCCCGCTCGTCATCAAGGCGTTCGCGGCCGGCGACCACCGTCTGGCCCGGGCCGGAGAGTACGGCGCCCCGATCATTCTCCTTGACGCCCCATCGCCGGGGTCCGGGAAGGTGTTCGACTGGAGGCTTGCCGAAGGGGCGCCGAAGGGGCGCCGCCTCGTGCTCGCCGGCGGCCTCGACGCCGCCAATGTGGCCGACGCGATCAGGACCGTGCACCCTTGGGGCGTCGACGTCTCGAGCGGTGTGGAGGCGTCCCCGGGGAAGAAGGATCCGTCGAAGATCCGAGCCTTCGTGCAGGCGGCGCGCGCGGCCGAGCCCGAGCCCTATGACCCTTTGGATCTAGAAGGTCCCTACGACTGGCAGGAAGAACTGTGAACGCAATCGGCGAGTTGATGCGAGAGCCGTCTGCATCGGGGCGCTACGGGGGGTTCGGGGGGCGCTTTGTTCCCGAGTCGCTCGTTCCGGCCTGCGAAGATCTCGACAGGGCCTTTCGCCTGGCTTGGGGCGACCCGGCCTTCAGGGGTGAGCTCGACCGGCTCCTACGCGAGTACGGGGGTCGGCCCACGCCGGTCTTCGCGTGCCGCCGTTTGAGCGAGCGGATCGGGGTGCGCGTCCTCCTAAAGCGCGAGGATCTGAACCACACCGGCTCCCACAAGCTCAACAACGTGATAGGCCAGGCGCTGCTCGCCGAGGCGATGGGCAAGACCCGCCTCGTCGCCGAGACAGGTGCGGGTCAGCACGGTGTCGCTACGGCGACTGCCGCGGCGCTCTTCGGGATGGCATGCACGGTTTACATGGGCGCCACCGACATGGAGCGCCAGGAGCTGAACGTGTTCCGCATGCGCCTGCTCGGCGCCGAGGTGCTCTCGGTGGAGAGCGGGAGCAGGACGCTAAAGGATGCGGTCAACGAAGCGCTTCGGGACTGGGTCGCCACCGTCGCGACCACCCACTACTGCATCGGCTCGGTGATGGGGCCCCATCCCTATCCCTTCATCGTCCGAGAGCTCCAGAGGATCATCGGGGAAGAAGCGCGTCAGCAGTGCCGAGACCTCCTGAACGCAGACCCGGACCTCGTCGTGGCCTGTGTCGGGGGTGGTTCCAACGCGGCCGGGACCTTCGCCGGCTTCGTCGACTCCGGTGCCCGTCTCGTCGGTGTCGAGGCTGCTGGCGGAGCCGCGATGAGCCACGGCATCGCGGGGGTCGTCCACGGGATGCTCTCCCGCTTCTTGCAGGACGAGAACGGTCAGATCCTCGAAGCCCATTCGATCTCTGCCGGCCTCGACTATCCGGGCGTAGGCCCTGAGCACGCGTACCTCGGTGAGCTCGGACGCGCGCAGTACGAGCAGGCGAGCGACGACGAGGTGCTGGCCGCGGTGCAGCTGCTCGCGGAGACAGAGGGCATCATCCCCGCGCTCGAACCGGCTCACGCGGTCGCTTGGGTGGTGAGGGAGGCGGGCCGTTCCATCCCGCGGGACTCGAGCGTGCTGATCACGATGTCGGGACGGGGAGACAAAGACGTCGCCCTGGTGATGGAACGGCTCGGCAGGTGAGGCCAAAGGTGGGGCTGGCGCCGGTGCTCCTGCACCGGCGCGATGCCGGTCACAAGCTGCTGGTGCCCTATGTCACCGGCGGGCTCGGTCGCGACTGGGTCGAGACGCTCGAGGCCGTCGCGGCCGCGGGAGCCGATGCGGTCGAGGTGGGCCTACCGTTCAGCGACCCGATGATGGATGGCCCGGTGATCCAGCGGGCCTCGGTAAAGGCCCTTGCGGGTGGGGCGACCGCCCAGCGGATCATCGCGGAGATCGCCTCCGCGGATCTGGGCGTGCCCGTCGTGGTGATGACGTACTACAACCTTGTCGCACGCATGGGCCACCGTCGTATGGCTCAGCTCATGGCGGGGGCCGAGGTGACGGGGGCGATCGTGCCGGACCTACCTCTCGAAGAGTTGGACGGCTGGGCGGAGGAGGCCGATCGCGCCGGGGTCGCAACAGTGCTCCTTGCTGCACCCACGACACCGCCGGAGCGATTGAAGCTGATCGCAGAGAGGGCGAGGGGTTACCTGTACGCGGTCGGATCGATGGGGGTGACCGGCGAGCGTTGCGACCTTGCGGCCAGTGCGACAGAGATAGCGGCCCGTTGCAAGGCGGCCACGGACCTCCCCGTGCTCGTCGGAGTCGGGATATCGACACCGGCCCAAGCTGTCGAGGTTTGCCGGGTCGCCGACGGGGTAATTGTCGGTTCCGCCCTTGTCCGGCGACTCCTCGAGGGCTGCGGGCCGGACGGGGCGGCTGATCTGGTGAGGGAGTTCCGGGTGGCGCTCGACGCCTGAGACGCCCCGGGGCTCGCCGAGGCTACGCGGCAATTTGCATAGTTATGCGTAGTTATGAATAATAATGACATGAACTGTGGGCTCGCGGGAGCGACCGGCTATCTCGGCGCTGAGCTGCTGCGGCTCCTGGCGGGTCATCCGGTGTTCGATGTCGTCGTCGCGCAGGCCGAGTCGACTGCCGGTGCGAGAGTGGGTGAGCTCTATCCAGCCCTCGAGCGCGGCTACGAGGGACTCGTCGTTGGCAGCCTCGACGTGGCGGTCCTCGAGACGCTCGACGTCGTCTTCGTCGCCCTACCCGCAGGAGCATCCCAGGACCTAGTCGCATCCCTCGCCGGTCGCGTGCGCCTCGTCGTGGACCTTGGCGCGGATTTTCGGTTGCAGGATGCCGCTGCGTACCCGCTGTGGTACGGGTGGGAGCACCGCGCGGCGGGCCTGCTTCACCGAGCCGTGTACGGACTCCCCGAGCTCTATCGCGAGCAGCTTCGCGGTGCAGGGTTGGTGGCGGCTCCCGGCTGCTACGTGACTGCCGCAGCTCTCGGGCTCCGGCCCTTGGTGGAGGTCGGGCTGCTCGAGGACACAGGCTTGATCGTCGACGGGGCGAGCGGCACGTCCGGCGCGGGCAAGTCCCTCGCGCCGGGGCTGCACCATCCCTTGGCCAACGAGCGCTTCGCGCCCTATGGGCTTTTGCACCACCGCCACACACCGGAGATGGAACAGGTCATAGGCGCCGAGGTGCTCTTCACTCCCCACCTTGCTCCGATGACTCGCGGAATCCTCACGACCTGTTACGGGCGGTCGAGAGCTTCTGTCACGACCGATTCGCTGCTCGAGGTCCTGGCGAAGCGGTACGAGGGCGAGCCGTTCGTGAACGTCACCGCGAACGTGCCATCGACGGCCGATGCCTACGGATCAAACGTCGCGCATCTGACCGCCCGGGCCGACGCCCGCACTGGCTGGGTGATAGTCATATCGGCGATCGACAACCTGGTCAAGGGAGGCTCGGGCCAGGCGATCCAGGCCGCCAACGTCGCGCTCGGAATCGAGGAGACCTCAGGTCTCCCGCTCGTCGGGCTCTCACCGTGAGCCTCCAGGCCGCCGGGGCCCCGATTCCGGCAGCGACGAAGGCAGCTCTTTTCTGCGAGGCCCTCCCGTTCATCCGGCGTTATCGCGGCGCGACCATCGTCGTCAAGTACGGCGGCAGCGCCATAGATCACGAGAGGGCGGCACTTGCGAGCTTCGCGCAGGACGTCGTCCTCTTGCGGGCCCTTGGGATGCTTCCGATCGTCGTCCACGGGGGCGGACCGCAGATCGGGGCCATGATGGCGCGGCTCGGCAAGGTGCCGGAGTTCAAGGAGGGTCTGAGAGTCACAGATGGCGAGACACTCGACATCGCTCGCATGGTGCTCGTCGGCAAGGTCAACCGCGACATCGTCGGGGCTATCAACCGGCACGGACCGCTGGCAGTCGGGCTCTCGGGCGAGGACGGCGGCCTGATCGTGGCCTCGCAGCGCGACCCTGGCCTCGGGTTCGTGGGCGATGTCGCCTCCGTCGACGCGTCGATGCTGAAGAGGCTGGTGGCGGACGGCGTAGTCCCGGTCGTGGCCACCATAGGCTCGGACCTCGCCGGCCAGGCATACAACATAAACGCGGACACGGTCGCAGGCGCGATTGCCGAAGCGCTCGCAGCCGAGAAGCTCGTGTTCCTGACCGACGTCGACGGTGTCCGGCGGGACCCGGACAGCGCGACCAGCCTGATACCTCGACTGAGCCCTGACGACCTCGACTCCCTCATCTCCTCCGGCGCCGTCGCGGGCGGGATGATCCCCAAGGCCCAGGCCTGCGCGGGCGCCGTCCGTCGAGGGGTCGCAAGCGCGCACGTTCTCGACGGGCGCGTCGAGCACGCCCTCGTACTCGAGCTGCTCACACCCGAAGGAGTAGGAACGATGGTGGTACCAGGATGAGACCCGAGCCCGTCGACGAGCGACGCGCGCTCATGGAGACCTACGCCCCGGCGGCTGTGACCTTCGTGTCAGGGAGCGGGACGGTGCTGACGGACTTGGAGGGAAGGACCTACCTTGACTTCCTCTCCGGAATCGCGGTCACTTCGCTCGGTCACTGCCACCCTCGGGTCGCCGCAGCCCTAGAGGCCCAGTCCAAGCGGCTGCTCCACGTCTCGAACCTGTTCGGGAACGAGCTGGCCGAGCCCCTTGCCAATTTCATCGACAAGCTCGTCGGTGACGGGGAGCCAGCTCGGGGCCGGGTCTTTCTCTGCAACTCCGGCGCAGAGGCCAACGAGTGCGCGATCAAGCTGGCGCGCCGGTACTTCAGCCGCTCGGTTCCGCCGTCTCAGGCGGGGCGCCATGTCGTCGTGTCCGCTCACGGCTCGTTTCACGGGCGGACGCTCGCCACGTTGCACGCAACTGGGCAGGAGGAGAAGCACGTTGGTTTCGCCCCGCTGCCGGCTGGATTCGACCATGTCGCCTACGGCGATATCGCTGCCCTCGAAACCGCTATCTGTGGGGCAGAGGCGGGGGCAGAGGTGGCAGCGGTCCTCATCGAGGCAATTCAGGGCGAGGGTGGCGTCGTGCCCGCCCCGGAGGGGTATCTGCGGGGCGTGCGGGACCTCTGCGACCAACAGGGCGTCCTCCTCGTCCTCGACGAGATCCAGACCGGCCTTGCGCGCACCGGACGCTGGTTCGGCTTTCAGCGCGCCGGGATAGCGCCGGACATCGTGACGGTGGCAAAGGCGCTCGGCAACGGCTTTCCTATCGGGGCCTGCTGGGCACGCGACGAGGTGGCTGCAGCCTTCAGGCCCGGCGATCACGGCACCACCTTTGGAGGCCAGCCGCTTGCCTGCGCCGCGGCCCTGGCCACCCTGGCGGAGATGGAGGAGATCCGGGCTCCGGAGCTGGCAGCGCGAGCCGGTGAGCATCTGGCCGGCGCAGTGGCCCGTCTGGACGGAGTGTCGAAGGTACGCGGCGAGGGGCTCCTGCTCGGAGCAGTGCTGGAGCCGGGCATCGACGCGAAGGCGGTCGTCGCGGCGGCGCTCGAGCGCGGCCTAGTTATAAACGCGCCGGTGGCCGGCGTGATTCGCCTCGCCCCGCCGCTCACGGTCTCGAGGCTCGAGATCGAGGAAGCCGTGGGCATACTCGCAGAGGTCATGGAGGCACTCAGTTGACTCGTCACATGCTCAAGATCTCAGACCTGAGCGCCGCGGAACTGGGAGAGGTGCTCGAGCGCTCGTCCCCCCATGGGCTGTTCGAGAGGGACCGAGTGCTGGCGGGGCGAGGCGTGGCTCTTGTCTTCGAGCACCCGTCGGCTCGCACGCGCAACGCCTGCGAGATGGCGGTCGTGCAACTCGGCGGTCATCCGGTGACCATCCGCGGGGAGGAGCTCGGGATCGACCGGAGGGAGACCGCGGAGGACGTCGCCCGCACTCTTGCCTGCTACCACGCGGTCATCGCGGCGCGGGTGGAGCGCCACGAGACTTTGGAGCGCATGGTTGGCGCCCTCGACGGCGCCGGCGAGGGCGTGCCGGTCGTCAACCTGCTCTCCGACGAGGAGCACCCCTTGCAGGCGATCGCCGACGTGCTCACCGTCGCGCAGCACTTCGGCGAGGTGCAAGGGCGTGTCATCGCCTACGTGGGTGACGCCAACAACGTCTGCCGCTCGCTCGTCGGGGCCGCCTCGGCGCTGGGCGCGCGAGTCAGGGTCGCCTCGCCCCCCGGGTACGGTCTCGACGACGCGAATCCGGCGGCCGGCGTGCCGTCCGACTCGATGGTGGAGAAGTCAGCCTCGCCCGAGGAGGCGGTCAGCGGGGCCGATGTGATCTACACCGACGTCTGGGTTTCGATGGGCCAGGACGAGGAGAAGGAGGCGAGGAGGCGCGCGTTCGCGGGCTACACCGTCGACGCGGCCATGGTCGCCAAGGCGGCAAAGCACGCCGTCGTCATGCACTGCCTGCCCGCGCACAGGGGCGAGGAGATAACCGCGGAGGTGCTCGAAGGCCCTCAGAGCCTCGTGTGGCAGCAGGCCGCGAACCGCATGCACGCGACCCGCGGGCTGCTCGAGTTCCTGCTGCTCGAGGCGGAGGCCAGTGGGCGCAGGAGCGATCACCGGCTCGGTCAGGCGAGATAGGAGATGCGAGCATGACCGGCTTTCCCGAGGGGAGCGGAGACGAGGGTCAGAGCGGTGACGTCGCCGCGGGCGAGGCGGGACGCAGGGTCTCAAAGGCGCGCCGTCGCCACGTCATCTGTCAGCTCTTGACGGACCACACCGTGACGAGCCAGGAGCAGCTCGCCGAGCTCCTGACGACCGAGGGCATCGATGCGACCCAGGCGACGGTGTCGCGCGACCTGGAGGAGATCGGAGCAGTGAAGGTACGCGTCCCCGGGCTCGAGCGCACGGCCTACGCGCTTGCTGAGCTGCCGAAAGACCAGGTCGTCCCCACCGAGCACCTCCGCCGGGTGCTCGGTGAGTGGCTCGTGGACGTGGCGTCGTCGGGGAACCTCGTCGTCCTGCGAACGCCGCCTGGCTCGGCTCACGTGGTCGCCTCAGCCCTCGACCGTACGAACCTCGCCGGCGTGCTCGGGACAGTGGCCGGAGACGACACCGTCATCGTCGTGGCGTCCGAGGAGGGCGGAGGCGCGGCGCTGGCCGACCGCCTGGCGGAGACGGCTGGACTGCAGTAGGCGCGTCTAGGCGCCTTTGCTGGCCCGCTCGGCTCGTGCGGGGGCCCTACAGGCGCCCGGATCGGAGCTGTGGCATCGAAAAGATTGCAGGAATCGGTACGCTCGGCTCCGAGCCGGGATGACAGGCGCGACGCGCCGGGAGGAAGGTTGCAGCAAATGGGAAAACGTCTGGTGCTCGCGTATTCAGGCGGCCTCGACACCTCCGTGGCCGTGCACTGGCTGAAAGCCGAGCTCGGATACGAAGTGATCGCGGTCGCCGTCGACGTCGGCCAAGGCGACGACCTCGGACCCCTACCCGAGCGGGCGCTCGCCACGGGAGCCATCGATGCCCTCGTCATAGATGCAAGAGAGGAGTTCGCCCGCGACATCCTCGTGCCGAGCCTGGCGGCCAACGCCCGCTACGAGGGGCGCTACCCCCTCGTCTCCGCGCTCTCGCGGCCTCTCATCGTGAAGCACCTCGTCGAGACGGCGAGGCGCTTCGGCGCGGTCGCCGTTGCCCACGGCTGTACAGGCAAAGGCAACGACCAGGTACGTTTCGACGTTGCGACGAGGGCTCTCGCCCCGGATCTCGAGATCGTCGCACCCGCGCGCACATGGGGGATGACCCGCGAGGAGACGATCGGCTATGCCGAGAAGCACCACCTGCCCATCACGATCTCGCGTGACCGCATCTACTCGATCGACGAGAACCTCTGGGGCCGTTCCATCGAGTGCGGGATACTCGAGGACCCGTGGGAGGCACCCCCGGCAGACGTCTTCACAAGGACGGTGCCGAGCGCGACGCAGGCCTTCGAGGTCGTGCTCGGCTTCGAGGCCGGTGTACCGGTGAGCCTCGACGGCGAGCGGCTCGGTCTCGTCGAGCTCATCGGGCGCATCGACGCCACGGCGGGGTCGGTCGGCTTCGGCCGCCTCGACATGGTCGAAGGCCGCCGCGTCGGCATCAAGAGCCGTGAGGTCTACGAGTGCCCAGGCGCCCTTGCCCTCATAGCCGCGCATGTCGACCTCGAGGGGATGTGCCTCGAGCGCGACGTAGCCCACGAGAAGGCCCGCCTCGAGCCGCGCTTCGCCGAGCTCGCCTACGACGGCCACTGGTACTCACCGCTTCGCCACGCGATCTCCGCGTTCGTCTCGAGCACCCAGCGCCACGTCAGCGGAGAGGTGAGGCTTCGCCTCACGCCTGGTGGCGGGCTAGAGGTGGTGGGACGGCGTAGCCCGGTAGGCCTCTACGACCACTCTCTGGCCACCTACGATGCTGCAGACACGTTCCGCCACGGCGATGCAGAGGGTTTCGTTAGGTTGTTCGGCCTCGGCATCGAGACCTGGGCGGCCCGCCAGGGCATGGCCGATGGGGCCTCCGGCTCATGACGCTGTGGGCACCGAGAATGGGCGCTCCCCCCGACGAGGACATGATGGCCTTCACGGCGAGCCTCTCGTTCGACCGCAGGCTCGCCCCGAGCGACGTCATGGGATCGATGGCTCATGTGCGCGGGCTCGGACGCGCCGGCATCCTCGACGACAAGGAGACGGCCACTTTACTCGAGGCCTTGCAAAGGGTGGGGGACGAGATCTCGCGTGAGGTCTTCGAATTCCACCCCGGCGACGAGGACATCCATACCGCGATCGAGAGGCGTGTCCGAGAGCTGGCAGGCGAGGTGGGTGCCAAGCTTCACACCGGACGGAGCCGCAACGACCAGGTGGCGACGGCTCTGCGCCTCTATGTCCGAGATCGTCTGGCCGCGATCGCCGATCTGATCCTCGAGCTGGAAAGGACCCTCCTGCGGCGGGCCAACGAGGCAGGACAGACCTACATGCCGGGCTACACCCACATGCAGCGGGCACAGCCAATCCTGCTCGCGCACCAGATTCTTGCTCATGGCTGGGCTCTCACCCGGGACGTGGACCGTCTGCTCGCAACGCTCGCACGGATGGACAGCTCGCCACTTGGAGCTGCCGCGCTGGCGGGGAGCTCGCTACCGCTCGATGCCGACGGCGTCGCGGCAGACCTCGGATTCGCCCGCAGGTTCGAGAACTCTCTCGACGCGGTGAGCGACCGGGACTTCATCGCCGAGGCGCTCTTTGACATCGCGCTCGTGGGAGTCCACCTCTCGCGCATCGGCGAGGAGGTGGTGATCTTTTCTACCGAGGAGTTCGGGTTCATCCGCCTCGACGACGCCTGGGCCACGGGCAGCTCGATGCTGCCGCAGAAGAAGAACCCGGACGTCGCCGAGCTGGCGCGGGGCAAGGCGGGGCGCCTCATCGGGCACCTTGTGGGCTTTCTCACTACCTTAAAGGGGCTCCCTCTCGCCTACAACCGGGACCTCCAAGAGGACAAGGAGCCGTTCTTCGACGCGTCGGACCAGGTGAGCCTGGCGCTCGTGGCGCTCGAAGGACTCCTGGCGACGGCTCGCTACGACACCGAAGCCATGCAGGCCGCCGCCGACGGCTCCGCCATGGCGGCCGTCGAGCTGGCGGAGTGGCTGGTGGGCGGCGGGACGCCGTTCCGCGACGCTTACGACATGGTGGGCTCGCTCGTACGCGAGTCGGTGGAGCGTGGCGTTCCCATGGCCGAGCTGATCGAGTCGCACCCGGCTTTCGGGACGATGGCCCTCAGCCTGCTCGAGCCCATGGCAGCTCTGCGGCGCCATCGCAGCCCGGGGAGCACGGGTCCCGACGCCGTGGCGGTGCAGCTCGAGGCATTTGCCCAGCACCTCGAAACGGACGCCGAAAGGGTCGCGCACTGGCGGCGCTGAGCGCCGACGACCTCCGGGATCTCCTGCGTGGAGACCCGGTGGAGGTAGCGACACGACTCCTCAACATGGTGCTGAGCCGTGGAGCCGTCTCCG
>CAZAMA010000042.1:0-20539 GCA_964485645.1 uncultured Acidimicrobiaceae bacterium | reverse complement strand
CTTGTGAGGCAGATCGGACAACCGGTTCGTTGAGCAGAGAGGGCGGGGAAGGAACTTTCCGAGATGACCATCACGTCCAACCACACTGTCGACGCACGCCACCATGGTGCAGTGACGAACGACACCGACCCGGATCCCGAGGTCCCTGAACGGGCCAAGGGGCCACGGCGGCCAATGCAGAAGGAAGGCGCGAGATCGTCGGCTTCGACATCGTGACGGCAGAGGACACCGCAGCTTGGACCGAGTTCCTGCGCTCTCTTGTCGCCCGCGGCCTAAGTGGCGTCGAGCTCGTCATCTCCGATGCCCACGGCGGCATCAAAGCAGCCACCGCCACGGTGCTCGCCGATGCAAGCTGGCGGAGATGCCGGACACAATTCATGGCGAACCTCGCCTCGCGCGTGCCGCGGGCAGCTGGCCGATGATCACCGCCTTTGTGTGGTCGATCTTCGAGCAGAGCGACGAAGAGGCCACCTGGTCCAAGCTCGGCGAAGTCATCGACAAGCCCACCTCCGCAGGCTTCAACGACTGGCCCTCTATTTCATCGACGCCGCTGACGACATCTTGGCCGCCAACAAGCACCTAGCTCATCGAAGCAGAGCTCCAGCATAGCCCCGCGTTCTAATTGCCAGTTAGTCACACAAGGCATGTCCCTTTACCGACACTCTTTAATGATATGCTACCACGAGAGCTGATTGGTCATCCGATATCAGCTCAGGTTGATGCGATGACCGTCGCAGCCGATGGCTCGTACACCAATCTTCAGGACTTGACCCTCGGCACCTCGGCTTGCCGGGACGAAGCGGTCGTGATGTTACTGACCGGGCGAGGTTCAACGCCGAGACGGTCGGAGGTACTTGCCCGCGCTCGACTATCGCCTGGGCGGCGTGCTTACCGAGGGGCCGGGAGGGCTTGCCTGACGCCACGTTCCAGGAGCGCGCCGTGGCGCTGCGGCCGCTCCTCAGACTTTGCGAGGGCCAGCAGTCGTCGGGCGGGCAGGATAAAGGTGTCGGTTTTGATGCTGCGCGCGAAGTTCGAGCCCTGCTCGGAGTTGCTCTGAACGCCTTCTGGCAAGAGCCGGTTCTGTCTGAACACGACCGGCTCACTGCGGGTGAAGCGGGCACGGCCCCGTCCGGCGAGAGGGAGGGCGGCGGTGCGCATCGAGTCGAGCCGACTGCTGGCCATCACGGCGGATACGAAGCGCATGACGATGCGGTTGTCAACCGGCAGCCAGGGCTCGGCGGTAATCCGGTTGGGAAGCGTGAGGCTGATCGCCACTACCGGTCCGGACGGGAATGCATCATCTGCCGAGGGGGTGGCCGGGGCGAAAATGACAAGCCCGCCGGGGCCTACCCGGACTTCGTAGCTGACGTCGGCGAGGCCCCGGAGCTTGGCGGCACACGATTGGGCGTGGGTCCAGGGATGCGCGAAGGCGGGTAGCACCAGCCGAGGTTGTGCTCGAAGCCCGCCCGAAAGATGGAGTCCATCTGCACCGAGCCCTGCCGCCAGGCACGGTCCTCGAACGAGCTGACCCTTTGAGAAGGTCCGCTCGGCGCTTCCAGCGCGCCGGGCATCCACACCCACGCCCAGCCGTCCTGCCCGACATAGCCGAAGCTCGGCACCTCCGCCCCTCTCGGCGGGCCTTCCCGTCTCGGAGCAAGGGGACCGCGACTCAGGCACCCTCGCCCGGGTGGAACTCCGTGGTTGCGACGAGCGGAGGGCTCCTGTCGGCCTGCGAGTGGGTCTGGGCGCTCTCCATCCGTCGGCGCTGAGCGGTCGATCTCGGATTCGCCGCCGTGAGGATCCAGGCGCTGGGCTTGACATCACACGCGCGGCTAGACAACGATAGCCGATTCATGGCGCCCAAGGACGGCGCCGGGTCACGGACTTTGACGAGGGCTCTCGCGAGATTGACAGGCCCCGGCCCTCGGTCGGGGATCGATATCTCGCCCAGGAGCGCCACATCCGGAGGTCACGCGTTGAGGAGACTCTTAGTTGCCACTGCCCGTATCGGCGTGGCGCCACTGACAGTGGTTGTTCTGTCTCTGTCTGTGGCAATGAGAGTGACTGCTGCGCCGCGGCCGCAAGCTGAGTCGCATTGGAACTGGTGCAACACCGAGGCAGTGACCTCTGCTCCCGCAGTTGTCTGGACGCGCCTCAAGAGCGCTACGGCGGCCCACGGCGACCTGCCCCCGACGTACTGGAGCGACGTCACCTATCGCGACGACATCGCGAAGCTCATCTGCTACGAGAGCACGTTCCGGTACCTGGCCGAGGACGGCTCGCAGTATGGGTGGTTTCAGATGTCGGGTTCCCTCGTGCGAAGCGAAGGCGTCAGGTTCACCGAGTATCTCGGGGGATCCGTCACTCAGGCTGCCGGCTGGTATCAGTGCACGGCGGGAGAGCGTTACATCGCCGCGCGTTATGGCAACCCCGCTGCAGCTTGGAGCCATGAGGAGAGCTATGGCTGGTACTGACGCCTACTCGACTCCGCGGCGTTCCGCCCAGCTGTGCTCATTGGCCACGTGAGGGCGAAACGGGCAAGATGGCATCATGCACCGGAGCCGCCTCACAGCCGTCCTTGTCGACGTACCGCAGGAGCAGTACCAGGATGTCGTCGCCTTCTGGTCGGGCGCACTCGGCGACCGCCCGGAGTCGGACGACGGTGACCCTGACTACACCTCGCTGGGCCAGCCCGTACCGGGCCTGCAGTTCATGGTGCAGCAGGTGGACGCTGACGCCCGCATCCACCTGGATATAGAGACCGACGACGTAGAAGCTGAGGTCGTTCGGCTCGAGCAGCTCGGCGCCGAGCGCGTCGAGAAAATTGACACCTGGTGGGTGATGCGGGACCCGGCGGGGGTTCTTTTCTGTGTCGTGCGCGTTCAGGATCCCGCCTCTTTCGAGCGCGATGCCCGCAGCTTCGGGTGAGGGAGTCTCGGGTGCGCCGGTCGTGGCGGGACACTCTCGACAAACTACCTACCGGTAGGTAGGCTAGGTCTGTGACTATTCAGGAGATGGCCCGCTCGACGGCTGAAGGCGAGGCCGGCGATGCTGCGACGTCGTCGCGGGGAGGATCGCTCAAGCCCGTTCTGGATGTTCTGCCCAAATCCGTCTATGAGAACCCTACGTGGAAAGGGCTGTCGTATTTCGCTCGTGACCTCGTGATCTACCTCGGGCTCGTCACTGCGCTGATCTTGGTCTCCAACGTCGCCGGGGCTCTGGCGCTGGACCTCGCTGCATCGCTGCTCGTGTCGGCTCTGTTCATCGTCGGGCACGACTCTGCCCACGGGGCCCTCTTTGACAGCAAGCGGCTCAACTCGATCGTCGGACATGTTGCAATGCTGCCTGGCGGACATGTCTACGAGGGCTGGATCCTCGGTCACAACCGTGTCCATCACTCCTATACGGTGAGACAGGGTTTCGACTTCGTCTGGCACCCGCTCACGCCCGCGGAGTTTCGCGCTCTGTCAGCTCCGAGGCGCCTCCTGCACCGCCTCGAATGGTCATGGGCCGGCGCCGGTCTGTACTACATGCACGAGGTCTGGTGGTCGAAGATGATCGTCGGCAAGGTTCCCCACCGGTGGGCGAAGCTGGTACGCAGGGACCGGTTCTTCGTGCTCGGCTACCTGCTCTTGAGCGTCGGCCTCCTCAGCTGGGCCGGGGCCGCGATGACCGGCACCGTGGCTGGAACGATCTGGTTGATAGTTCGGGTCATGGTCGTGCCTTTCCTCGGTTTCCAGTACATGATCGGTTCCTTCGTCCACGTGCATCACGTACAGCCGGACATTCGCTGGTGGAAGCGGGCGGAGTGGACCAAGTTCAAGGGTCAGATGGAAGGGACGACGATCCTGCGAGCTCCCCGCGGCTACAACTTCTTCCTCCATTGGATAATGGTGCACGTGCCTCACCACGTCGACATGAGGATCCCCATGTACAACCTCGAAGCAGCTGCCGCCGCTATCGAGGCTGCCTTCCCGGGCACGGTGCACGAGGGGAAGCTGCGGTTTCGTGACTTCGTCGCGACCTCGCGCAAGTGCAAGCTCTACGACTTCGATGAGGGCAGGTGGCTCTCCTACTCCGAGGCCGGAGTCTGAGCCGTCGCGGCAGTCGGCGAGCAGTTGTGTCTCCAGTCGCAAGCAAGGTCTCCAGTCGCAAGCAAAGAGGAACTGGCACGACGGTGACAAGCGCTCGGCGGTCGGCAACGTCGATCCTCGAGAACGCATTCCCGCTGCGGCCCTCGTAGCTGTGCTCGACTGGGGGGTCCGATCTGTAGGAGAGGGCCGGTCCGACCCAGACCGGGATTTGGCCGAGCATGCCGGCGCTGGCATGGTGGTCGTGGCCGGCGACGATGAGGCAGACGTCGGTTCTCTCGATGACTGCGGCGAGATCGTCGGGCCACTGCGGTGCAATCCCCGAGCTAGGTTGTGCGGGCCGGGTACCTGAGCGCCCTGCGGCGGATAGTCCGGCTCGGGCCTCACGGCAAGTCCGGAGATGGCTCTCAGAAATCTCCCAGGTTGACGGGCCATGCTGTGTGTCACAGCGAAGCGGGCGGCTTTGGGCCAGTCCATCGCATACAGGAGCGTGAGATCCAAATGGAGAACGAATTCGAGATACCTGAGGCCACCGAGGACGGAGAGACCGAGATCCCCGAGGTCGTCGAGCCGACCCTCCGCACGGGGGCAGGAGCCGAGTCAGGGTCCTCGTGGGTACCGCAGGGCCAAGAGGAGGTTGTCCCGCCCGCCCGGAGCTGGAACGTCGGTGACGCTTCGAGCGGATGGAACCCCTACGGCACGCCGGCCCCCCCGGCTTGGCCGACCCCACCGCCAGGCTGGTCTCCGCCCCCACCGCCAGGCGCGTCGCCTTGGTCGCCGACCGCCTCGGTGCCCAGCCCACCGAGCTGGCCCGCGTGGCCCCCAGGTGGCGCCGAGCCCACTGCCGGGCTCTGGGAGCCGAGCAGTGGCCAGCCTTCGATGGGCTCTCCAGCTGGCGGCGGTTACCTTCCGCCAGATCCGACTGGCCCGACCTCGGACCGATCGCCGAAGGCGCGAAGACCATTCCTCGTGGGACTCGGCGCCGTGGTGCTCGTCGCAGCTGTCGCAGGTGGCGTCCTGATCGGCAAGTCGTCCAATCACACCCCGAGCTCGGCGACAGCCAGTGAGACGATCCCGTCACCCTCCCAGTCGGGCGGTCCCGGAACGAGTGCCAAGATCGACGTCGCGGCCATCGCCGCGAAGCTCGATCCGGCCGTCGTCGACATCACCTCGATAGACGCCTCGACAGGCGGCGAGGCGGCCGGGACAGGCATGATCCTCACGCCAAATGGCGAAGTGCTGACTAACAACCACGTCATCGCGAACGCCACCTCGATAACCGCTCAGATCAACGGCTCCGGACACACCTACACCGTTCGCGTGCTCGGCACCGACAAGACCCAAGACGTGGCGCTCGTGCAGCTTGTCGGTGCATCGGGTCTCCGTACGGTCGCGGTCGGAAACTCGTCTGGCCTCAAGGTTGGCGACGCAGTCGTCGCGATCGGGAACGCTCTTGACTTGAAGGGCCCGGAGACTGTCACCGAGGGTATCGTGTCCGCGCTCGGCCGCTCGATATCGGCAACCGACGCTGGTACGGGTACGACCGAGAACTTGAGCGGGCTCATCCAGACAGATGCCCCGATCAATCCAGGCAACTCCGGCGGTCCGCTCGTAAATGCCAAGAGCCAGGTCGTCGGGATCGACACCGCGGCGCTGAACGGCAGCTCCAACCAGTCGGCTACCAATATCGGCTTTGCCATCCCGATCAACGAGGCGATCGGCATTGCCCAGCAGATCCAGCAGGGCAAGAGCAGCTCGACGGTTCTCATCAACAACAAGGGCTTCATCGGAGTCGAGGTGATCTCGGTGTCCCAGGCACAGAGCTCCTCGGGCGGCCTGTTCGGCTCCCAACTTCCCACTCCGGGGACGAGCTCCGGGGCCTACGTGGCCGGCGTGCTGCAAGGCACTCCCGCCGTGCAAGCCGGACTGCAGCAAGGCGACGTGATCACGGCCGTCAACGGGCGCCCGGTCTCAGGTCCCACCGAGCTTGGATCCTTGCTGTCGAACGACAAGCCGGGCGCGACGGTCTCGGTCACCTGGATCACTCCCAGTGGGTCGCACCAGTCAGCATCGATATCGCTTGCGTCCCGGCCGGTAGCCTGATGAGAAAGGCGACCTGCAGGCTTGGTGCGAGCTCGAGACATCGGAGCCAGGGCGGGTCAGCCCGAGCTCGGCGAGAGGACTTAACGGGCGAAGAGGTGCCACCCGAGCCACATCCAGCCTATGGCAAGGATCGCTCGTCCCGCCGGAGCTCTCACGAGGCCCCGGACGATGTCTTTGGCAGGTACGAGACCGGCGGTCCGGCGTCGCCCGAGGGCTTCGAGCAACAGGGCTGCCGCGACGAGGATGGCCCATACGGCGACGGTGACGGCTCTCATCGCCATCGGCAGAGCCACCAACCCGCTACCAGCCAAGCCGCGAACACGAGCGCGCGTGTCACGCCGTGTCCTGTGAAAAGTACGAGCAGCGAGCTGAGTGTCGGATGCTGACGGCGTGGAGCCTCGAAGAGGTTGAGAAGCTCGAAGGTCGTGATGGCTACCAAGAGAAGCAGCCAGGCAACTCCGCCCGGTCGCGCGATCGGGTGGGCGGCGGGTGTCGCGTCCGGCGCGCGTCGAGTTCGAGATGCAAAGAAAGTGCCACCGAGGAGCACGCCTGCGATTGCGACTGCCGTCGTGACGTCAGCGGTCCAAGTGAAGGGCCTTGCCGTCGAGATCACGCCAGAGCCGGCCGCGCCCGCACCGGCGACGAGCAGGGTCGGCCAGCTCACGAGGCGTAACCGCACCGCACCAGCCTAGATACTCAGGGGCTGCCTGCTCGTTCGGTGACGGGACTCGACTCCAAGGAACGGTAATATTGCAGACTGCGAGCCGATCAGAGCTTCCCTCCGAAGGGTGGCGGCTCGCGACGACACGAAGGGAACCTCATCGAGATGGCGAACAGCGGGAGCGCCCGCAGGGCCGGTACAGGCAATCGGCGGTCGGGCGGATCCGGGAATCGCTCGGGGAACGGCCGTCGCTCGGGTGCCCCGGTGGCTGCCAAGCCGGCGCCTGACCTCCACTACAGCGACGTTGCCGGTGCGGATCGACCTTCGGCCGACGAGAGGGCCCGCGATCGGCTCAGCCAGCCGCGGGCGGGAGCCAAGCGACCGCCGGCTCGCGGCGGCTCACGGCCAGGCGGCAAGATCGATCCCCGAAAGCGGCGGCCTCCAGCCCATAGCACCGGGAAGACCGCGGGGCTGTTCGGCGGGACCTTCGTCGGTCTCGCAGTCGTCATAATCATCGTCATCTCACTGCTGGGTGGGTCGAAGGCTTCTGCGAGCAAGCCGGTGCCCTACAAGCCCGCCCCGGCTGCATATGTGACCGCGGTCACGACCGTCTCGACCCAGCAACTGGCTGCGGCGGGTGTGGGAGGCGGCCTGGCGGCGCCGAGCGGCGTGTTCGTCCCGACACCGAAGCAGCCCGTGCTCGCGGTCGGCAAGAAGCCTGAGCTCGTCTATATCGGTGCTGAGTACTGTCCTTTCTGCGCGGCCTCCAGGTGGCCCCTCGTCGTCGCCCTCAGCCGGTTCGGGTCGTTCACGGGACTCGGGACTGTCGCTTCGACGCCCTATGACGTCTATGCCAGCACGCGAACCTTCAGCTTCGCGAAAGCGACCTACTCGAGCCCCTATCTCGGGTTCAGCGCGACCGAGCTCACGAAGAACACCTGTGCCGTCGCACCCGTCTCCAACGCCTGCCCGAACAATAACTATACGAAGCTCGAGACGCCGAGCCCGGCAAATGCGAAGCTCTTCAGCACCTATGACACCTCCCCATACTTCCAGACGCAGGGTGGCATACCGTTCCTCGACTGGGGAGGGAAGTACGTCTCCTCGGGCAGCCTTTATGCCCCGAACCTGATCAACCTCGGCAACAGCACGAACTCGCTCGGGTGGCATCCCATGTCGTGGCAGCAGATAATCGACAACATCGACTCCAAGCCTCTGACACCGGCTGGCGAGGCCATCCTCGGAGCGGCGAACGTCTACACCGGGGCGATCTGCGACATGACCCATGGCAAGCCGGGCTCGGTGTGCAAGGCGCCGGTGATCAAGCAGGCTGAGGCCGAGCTCAAGGCGACATGACCAGGTGGAGGCCGATTGCGGCCCTCGTCATCTCGGTGCTCGGCCTTGGCGTAGCCACGTATCTGACCTACAGCCACTACACCACCGGGGCAAAGGGCGTGAACAGCTGTCCCTTCGCCGGTGGCTCCGGCGGCACGATCGACTGCACTGCGGTGCTCACGAGCGGGTGGTCGACGATCCTTGGGCTGCCTGTCGCGCTCTACGGGGCTGTGTTCTTTCTGTTCATGCTCGTGATCAACCTGCCCGCCATGTGGCGCTCGGAGTCACTGCTGGTCGCGCGACTGCGGTTGGCGGCGGTGTGCGCCGGAATGGTGATGGTGGTCTATCTCGTCGGCGTCGAGCTGCTGGCGGTCCGCCACATCTGCATCTGGTGCACGAGTGTCCACATACTCCAGTTCCTGCTCTTCCTGCTCGTGATCACAGGATGGAACGACACGGGTTGGGCCGCGTCGCAGTGGGAGGACGAAGACGGCGAAGCGGACTATGCGGCGCCGCGGACGGCTTCGACCAGCCGCGCTTGAGCCCGGCGGTCACGGGGGCTGTCGGCGGGCTCAGATACGAGCAGAAGCTCCGGCCGCCACGTACGGCCGAGGATTGAAGGCGAGCGGTGCGAGCGCGAGCGGCCGGCTGGCACGGCCGTCGAAGCCGAAGAACCAGGGCGAGTAGAGAATCCACCACTGGCCGTCGGCCTCCTCGAAGACGAACTCCTCACCGGCACCCTCGCCCTGGCTGTTGGAGCCGATGAACGGATGGCGCGTCGTCAGATCCCTGCAGGGCCCGACCGGGCCGGCACAGCTCGCGAAGCCCACGCCATAGTTGGGGCTGTTGAACCAGGCTCCCGAGTAGAAGAGCCAGAACCGCCCGCGCGCCTCGACCATGTCGGGCGCCTCGACGATCTTCTCCTGCCAGCGTGCGCGGGCGGTAAGAAGAAGGTGGGGATGACCGGCGAGCGAGAGGCCATCTGGCGACAACCGTTGTGCATAGATATGGGTGCGCCGGTATGGCGCCGGTGCGACGGCATTGTCGTCTGACTTCCAGTCGAGGTAGAGCTTTCCGCCAGGCGCCAGAAACGTGCGCGGGTCTATTGCCCCATGTGCCTTGAAGTCGCAGACAAGTGGCGTGGAGTTTGCGCGAAAAGGGCCGCCGGGAGCCTTCGACACGGCCGTTCCTATGCACTGTGCGAACCTCGAGAAACCCGTCCCTTGGCGGTTGTAGTAGAGCCGCGGTTGCGCGAGGGAGTCGAAGTACATGACGTAGATCCCATCCAGCTTGACGACGTCCGGCGCCCAGGTGAAGCCGGTGGTTGCCCAGGACGGGAGTCTGGCCATGGCCGAATGAGTAGTCGAGGACCAGTGCCCGAATCTCTCGGTGAACGAGGTGGGGATGATCTGTGAAACGAGCCCGGTCTGGCTCGCGTAGAGCTCGTAGCCGCCAGGGACCGCGAGCACGAAGGGATCGGGCAGGTTCGTCGTTGTTGCGATAGAGAGGGCGGGTTGCCTCGTGGAGCCAGGCGCAGGCGGATCCGTCGCGGGAGGCGCTCGGTTAGCCGCCGCCGCCGCCGCCGCCGCTGCTGATTGCGGCGCGCCTACGGTCGTGTCGTGCGTCGAGGAGTCCGGGGCCGCACGTTGGGCCGTTCCCGCGAGCACCGCGGACCCGCAGCCGGGGAGGAAACTGGCCGCGATAGCCACAATCACCAACGCGACCATGCGGCATCGCGCGACCTTGGTGGTGACGCGGCGAATAGGTTCTCGGGCATGGTCGGTGTCCTCCTGGTGGAACTGCATATCCCGACGGCGCGCTCGCTCAAGGAGAAGCGTGCCGCGATCCGCCCTATCCTCGACGTGGCGCGCAGTCGCTACCGCGTGGCCATCTCCGAGGTGGGCTACCAGGATCTCCACCAGCGGGCAATGCTCGAGGTGGCCGCCGTCGCCTCGGCACAGCACGTAGTCACCGAGACGCTCGACGCAGTGGAGCGTCTGGTCTGGTCCATGCCGGCGGCAGAGGTAGTCGCGACGAGCCGGCGCTGGCTGGAGGACGGATGACCGATCCCTTCCGGGCTCAGTCGATCCAGACGGTCTTTGTGTTCGCGAACTCCTTCACGCCGGGGGAGGAAAGCTCGCGGCCGTAGCCGGAGTGCTTGATGCCTCCAAAGGGCAGGTCGTAGTAGGACGTGACCATCCAGTTGATGAAGACGAGACCCGCCTCGAGCTCGTCGATGAAACGTTGCTGCTCGGTTGGATCCTCGGTCCAGGCATTCGACCCGAGGCCGAAGTCGCTGTCGTTCGCGAGGGCGATCGCTTCGTCGATCGAGCCGACAGTGAACATGGATGCCACCGGGCCGAAGACTTCCTCGCGGTAGATGCGCATCTGCTCGGTCAGTCCTGCGAGCACCGTCGGTGGGTAGTACCACCCCGGGCCGTCGATCATCTTGCCGCCGCAGAGCACGCGGGCTCCCTTGGATACGGCATCTGCGACCTGGTCCGCAACCTCGTCGCGACCGCTCAAGGTCGCGATGGGCCCGACATCGGTGGCAGATTCGAGTGGATCGCCGACGACGAGCTTTGCCATCGCGGCAGAGAAACGCTCCTCGTACTCCTCGGCTATGTCCTCGTGCAGGATGAAGCGCTTGGCAGCGATGCAGGACTGTCCGTTGTTCTGCACCCGGGCCTTTACCCCGACCTCGACTGCGCGGGCCATATCGGCCGAGGGCATGACGATGAAGGGGTCAGAACCACCCAGCTCGAGCACCGTTTTCTTTATCTCGCTCCCCGCGACGGCCGCGACCGATCGACCGGCGGCCTCGCTGCCCGTGAGCGTTGCAGCCTTCACCCGCGGGTCTCGCAGCAGGCCCTCGACCTTGCCGGACCCGATCAGCAGTGTCTGGAAGACCCCCGCTGGTATCCCGGCCCGCAAGCACGCCTCCTCCAGGTACAGAGCCGTCTGGGGGACGTTGGACGCGTGCTTGAGCAAACCCGTGTTGCCGAGCATCAGGGCCGGAGCGGCGAATCGCCCCACCTGCCAGAGCGGGAAGTTCCACGGCATCACGGCGAGAACGGTGCCAATCGGCTGGTGAGTCACGAACGACCTCTTCCTCGCGGCCGTCCCGGGCACGTCCTCGTCCATGAGCAGCTGCTCGGCGTGGTCTGCGAAATAACGAAACCCCCCAGCGGTCTTTCGCACCTCTCCTCTGGCCTGCTCGATCGGCTTGCCCATCTCGATCGTCATCGTCCGAGCGGCCTCTTCGATGTCAGCCTCGAGAACGTCGCCGATGCGTCGCACCAGCTCAGCTCGCTGCGCGAAGCTCGTCCTTCTCCACGTCGAGAAGCTCTTGTCTGCAAGCTCGAGCTTTGCTTCCACCTCGGCGTCGCTGTGGTCAGCAAAAGTCTTGACCGTCTCGCCGGTCGCTGGGTTGATGATCGCTATCGTCACGCCTCCTTTCTAGTGCGAATTCGGGCGCCATAAAAGCGGGCGGACGCCGAAGCATGCAAGAGGTCGCCAAGCAGGCGGCGGCAAGCTCCTACGACTCCGCCTCGGCGGGCGCTAGGGTCGGGAGCCGTGAGCGATGACCCCGGGGATATCGCCGCGGCACTTGCCGCGATAGGGACCTGCCTCGACGATATCGAGGGAGTCCTCGGGCGCCTGAGTGACGGCTCCTACGGGTCCTGCAGCTCCTGCGGCCACGAGATAGGAGACGGACGCCTTGCGGCTGAGCCGACGACCCGCTGGTGCGGTCAGTGCGCGCCGAGGGGCGGCCCCGGCGCGGCCCGGCCCGGGGGAGAGGACGGAGGTTAGGTGGCGCGGCTGCGTTTCTTTGCTCAGGCGCGCGATGCTGCCGGCTGTCGCGAGGCTGTCGTCGAGGGCGACACCGTAGACGAGGTGATCGCCACGGCTGTCGATCGCTTCGGTCCGGCTCTCGGAGCCGTTCTCCCCACGAGCACTGTCTGGGTCAACGGCGAGCGTGTCGAAGGCTCGAGCCGGGTCGAGCCCGGCGACGAGATCGCCGTGCTTCCCCCGGTCTCCGGAGGTTGACCCGCGCGCCCGAGCTCAGGCCTTCTTCGTCTCCCAGAAGATCTTGTCGATCTGGGCGATCCCTTCGAGGAGGCGGTCGGCCACCGCGGTATCGGTCGTCTTCTTTGCCTCACCGGCTGCCTTGGTCGTCTTCCAGAACACCTCGTGAAGCTGCGGGTGCTTCTCCATGTGCTCAGGCTTGAAGTAGTCGGTCCACAAAACCCACAGGTGGTGCTTCACCATGTCGGCGCGCTCTTCTTTTATAAGGACGGCCCGCTCCTTGAAGACAGGGTCGTCAGACGCGTTGAACTTCTCCATACAGGCCTTGACAGCGTCAGCCTCGATCCTCGCCTGGACGGGGTCGTACACGCCGCAGGGAAGGTCGCAGTGCGCAAGTGCCGGGCGCGGCGGCCGGATCCGGTCCATCGCGGCGAAGAGGAGAGAGTGAGAACTGCCTTGGCGGAGGTACATGCCACGACTCCTTTATCGAAGATCACTTGCCTAACGGGCAACGGAGCTTATCCGGGCGGACGCGGACAGTGTTCCGGGCGTGAGAGCCTGTTGTGGTGAAGCCATCTCGTTGCGCAAGCTGTGTGCGCCGACTCAGGTGTCTTCGCGCCATGGATGCCGCGCGGCTGCGGCGCGCGGCAGTTCTTGGTTCGGCTCTGGCCTCGGCGATAGCGCTCCTGACTGCCGTTATCGTCGGCAAGCGCCGGTTCATGCGTTTGGAAGTCGAAGGTCTGAGCATGGTCCCGGTCCTGGCTCCCGGCGACCGGGTGCTGGTCTTGCGCACAGACCGCGTGACCGTCGGTGACCTGGTGGCCCTCGTTAGCCCCGACGGCGACGCATCGGTGCTCGTGAAGCGAGTGGTGGGCGTTGACAGAAGCTCGATCCGCGTGGAGGGAGACAACACCGCCGCGAGCAGAGACAGCCGGCACTTCGGACCGATTCCCCTCTCTTCGGTGATAGGTCGCGTGCTGTGGTGCTACTGGTCCCCCTACCACCCGGCCAGGCGGCGAAGTTGAGGCAGTACGCTCTCTCGCAGGAAACGGGAGCTTTGGACTGATGGCTTTACACCGCAAAGACGTGGACAGGCTTCTCTCCCCCGAGTTCATCGAGGGGTTGACTGACGCGTCTGTCGGCGAGCTTCGCGAGAAGCGGGCGGAGTGCCGCCGGGTCGAGGATCTCATCTCCTACCTGCGTAGGGTTCTGCAGGGTCAGATCGACCTCGTCCTGGCCGAGATGGAGCTCCGCCTGGGGGAGGCGGTAGAGGATCACCAGCACCGCTTGGTCGAGGACCTCCCGACGATACTCGCGGGGGCTCAGGCTCCACGAGGGGTCGGTGGTTCGGACCGTAGTCGTGAGCTGGGCGGCCACAGGACGACCACCCACCCGACGGCGTCGGCTCTCTCGATGCCGGCGGTGACAGAGGTGTTCACCGAGGACGCGGGTCTGGCTCCTGACGAGATAGCGGCCATAGTCGCCCCGGATCTGGCTGCCACCGCCTTCAAGGGCGGCATGCTTCCCGGAGCCAACCTCGAGAGCTTCGACGACACCGAGCTCTCTGAGCTCGTCTCGCGTCTCTCCCAACAAGAGTCGGCGCTGTCGGCGGAGCGCCGCGTGCTTCACGAGCGGATCGACATGCTCCAGGCAATAGTGGTTCACCGTTACAAGTCGGGGGCGGCTCGTGCCGACACGCTGCTCGAGGATCAGGGCGCCGGTCGCGATGAATGGCCGGCCGGCCCAGAGGGCGGCTCACGCTGAGAGACCTGCCGGACCGCTGGACGGACCTGGGCGAGTTCATCCGCACCCAGAGGGAGATGGCGCGACTGTCGCTCCGCCGGATGTCTGAGATAGCCGGGATCTCGAACCCGTACCTGAGCCAGATCGAGCGCGGCCTGCGCAAGCCGTCGGCAGAGATCCTCCAGCAGATAGCGAAGGCTCTGCGCATCTCGGCCGAGAGCCTCTATGTCCGCGCCGGCATACTCGACGACAACCGGGACCTGCATGCCGACCTCGTGGGTCACATCCTTTCCGCTTCCGACATAGACGACAACCAGAAGCAAGTTCTCATAGCCGTCTACCTGTCTTTTCGGGGGCAGTCAGAGGTGGCTCCTTCCCACAACGACGTCGACGAGCCCGATGGCGAGGTTGTCGCGGGCCGCGGTGCGCGCGATGACGACGTCGACGGCAATGACGACGTCGACGGCAATGACGACGTCGACGGTGGAGCCGCGCGAGCTGTTCGGTAAGCTGGCTCAGATGCGCAGGATCGCTGTGCTTTCCCTGCACACCTCACCCTTGGCCCAACCCGGCACCGGCGACGGTGGCGGAATGAACGTCTATGTGAGAGAGCTGTCCACGGCACTCGCGCGTGCGGGTGTCGCCTGCGACGTGTACACGCGGCGCGACCGCGCAGAACTGCCCTTCACCGTGTACGTCGAACCCGGCTTCGCAGTGCATCACGTAGACGCCGGGCCGGCGTCCTTGGTGCCAAAGGAGCGGCTGCACGAGCACGTCGAGGAGTTCACCGATGGCGTGATCGCCCACATGACCGGTGCCGTCGCGCGCTGGCACGGGCCCGGAACGAGCAGCACCGGACCGGTCGAGGCAGCTGCGAGCGCCGTGCACGCCAACTACTGGTTGTCGGGACTCGCGGGTCACGCGATCAAGCACCGCCTCGATCTTCCCCTCATCTCGACCTTCCACACCCTTGACAGGGTGAAGGCGACGGCCAGCGTGGAAGAGCTGGAGGCCGCGGCGGGAGTCCGGCGAGCCGAGGCGGAGGCGACGATCATCGGGTGTTCCGACGCACTGCTTGCTTCGTGTGACGTCGAGGCTGAGCAGCTCGTCGACCTGTACGGAGCCGACCGCCAACGAATCGAGATAGTGCCCCTCGGGGTCGACCACGCGTTCTTCTCCCCCGGGGACCGCCCGATGGCGAGGCGCTCTCTCGGCCTCGACGACGCGAGCGGGCCGCTCCTTCTCTTCGTCGGACGTATCCAGCCCTTGAAGGGCGCAGACGTTGCCGTACGCGCGTTGGCCGAGCTGCGATCCGGTGGAGTCCGAGATGCTCGACTGGTGATAGTCGGTGGGCCGAGCGGCCCGCACGGCGACGAGGAGATCGCGGCTCTTCACGCGCTGTCAAGCTCCCTCGGGCTCAGTCGGAGCGTCGTGTTCAAACCGCCGCAGCCCCACGAGCTTCTCTCCACCTACTACCGAGCGGCCGATTGCTGCCTCGTACCGTCTCGGTCGGAATCCTTTGGCCTCGTCGCGCTCGAAGCCGCCGCCTGCGGTACTCCGGTGGTCGCAGCAGCCGTCGGGGGGCTCACGACGCTCGTCAAAGATGGCAGGACCGGCTATCTCGTGGAGTCGGGCGACGCGGAAGCGTTCGCCAAGCGAGTCGCCGAGATAGTTGCGCACCCGGAGCGGCAGGCAGATCTCGGAGCGGGAGGAGTGTTGATGGCACGGGAGTACACCTGGAGCACGGCAGCAGCACGCCTGCGGTCTCTCCACGACGCGCTGGCCTCACGCGAGTTAGTCGAGTGTTGAGATGACTCGCCTCGTCGTCGTCGGCGGAGGACGAATGGGCAACGCGCTTATCGGGGGCCTTCTGCGCTCAGGATGGCTGGACCCGGGAGACATCACTATTGCCGAGCGACTCGAGTCCGCTCGCGACGATCTGGCCGGGCGCTTCCCAGGCGTCGTCATCACCGGCGCTCCGGTCGTGGCGGACTCGGCCGTTCTCGCCGTCAAGCCCTCCGACGCAGAGACTGCCGTCAGTGAGCTGGCCAAGCTGCGCGTGCCGCGAGTCCTCTCGATCATGGCTGGAGTCACGATCGCCAAGCTCGAAACATGGCTCCCCGCCGGCACGGCAGTGCTGAGGGCCATGCCGAACCTGCCGGCTGTTCTCGGCTCTGCGGCCTCCGCCCTTGCAGGGGGCGACTCGGTGACCGAGAACGACTTCGCTTGGGCCGAGGCCGTGCTCTCTTCCTTCGGCGTCGTGGCCCGCGTCGCCGAGAAGGCGCTCGATGCCGTGACCGGACTTTCAGGCTCGGGACCTGCTTATGTGTTCCTGCTGGCCGAGGCGATGATCGAGGCCGGCGTCGCGCAGGGTCTGGACCGGGGCGTCAGCCGCCTGCTCGTCACCAACACGGTTCTCGGATCCGCGCGGCTACTTGCCGAGACGGGAGATACCCCCGAGGTGCTGAGGTCCGCGATCACCTCTCCTGGAGGTACGACCGCGGCCGGCCTTGGCGTCCTCGAGCGACGGGCCTTCCGATCCGCGCTGATAGATGCGGTCGCGGCGGCCGCAGACCGGTCCCGGGAGCTTGGAGACGACTAGCGGGCCCCTCGCCTGACATGGCCCCTCGGCCTCAGGTAGGGAGTCACACTTTCCACTTGAGCCACATTGGCGTACAGTCATGGTCAGGCGGAGAGGGGTGATCCATCTGACGAGCATCGACTATTCAAAGGCCAAGTTCTACACCGTCGCGGAAGTCGCGCGCGTGCTGCGCGTGTCCAGCATGACGGTGTACCGGCTCATCAACTCAGGTCAGCTTCCGGCTGTCCGGGTCGGTAAGTCGTACCGGCTGCGAGAAGAGGACGTGAACCGTTACCTTTCGGAGCGCTTCACAGAAGCGGGCTGAGCCAAATCGGGCCCAGCGCGCAAGGGCCGGCGATCGGCTCGCGGTGGCTCGCGGTGGCGTCCCATCCGCGCGGTTTTGTGGGTTCACCGCGCGCTTTGTTACGATCTCGCTACATGGTTGAGCGTTTCGGACGGCGAATACCAGAGCCGACAGTCGTTCGTCTTCCCCTCTACCAGCGAGTGCTGCGTGACCTCGCGCTCGGGGCGGTGGCGACGGTGTCGTCTGCGGAGCTTGCATGTGCATGTGGAGTCAACGCCGCCAAGGTCCGAAAGGACCTCTCGTACTTCGGGACTTACGGCACCAGAGGGACGGGGTACGACGTCGGATACCTTCTCGGACAGATCGAGCGTGAGCTCGGCCTCGATCGTGAGCGATGTGTGGTGATGGCCGGAATGGGCCACCTGGGACATGCGCTCGCACGCTCCCCGGGTTTCATGTCCGGAGGTTTCCGGATCGTAGGGCTGTTCGACGTGGCGCCGGGCGCGCTCGGTGAGCTCGTATCCGGCACGGGCGTGGCACACATCTCGACGCTTCCTCAAGTCTGCCGGCTGACCGGTGCTTCGATGGGCGTCATCACCACGCCTGCGAGCGCAGCGCAGGACGTGTGCGAGCAGATGGTCGCTTCCGGTGTGAACGCGATCTTGAATTTTGCCCCGAGCGTCCTTGTCGCGCCGCCCTCCGTGCACGTGCGGCATGTCGACTTCTCCGCCGAGCTCCAGGTGCTCGCCTTCTACCAGGCTCACCCGGAGCCGGTAGAAGCTGCTTCAGACCTAGGCGCGGGACTTATCTCGTGATCGGCCGGTTACGATCGCGGTGGGTGCCGGTTCGTGCGGCACAGGTGCGAGCGCCCCTCATCGGCGCCGCTGGACCCGGACACGCGAAGCGGCGTCCCTGAGGGAGAGGTAGCCGCCTGTGGCGGTCGTCGTCGTAGGAGTGCACGAGCGGGACTTCCCGCTTCAGGTATTCGAACGGGTTGCCGTCAGCGAGCCCGAGCTGCCAAAGGCGCTCGCAGAGCTTAGCGGGAGCCCGAACCTGTCAGAGGCTGTCATTCTCTCGACGTGCCTCCGTACCGAGGTCTATGCAGTCCTGGACCGATTTCACGACGGGGTGGCAGACATCGAGTCGTTCTTCCTCCGCCGCATGGCGCTGGCCGATGCCATGTGTGACTCGGGTGCCAGAACCTCGGTGGGGACTGCCGGAGAGACTCCGTCCACGTCGCGAGCCAACCACCTAGAGGGTGGCGAGCGCCGACCTGAGCCAGGAGGCGGAACGCTGGAGATCGGTGGCGGCCTGTCCTGCCGCTATGACGACGCCGCGGTGGCATACCTGTTCGAAGTGGCTGCTGGTATCGACTCGCCTGTTCTCGGCGAGGGCGAGATCCTCCGCCAGGTGAGGCAGGCTTATGCTGCCGCCCGGAGTGAGGGGGCTACCGGTGGGGTGCTCGGAGCCCTGTTTCGTCATGCGATCGAGGCAGCAAAGCGCGCCCGCACCGAGACCGCCATCCAACGAGGAACGACATCGCTCGCGGACGCAGCGGTGGAGCTTGCCGCCTTCAGGGCAGGCGGCTTCGACGGCAAGTGCCTTTTGCTCGTCGGTGCCGGGGATATGGGAGCCGGGATGGCCCGTGCGCTCGCCGGCAGGACGGACCTCACGGGCGAGATCGTCGTGGCCAACCGAGGTACCGGCAGGGCTGCGGACCTGGCAGGCACGCTCGGTGCACGCGTCGTCGGTCTCGCGGAAGTCGCCAACGAGCTGGTGGGGGCCGACGTGGTGCTCACCTCGACGGCGGCGGACAACGTGATAATCGGCCCCGAGATGGTCGGCGCAGCCCTGCACGCGCGGCGCGAGCGGCCAGCCGTAGTGATCGTCGACCTGGCTATACCGCGTGACGTCGATCCCTCGGTCGACTCCTTCGACGGGGTCGTCCGCCTCGACGTGGAGGACGTGCGGCGTTACGCGGAAGCCCGGATGGCAGAGCGCGAGGAGGAAGTGCCAGCGGTGCGAGGCATACTTGCCGAAGAGCTGGATCGCTACCACGCGGCCGTGGCCGGCCGCCTCGCCGTGCCAGTGCTCGCGGCCCTACGGGACAGAGCGGAGCTGTTGCGCTCCGGGGAGCTGGACCGCTACCGGGCGCGCATGCACGACCTCTCGCCTGAGCACCTTGACCTGATCGACACCGTGACGCGTCGCGTCGTAGCCAAGCTGCTTCACAGCCCGACCGTTCGCCTGAAGGAGGCAGCAGGTTCACCAAGAGGCGAGCGCCTCGCGGATGCCGTGCGGTCGCTCTTCGACCTCTAGGAGAGGCGTTACCCCGTGCCTTTCTCCCGATGACCGACTCGATCCCAGTGTTGCGACTCGCGACTCGCTCGAGTCCCCTCGCCCTTTGTCAGGTCGACCTCGTCGCCGCCGCTCTCGCCGGCGAGCGGCGCGCCGGTGTCCAGCCAGGCGGCGTCGCTGTCGAGGTGCTCACGGTGGAGACCGCGGGCGATATCGCGTGCAGTGTCCCTATCCATGCCATCGGCGGTCGGGGTGTCTTCGTGAAGGAGGTCGACGACGCGGTGCTGGCGGGGCGGGCCGATGCGTCCGTCCACTCGGCCAAGGATCTGCCGGCAAGTCTTGCGGGCGGTCTCGTGGTCGCGGCCCTCCTGCCCCGTGGTGACCCGCGCGATGCGCTGGTCGGCCTGCCGCTGTCGGAGCTTCGCGCGGGTGCAGTCGTGGCCAGTGGTTCAGTGCGCCGTCGGGCACAGCTTGGGTGGATCCGACCGGACCTGCGTTTTGTCGAGCTGCGCGGCAACATGGCGACCCGGCTCTCGAAGGTGCCGGCCGGCGGGGCGGTCGTAGTAGCGATGGCGGCCCTGGCACGCCTCGGTCTCGGCGCGAGCGTGGCCCAGGTGCTGTCTCGGGCCGAGATGTTGCCGCAAGTCGGCCAGGGGGCAGTCGCGGTCTGCTGCAGGGACGACGACTTGCTCGTCCTGCACGCACTGCAAGCCATCGACCACCCTTCCACGAGAGCGGCGGTGGAGTCCGAGCGGGCGTGGTTGCGCGCCGTAGGAGGTGGTTGCGACGCCCCGGTTGGCGCCCATGCGCGCTGCCTTCAAGGCGACCTGATCCAGCTCGAAGCCATGATCGCGTCCCTTGACGGGCACGTGGTTGTGCGCGAGGCGATGACGGGGCCTGAGCCCGAGGCCCTCGGAATGGCGCTCGCGGCAAGGTTGCTCGACGAACGAGGCGGCCGGGCGCTTCTTGACGAGGGAGGCCTTGCTCGGTGACGGTGCACCTGGTCGGAGCCGGGCCGGGCGATGCCGGTCTCATAACTGTTCGAGGTGCCGACCTGCTCGGGCGAGCCGGGGCGGTCGTCTTCGACCGGCTCGTCAATCCGCGCCTGCTCGAGCTCGCAGATCCAGGCGCAGAGCTGCACTCTGTGGGTAAGCGTCCCGGGGTCCGGATCGATCAGGAGTCGATCAACGCGCTTCTTGTCGAGCTCGCAGGGCGCCACGAAACGGTCGTACGGCTGAAAGGCGGCGATCCATTCGTGTTCGGCCGTGGCGGCGAAGAGGCTCTTGCTCTTCGTTCGGCCGGTATCGGATTCGAGGTGGTGCCGGGTGTGTCCTCGGTGAACGGGGTGACCGCGGACGCCGGTATTCCTCTCACCCACAGGGGGTACGCGACCG
>CAZAMA010000041.1:17819-20605 GCA_964485645.1 uncultured Acidimicrobiaceae bacterium | reverse complement strand
GAGGGCCTTGAGCCGGGCGGCGCGGACGCCGGGGACGATGCGGTCGAGGCTCTGGCGGTTGAGGTCGATGATCCAGAGGACGTTGCCCAGGCCGGCGAGCGCCTCCTCGGTAACCGCTTCCCAGACGTTGCCCTCGTCGAGCTCGGCGTCGCCCAGCAACGAGACAAAGCGGCTCTTTGGCCGAGCACCGAAGTGGGCATCGACGTACCGCCTCGTGACGGCTGCGAAGAGAGGCGCGGCCGCGCCGAGGCCAACCGAGCCGGTCGAGAAGTCGACCCGGTCCGGATCCTTGGTCCGGCTCGGATAAGCCTGTAAGCCCCCGAGCTCTCGCAGCCTGTGCAGGTACCTACGGTCGAGGCCGCCAAGAAGGTACTCGATGGCGTGCAGCACCGGGGACGCGTGTGGCTTCACCGAGACCTTGTCCGGCGGATCGAGGTGCGAGAAGTAGAGCGCCGTCAGCACCGAGACCAAGGAGGCACTGGAGGCCTGGTGGCCGCCGACCTTTATGCCGTCGGTGCTGGGCCTTTCGTGGTTGGCGATGTCGACCATCCTCACCGCCAGCCAGAGGACGCGCTGCTCGATCTCACGCAGAGCCTCGAGTTGGGTCGTCGCGACGCCGGGCGCGCCTGTACCGCCGGCGCGAGGCGGCGGTGCCGGGCGTGACGCCCGTTTTGCCACTACAGCGCCTCCACGTTGGCCGGCAGGGGGCCGGCAGGGGCTGGCTTGTCGAGCGCGCCGTCGAACGCGACGCCGGGCGCGACGTCGAGCTCGGCGCGAAGCACGTCCAGCTCGGCTCGAAGCTCGGCCTCGCTCGCGACGACCGGCCGCCCGGCGCCCGCCGATGCTGCCCGGACGACGGCGTAGGCATCCAAGCCGTAGTAGCTCGCGAGGTACTCGGTGCTGCCCCCGTGGGTGAAGCGGTCCGCGACACCCAGTCGTGTCACTGGCACGCCCGCACCTGCTTCGGCCAGCATCTCGCAGACCGCACTGCCGAGGCCACCTATGGTCGAGTGGTTCTCGACGGTGACGACGTGGCGGACCGAACCGAGCGTCTCGAGAACGAGCGGGTCGTCGAAGGGCTTGAGCGTGCTTATGTGGAGGTGCGAGACGCGCATCTTTTGGCTTTCGAGATATGGCACCGCAGCACGCGCGAGGTAAGTGGCGAACCCGCTCGAGACGACTGCCACATCTCCCCCCTCGCGCAGCAGCCGCGCCTTACCAAATGTCATCGGACTGCCAAAAAGTCGGGGCACCTCGCCGCGCAGCATCCGGCAGAAGACCGGCCCGTCGATGGCGTCGAAGGCACGCCAGACGGACTCGACCTCGCTCGCGTCGCCGAGGTCGATAACGGTCATGTTCGGCAGGCCCCGCATGAGGTTCACGTCGTCGATCGCCTGGTGGGTGACACCGCCCGGAGTCGTGATGCCAGGCAGGAAACCGATGAGGCGCACCGGTAGGTCTGGATAGGCGATCGCCATGGCCACCTGGTCATAGGGACGACGAGTGACAAAGACGCTGAAGGTGGTCACGAAGGGCACGAGCCCCTCGCGCGCGAGCCCGCCGGCAACTCCCATCATCGACTGCTCGGTCATGCCCATCGAGTAGAACCGGTCGGGGAAGGCCTCACGAAAGCCGTCTGCCTCGCACGAAGACGTGAGGTCTGCCGAGAGGCACACGACTTCCTCGTGGCTCGCCCCGTATTCGACGAAGCTCGACCGAAAGGGTCGGAGCACCTTCTCGCCCTTTAAGAGCGGACCCTCGGCCACAACCAAGCTCATCGCACTGCCCTCTTCAGATCGGCCCGTGCTGCCACGGCCTCGTCGGGCGTGAGGCGGATGTAGTGGTACTTCGGCGCGTGGGACTGGAGGGAGGGTATGTCACGCCAGCAGCACGTGCGGCAGATGATCGCCTTCGGGCGAAGCGGCACGGATTTCTCATCGAGAAGCGATGCCCCGGCCGAAAAGATCGCCGTGACATCGTGGCCGTCCACCTCGCGCACGTCCCATCCAAAGCTCGCGATCTTCTCTGCGATCGGCTCGATGCCAAGAACGGTGCCTATAGGGCCGTCGCACTGCGAGCCGTTTGCCTCGACGACGACGACGAGGTTCGACAGCTCGTAGGCCGAGGCTGCAGTGAGCGACTCCCAGGTCTCACCTTCTTGCAGTTCCCCGTCGGACAACAGCACCCAGATCCGTCCGGCCGCGCCCCGCCGCCGGCGGGCAAGGGCCCGTCCGATGCCGACCGCGAGCGCCTGACCGAGAGACCCGGTCGTCGCCTCCATGCCGGGCGAGTGCTCGGCGCCGATCATCTCGACCGTCGATCCGTCCTTGTTAAAACCCTCCAACGACTCCGGCTCGAGTCGGCCGACCTCGATGAGCGCCGCGTAGAGCACGAGCGCGTAGTGCGCCGGCGACATGAGGAAACGGTCGTGGACGTCGTCTTGCGCGCCGTTGAAACGCGCGCCCGTAGTTCTGAGGGTGCCGTCCTCGCCCGGCGTGCCGGCAAAAGCTGCAGCCCGGTGATCGCCCTCGGCGGCGCCGAGGTTCATCAATACCGAGTAGAGGGTCGCGAAGATCTCAGCGCTCGAGCAGGCCTGGGAAAGATAGCCGCCGCCGTTGTCGATCGTGTGCTCCAAGACCCGGTGGCGGATCCGCCAAGCTTGTTTGGCGACCTCGTCGAATTGCTCCGGTGCTGGAGGTTCGAGAGCCTGGAGCACCTGGCGCGGATCCAAGTCCGCTTGGCCGGCACGTTGTGAAGCCGTCTCGGTGGTTATCACTGGCAGTCCT
>CAZAMA010000041.1:0-17719 GCA_964485645.1 uncultured Acidimicrobiaceae bacterium | reverse complement strand
GTCCGCTTGGCCGGCACGTTGTGAAGCCGTCTCGGTGGTTATCACTGGCAGTCCTCGGTGGTTATCACTGGCAGTCCTTTGTCGTGTGTTGGTGGTGGCCTCTGGCACCGAGGTGGCCCCTGGCACCGAGGTGGCAGGTGGCTGGCCGAGCTGAGACACTGGTCGGGTGACGGGGGGAGAGGCCGATGCTCTGGCCACGAGAGCCGCATGGATGTACCACGAGTACGGCCTCACGCAACAGCAAATCGCCAGCCGGCTCGGTGTGTCCCGCTCGACGATCAGTCGCGCCCTTAAGCGAGCCGAGAGCACGGGCATCGTCGAGATCCGAGTCACCGTCCCGCTCCCCGAGCTCGCGCAGCTCGAGCGCGACGTACTTTGTGCCTACCCGGCACTTCGCGAGGTGAGAGTCGCCCCTCTTAGGGCCGGCGAGCCGCCGCGCACTGCGACGGCTCGCGCCGCGGCTCGGATCTTCGAGGTCCTGCTGGCCGCCGGCACCCCCACGGTCGCGGTCGGATGGGGGCGCACCCTCGCCGAGGCCGCGACCCTCATCCAGGGCCGTTCCGCTCGCTCGAGTCGCCTCGTCGATGCGATCGGCCATGCCCATGGGATCAGAGGCGCGGCGGCCATGGACGTGAGCTCGGTGCTCGGCTCCGCCTTCTCCATCGAAGCCGTGCACGTCCCGGCCCCCGCCCTCGTGCGCGACGAGAAAGTGGCGAGCGGCTTGCTCGCAACGGCAGCCGTACGCCACGCGATCGACCTCGCCCGTGGTGCCGAGGTGACGGTCGTCTCCATCGGAGCTGTCGCGAACGACACGCCGCTGCTCGCGACCGACCTGCTCAGCCGCGCAGAGCTGGACTCGCTCGTCAAGCGCGGCGCCGTGGGCGACCTCCTTGGATCGTTCTTCTCGGTCACAGGTGAGACGATCGCCGCCGGCGGTGCTCATTGGATCGGACTCGGCATCGAGGACCTTCGCCTCTCGAAGGACGTCGTCGCGGTCGCCGGGGGCGCTGGGAAGCTGCACGCGATCAAGGGAGCGATCGCCACCGGGGTCGTGGATCGCCTCGTCACCGATGAGGAGACGGCGCGCGAGCTCCTTGCCGAACTTCAAGGTCTCACACCCGCACCGCGACCTTGAGCGCCGTCGGAAAGAGCTCCCCGGACAGCACCCTCGCGAGGTCGTCAAGGCCGACCTCGCCACCGATCAGCTGCTGCCAGGGAACAGAGCGGTCCTGCAGGAGCTCGATCGCCTCGACCACGGCCGGGGGGTCGTGGTGGAAGCAACCGCGTACCGCCAGCTCGTCGTAGTGAACCCGATGGGTGTCGAGCTCCACCGAGCTTCCCGCGGCACAGCCACCGAAGAGGCAGACCGTACCGCCGGCGCAGCTCATCTCGAGGGCGAGCGCCCAGGCTGTCGGCTGACCGACGGCCTCGATGACAAGCTCGGGCCCCCGGCCGGCGTTGATCGCCGCCCGGACCGCCGCGACGTCAGCCGGCCCCTTGCGGGCGGTGACGACCGCCGTCGCCCCAAATCCATGGGCTAGCTCGAGCCGCTCGGGGTGCGGGTCGAGCACGGTCACTTCGACGCCCCGGCGGGAGAGAGCGGCGGTGAGCAGGAGACCGAGAGCCCCGGCCCCGAGAACCAGGGCCTGCGACGAAGGCGCAGGAGCGAGGTCCCGCACGGCTTTAAGCGCGCAGGCAAGTGGCTCGTAGATCGGGGCGATCTCCATCGGGAGGCTTGCGGGGAGAAGGTGAAGGTTGTGCTCCACGACGACAGCGGGGATCACAACTGCCTCGGCGAACCCACCGAAGACGTAGGTGAGGCTCTCGCACAACGACCACCGCGCGCGCTCACATTGGAAGCAGGAACCACAGGGAGCCGAGTTGGCAGCGATGACTCTCGCACCCGCGTGGACCGACGACACGCCGGGCCCGGTCGCAAGGATCCGCCCCGCGTACTCGTGACCGAGCACTCCGCCCGATCGCAGGTAGCGCGGGTGCCCCCGGAGATAGGCCTTGCGGTCGGTGCCACAGGTGAGCGCCGACTCGATGCCGAGCAAGACCTCTCCCGGGCCGGGGACGAGGTCCGAGAGCACCTCGACGCGGAGGTCACCGACGCCATAAAGAACTGCGGCTCGCACCGCTCAGGTCCTCGGGCGCACAGTGGGCGCGCCGGCCTCGACGACGACCTTCATGACGCCGTCCTGCCGTCTGGCGGTGTCCAGCGCCTCACCGGCACGGTCCAGCGGGAACCGGTGGCTGACCATCCCGGCTGTATCGAGGTTCCCGTTCGCGAGCAGACAGAGCGCGGCGAGGGTGTCGCGTGCGGCGGCAGAGTAGCTCGCCTGCACGGTGATCTCGTCAAAAAAAAGGCGGTTGGCGTCGAAGCTCAGCTGCCCGCCCGGTGGAGGAGGCGCGAACAACTGCACGACCGAGCCCTTGCCGGCAGCGGCAAACCCGAGGGCGAACGCGCCGGCGTGCCCAGTGCACAGCGCGATCAGATCCCACGGGTCGCTCGGGGGTGCGTGCGCGGAGATCTCCTCGCTCGATGGAGCACAAGTCACGACCCCGACCGTTTCCGCCAGGGCTCGACGCTCGGGCAAAAGGTCAGTGCCTACTACCGCCACACCTTCGGCTGTGAGGGCTCTCGAGTAGAGCTGTCCCATCTGACCGAGCCCCACCACAAGGGCCCGGTCGCCACGGCGAACCCCCGCGCTCTTCACGCCGCGCACGCAACAGGCGAGAGGCTCGAGCATCGTGGCCGTCTCGCTTGAGAGGCTGTCGGGCAGGTGGAGCAGCCCGTCAGCTACGTGCGCGGATGGCACGCGCACGAGCTGGGCAAGACCTCCGGGTTCGATCCGACTCGAGCGGAAAGAAGGGCACAGGGTTGCTTTGCCCCGCCGGCACAACCTGCATGTGCCACAGGCGACGTGGTGGTGGACAAAGACCCGGTCCCCTACTAAGAGGCCATGATCGAGGTTCGGATCAAGCACTGCGACTCGCCCGACGATCTCATGTCCGAGCACGACTGGGACCTTCTGGGCTACGTACCAGTCCATGAGGTCACTCCCACAGATCCCGCAGAGCTCGACCTCGACGAGCACATCGCCAGCCTGCATCTCGGGGACCGGGTAGTCCTCGGAGATCACGAGCTTTCGCGGCGCAACTGAGACGGCGGCGCGCACCGGCGTTAGGCCCCCGCTCTGGCACCGGCGGCGCGACCGCTGAGGTGGGCCGCGATCTCCCGCAGGCCGACCTCGAAGGGGGGCTCGACCACGCCGGCCTCGGTGATGATCGCCGTTATTAGATGCCCCGGAGTCACGTCGAAGGCCGGGTTCCAGGCCCGAGCACCGCTCCCTGCGATCTCCTCGCCCCGCCAAGACAGCACCTCGTCGCCCGGGCGCTCCTCGATGACGATGTCGCTTCCTCGAGATATCGACCCATCGAGCGTCGAGGTGGGTGCGACCACGTAGAAAGGCACATGGTGTGCGGCCGCCGACAGCGCGAGCCCGTAGGTGCCGATCTTGTTGGCCGTGTCGCCGTTGCAGGCGATCCGGTCCGCGCCGACGAGCACGGCGTCGACCATGGCGAGGGCCATCGCGGCCGCGGCCGCACCATCTACGATCACTCGAACGGCGATGCCGGCCTCGACGAGCTCGGTCGCGCTGAGACGGGCACCTTGCAGGAGCGGCCGCGTCTCGTCCACGAGCACTTCGTCCAGGTGGCCACGGGCGCTCAGCTCGTAGACGACGCCGAGCGCGGTGCCGGCCCCACAGGTCGCGAGCCGGCCCGTGTTGCAGTGGGTGAGGACCCGGCGGGCAGGGCCGACACGGTCGGCTCCCAGTTGGGCCATGGCGTCACAGGCAAAGGCGTCTTCGTCTGCTACAGCCGTCGCCGCCTCGAGCGCAGCAGCTGCGCGCCGGCCGACTGGAGCCGCAAGGGCCGCCTCGAACACCCTCTCGACCGCCCGTGACAGATTGACCGCCGTGGGCCGGGCGGCTGACAGTCGATCGGCAACAGAGCGAAGCGAGCCGGCGAAGTGAGCTGACGGGCTGGTTGGGTCGACCTCGCCACTACTGATCGCGAGCGCGAGTCCGAATGCCCCGCACGCGCCGATCGCCGGGGCCCCCCTCACGACGAGGCGGGCAATGGCGTCGACGACGTCGTCTGAGCTTCGGAGCGAGACGTTCACCCAAGACGACGGTAGCCGTGTCTGGTCGACCACCTCGACGCAGTCGCCGGCATAACGGACCGAGCGCCGCCAAGCTGGGCGCTCCAAGTGAGCATCTGGGGGACCTTGTTCAGCGACTTCCACTCGACTGCTCACCCCTCCTTCGGACCAGGGCGGAGGCAACCGGCACTCCCCGTCGCTCCGACTCCGCTGGTGGGACTGCCCGTTGCTCAACCTGACCCTGCCGTTGCATAAATGTGCACGGGTGCACATCTGGTCGAAAGACTAGCCGCGGCTGCCATAGGCCGTCAATGTCGTGCGGTCCGGCGCGATCCGGCCGGCGAAGCTCTCAGCGGCGCTGCAGGCGTATCTCGACGACGTCCGCGAGGGCGTCGCCGAGAACGTTCACTGCGAGCACGGTCACGACGATGAGCACCGCCGCCGGCCACAGCTGCCACCAGTACCCGTCGAAGAGGTTGTTCACCCCCGCGGTCAAGATCGCACCCCAGTTGGTCGCAGGAGGTGGCACGCCCAGGCCGAGAAAGCTAATGGAGGCAAAGATGAGGATTGCATCTGCCACCTTGAGCGTCCCGTTCACGATGACGACGCCGAGCAGGTTGGGCGTGACGTGGCGCGCGACGGTGTGCCAGCCGCTCGCCCCGAAGACCCGGGCGGCTCCGACGTAGTCTCGGGTGCGCAGGGACAGGGTTTCTCCTCTGGTGAGGCGCGCCGTCGAGAGCCAGCTCACTGCCGAGATGACAAGGATGATAAGGGGGAGGGTTGGCTGGACGAGGGCCGCCAGCACGACCACGAAGAAAAGAAAGGGGATCGACAACATGGCATCGACGATCCGCATCATGACCGCGTCGACGATGCCACCGAGGTAGCCCGCGATCGTCCCCCATGCCAGGCCGAACAGAGTTGCGAGGAGGCCCACCCCGAGGCCCACCTCCAGCGTGCTCTGCCCACCCACCATGAGCCGGCCGATCACGTCGCGCCCGGCCGGCGTCGTGCCGAGGAGGTGAGCCGCAGACGGCGGCTCGTTCTCCAACAGCAGGTTCGCCGCCACCTGGTTGGTGTGGTAGAGGAACGGCCCGAGAAAGCTGAAGGCCACGACGAAGACGAGCAGTCCGGAGCTCACCACCGCCAGCTTGTTCTCGAAGAACGTCGAGGCCGCCTGACGCCAGAACGGTGTCGCGCTTAGCGCGGCGCCGCCCTTGTCGAACAGGTCGATGCCCGACTCCCCCCCAATATGCGGCCCACCCGAAAGGCTCTGCTCGACCGAAAGGCTCTGCTCGACCGAGAGATCGCTCATGAATAACGCACCCGCGGGTCGAGCCACGCGTAGCCGAGGTCCGCCAGCAGGTTGCCGATGATCGTGGCAACTGTGACGACGAGGACGACGCCGAGCAGCACGGGGAAGTCCCGATCCTGGGAGGCGTTCCAGAACAAGAGGCCCACGCCGGGAAAGTTGAAGAGCGCCTCGATGATGAGAGAGCCGGAGAACACATAGGGAAGCGAGAGCCCGAGCAGGGTAACGGTGGAGGACAGGGCGTTGCGCATGACATGGCGCATCAGCACTTGGCGGGTCGAGTCCCCCTTGGCCCGCGCCGTCCTCACATGGTCGGCGAGGAGGTTGTCGATCGTGGCCGAGCGCATGTACCGGCTGAAGTAGCTGACGTTGCCGAGGCACAGTGTGAGCACCGGCAGGACAAGATCCCGGAAGTCGACGACGAGGCTGGTGCCGTAGTCCGACGCCGTCGAGGGGAGCACGTTCAGCCAGAGGTTGAGAACGACTATGAGCGCGACGCCGAGCAGGAAGCTCGGCATCGAATAGAACGTGAGCATCACCGCCGTAAGGCCGTGGTCGTCGACCTTGTTGCGCCTGAGGCCCTGCACCATGCCCATCGGCACCGCGATGGCCACGGCCAGCGCGAGGGAGGATCCGACAAGCAGGAGGGTGCGGGGCACGAACTCGGCCAGCAAGGTGCCGACCGGCTGGTTGAGCTTGTAGGAGAAACCCAGGTTGCCGTGGAGGGCGTTCCACAGCCAGACCCCGAACTGGACGGGAAGGGAGCGGTTGAGGCCCTCCTGGATGGTGAGCTCTCGTACCGACTGCGCGGTGGCTCGCGGCCCTATCTGCGCACGCACGAGCCCGCCGGGAAGCTCGTGGAGGAGGATGAAGACCACGACCGAGACGATCAAGGTGACGACGACCGTCTGAGCCAACCGGCGCAGGATGTAGCCGGTCACCGCGCAGGTCCTGGAGGGCGCAGGGGATGCCCGCGTCTCATGAGGAGAAGTACCACTGTGAGAACCGCGGATTGCCGAACGCCTGCTGCGGGCTCCAACCCTTCAAGGTGTTGCTCACTACCGATATCTGATTGTCTCCAGTGGGCCACCAAAGCGACGCCACGTCCTTGGACACGTAGTTCTCGAGCGCAAAGATGTGGCTCAGACCGGAGTCGACGTGCGCCGCGTTGATCAGCTTCTGCACGACAGGAGAGTAGAAGCCCCCGCCGAAATAGTTGCCCTTCCCGAACTCTTGGCCGAGGGTCGGCAGGATGGCCATGTCCCCGTAGTTGGTGAACCAGAGCGGGTAGAGCGCGAGCGCGTAGTTGCACGGCCCGGGGGGGCAGACCCCGTCGTTCGAGAACATGTAGTTGGCGCTCTCGGGGGCAAGGTTGATCGCGATCCCGGCTGATCTGGCGGCCGTCTGGAAAGACTCCGCCTGGGCCGCGAGCTCTACGAGGGAGGTGGTAGTGAAGTTCATGAGCAGCGTGAGGCTGCGCCCGGCCACGATACCCGATCCGCACTTTGCGGCCCCGGTCCCCGGGCGCTTACAGACCATCACGCCGTCAGCCGCTGGCGCCCAGCCATGGGAGGTGAGCAGCTTCCTCGCGGCAGCCACCGAGAACGGGTAGGGGTCATGGCGCTCCTGCGGGCTCACGAAAGGCGAGCCGGCTATGTTCGGCACCGGCCCGTAGGTGAGCTGGCCGATCCCGTGCAGCGTCGTCTGCAGGAAGAGCTGCTCGTTGACGACGTGCTGCAGTGCCTGGCGTATGTACAGCTTGTCGACGAGCGGCCCGTAGGTGTGGCTCGTGTACCCGATCTGGACCGACTGCTCGTAGTCGGGGCCCCACGGCGCGACCGTATAGCCATGGCTCTTGAAGTAACCCGTCAGACCGTAGTCGCTGTAGGGGATGTAGCCATAGTTGATCGTACCGCTTCTGAGCGCGTCCACCTCGGCGGTGTCGCTCGTGAACGTCTCCAGGATCACATGGTCGAGAGCAGGCTTGTGCGGCCCGGAGTACGCGTTGTTCCTGGTCAGCTCGGCCCTTCCGCTCACCGGGTCGTAGCTCGTCATCGTCCATGGGCCGTCCACAGTCTTCCACAGGGGGTTGGACGCATAGCTCGAAAGGTTCTTCGACTGACCGGTGAGGTAGTTGAAGACCTTCAAGGCACCGCCATGGGTCAGGTCGTAGTTGCCGACGTGGCCGCCGGATGACTCCACGTCCCAGGTCTGCTGGGGGATCGGGATGATGTTGACGAGCTGGTTGTCGGTGTACCACTGCTGGCTGTAGCTACGATTCAGGTGGAGGACGAACTCGGTTGGGCTCACGTAGTCGACGGCCGTGACGTTGTCAGGGAACTCGCCCGCGACGTGGGTGGCGATCTGCGACTCACCGGCTCGGTAGAGGTCGAAGAAGAACTTGACGTCACGGGTGGTGACTGGCTTGCCGTCCGACCACTTGTAGCTGCGGAGGCGGATGGTGATGGTCCTGTCCCTGTTCGAGAACACCGGCGGGTAGGCGAGGCTCTGCTGGTAGTTGATGACCGGCGCGCTCCCCTGGCCCTCGAAGTACAACGGGCGCCACATCCCCTCGTCGGTGCTGAGCTGCCAGGGCTCCTCGTTGGCAGAGTTCTCAAAGGGCAGCATCCAGCTGAAGCTGTCGGTCGCCTGCAGCGCGAACGTCGCGGTGCCGCCGCGCGCCGCCGGTACGCGCGGCGACGCGGCGCCAGAAGCGCTGGCGGCTCCCGTCAATGTCACGAGAATGAGCGAGCTCGCCGCCAGCACAAGGGCTGCGGCCCTACCCCGTCGACCTCGGTTGCCCGCCTCTTGACCGGCTCGTCGCATCATCGTCAATCCCCTCCATCGCTCTGCACTGCCGTTGTCGCCAGTTGCTTGTTAGTTGTCAACAGCTGCTCTTCGCAAACGCCCCATGTGGGCGCCGCTTGCATACCCAACCCCTGCCCCCTGCTACGGCCAGGCCCTGCGCACCCCCGGTTAGCGTGGCGAGGCCACCTCTTGTCTAGGTTTGCCTAGGTGGAGTCGAGGCGATCCTCCACGATGTCGCGGGCCATCTCCAGCACCTGCCCAGCTCCAGCGGGACGCGACCCCGAACGGCTCAAGGATAGACCGACCCAGGTCGCGGCGATATCTAGCGTCGCTCGGCCTGCCACATCATAGGCATCTGGTGGCAGGCTCTCGATGTCTTGTACCTTCGCGAGGCCGACGATGCGCCGAAGGGCCTCACAGCCGGCAAAGCCGACCGCATCGACACCGACAGCCCCCAGCCACTGCTCGAGGAAGGTCGGCGACCATCCTCGCGGTGGCGAGGTGTCCCAGAGACGTCGCATCTCGGTGGCAAATGAATCCCAGCTGATGCGACTCAACGCGCCGAAGCCTCTGCTGGCCGCCGGGGATCCCAGTACGGCGGCTCGCACCTCGGCGAACAGGTAGTTGGCGAACAGCGTGCCGAGGTCGAAACCTACCGGGCCGTAGCAGCAGAATTCTCCGTCGATCGCCTTGGCGGTGACTCCCACGGCGGAACGCTCCACCATTACCGAGCCGGTGTGAAGATCGCCGTGGATCAGTGCCTCGCCGTGCTCGACATAACGTGCCCTGAGCACTTCGACTCCGCACCTGAGATCACCGTCATCCCGCAAACGAGCGACGGTGTCGGTGAGACCCGGGCCGACAGAGTTGTGCGGGTGCTCGATGAGCGGCTCGGTGAAGACAAGGTCCTCAGTGATCTCGCAAAGCTCGACGTTCAAGTGCGTCGCGGCTCGTCGCCGGGCCTCGGAGATACCGAGAGCCATCCACGACGTGAAGAACGACATGCGGGCGACGAGCACGCCCATGGCGGCTGCCGCCTCGGCGCAGGGATCACCGGCAATGAGCTCCTTGCGCCAGACCGATGACCCCGAGAGGTCCTCGAGCGCGATCACGTGATTGTCCTGATCGAACCCGTAGCAAAGCGCGGCGAGGTTCGGCGCGACCGCTGCAACCGCCTCGTACCATCGGGCCTCTGCCGCCGTCCGCTGCTCGGTGAGCGGCCACGAGTCGCCAACCAAGCGAACATATGGAAGGGACTGCTTGAGGCACACCCCGCGTCCGAAGGCGTCACGGCAGAGGAGGACCAGATTGAGATTGCCGTCTCCGATCTCCTCGGCGACCAACGTCGCGGCGTCGATCCTCTCCGAAAGGTACCGGCGCGACCCGACGTAGTGACGCGCATCGTCACTCGAGACGAGCAGCAGCCGATGCTCAGCAGATGCCAACGACGCCACGACCCCCCCTTGTGACTCTGGAGCTCAATCTCTGGACCACACCGGGCCCATCCCTCATGCACATATGTGCAAGTCGGGACTCTTGTTCATCTGACGATACCAACGAGGGGCACGCGCATCAAACCGGGCGGCCGACACCTCGGCGCTCGCGACTTCGCACCTTTGTGGCGACCTGCGGCGCTCATTGGTCCGGCAAGGAGGTCGAGCCTCGCCGGTGATCGATCACGAGCTCAGGTACCAGTTCTGCGGAAGCGGGTCCGCGAAGACCTGTTGTGGTTGCCAGCCGTGCAGCTTGTTCGACACGACGGAGATCTGGTTGTCCCAGGTGGGAGCCCACAGCGCGGCGACCTGTCGAGAGATGTAATTCTCGTAGGCGTACAGGTAGTTGAGGCCGCTCTTTTGGTGCGTGAGCTGGATCAGATGGTTCGCCTCAGCCGAGGAGTAGCCGCCTCCCCAGTAGTTGCCCGTCGAGAACATCTGCCCGCCGGTCGGGTAGACATCGGACTGGCCGTAGTTCCACAGCCAGTTCGAGTACCAGGCGATGCCCCAGTTGCACGGGCCCGGAGGGCACACTCCCGCGACCGAGAACATCGTGGTCTCGGTCTGGGGGTCGAGCGCGATACCCACACCGGCTGAGGAGGCGGCCGTGCCGAATGCCTGCACCTGTGCGGCAAGCGTCGGGTACCCGCTCGTGTACATGAGGAGCAGCTTGAGCTGGCGACCAGACGCGATCCCCTTGCCACATTCGTTGCTGGCAACGCCGGGTCGCTTGCAGGTCATCACGCCGTTCGAGCCGGGCTGCCAGCCGTGAGCCAGCAACAGGCTGCGAGCCGAGGAGACGGAGTACGGATAAGGATTGATGCGCTCCTGGGGGCTCACGTACGGCGAGCCAGGCAGGTTCGGGACGGGGCCGTATGTCAGCTGACCGTCACCGTGCAGCGTCGCTTTCAGGTAGAGCGGCTCGTTCACCAGGTGTTGAAGGGCCTGGCGTATGTACAGCTGGCGAACGAGTGGGCCGTACACCGGGCTCGTGTAGCCGAGTTCGGCCCACTGCACGTACTCAGGTGCCCATGGGGCGACGGTGTAGCCGTGGCTGTTGAAGTACCCGCTGAGCCCCAGATCGCTGAATGGCAGCCAGCCGTAGGTGACCGAGCCGGACCGCAGGGCATCTACCTCTGCGGTATCGCTGGAGAAGCTCTCGACGATGACTTCGGAGAGGTGCGGCTTGTCCGGTCCCGTGTAGTGCAGGTTCGGGGCGAGAACGGTCCGCGACGTGGTGGCGCTGTAGGACGAGACAGTCCAGGGCCCGTCCACGGTCTTCCACAGCGGGTTGGTGGCATATGTCCCCAACGTCTTCGACTGCTGGCTCAGGAACTTGAAGACCTTGGCTGCCCCAGACGGGGTCAGGTCGTAGTTGCCGACGGACTGAGACGAGCTCTCGCGATCCCAGGCGTGCTGCGGCATCGGGATGATGTCGGTCAGCTGGTTGTCGTCGTACCACTGCTGGCTGACGCTCGTCTTGAGGTGTAGCACGAACTTGGTGGGGCTCACATAGTCGATGGCCGCGACGTTGTCGGGGATGTCACCGGGTATGTAGGTCGCGATGCTCGACCGGCCGGCCTTGTAGAGGTTGAAGAAGAACTCGATGTCGCGGGTGGTGACTGGCTTACCGTCGGACCACTTCCAGGGCTTGAGCGTGATCGAGACCGTCCGGTTGCCGTCGGACCACACCGGAGGGTACGCGAGGCTGAGGGCGGGGTCGATCACGGGGCGCGAGCCATTTCCTGCGAAGTAGAGCGGCTGCCACATGCCGTACTCGATGTCCTGGTCCCATGGCTCGTAGTTGGCCTGGTTGGGGAGCGGCAGCATCCAGCTGAATTGGGCGCCAACGCTGAGAGCAAAAGTCGCCGTTCCTCCCTTGAGCGCTTTGGCCGCCGTGGCGGTGGTGGTCGACGGCGAGCCAGAAGGCGAAGACGAGCAGGCGGCGAGCACCACTGCGACAGCAAGCACGGCCGTCGCGACTCCCATCCCTTGGCGCCTTCCGTCTCTCCGGCTCCGACTCGATCCTGCCGGGCGTCTGCTCGCCGGGATGCGCCAGCGCCAAGCGGACGCCCCTCGGGGGACGGCAACTGATTCCACGCTTACCTCCAGGACCTGCGCTGTACTACGAGTCGCCCGAGTGGCTCCACTAGCTCATAGTCGCAGAATATAAAGGCAGTCGCAAGGAATTCAGGCGACCGTACTGGCTCGGACAACGAAAAGAGCAGGTGCCTCGGAACCTCAGCGGGTGCGAGTGAACCGGTGGACGGCTTCTAGGAGCTCCCGGCTCTTCTCTGCGGCGACCACCTCGTCACCGGAGGCAAGCGCGTTGGCTACACAGTGGCTGACGTGATCGTCGAGGATCTTGAAGGCCACCGCCTCGAGTGCCGTCTCGACCGCCGCGATCTGGGTGAGGATGTCGATGCAGTACCGGTCTCCGGCGATCATCCCTTCGATGCCACGAACCTGACCTTCAATGCGGTGCATGCGCTTTCTGAGCGCCTCCTTGTCGGCCACATAGCCGTGTACGGGGGCGATCGACTCGGTCACGACAACTCCCTTTCCGGGCGGAAGCGCCGGAGCCGGAGGGAGTTCGATACGACGAAGACGCTCGAGAAGGCCATCGCGCCAGCGGCAACTATGGGGCTCACGACACCGGCGACGGCAAGGGGGAGGGCCGCGATGTTGTAGGCGAACGCCCAGAACAAGTTGCCCTTTATCGTCCCAAGCGTCTTCCTCGCGAGCGCGATTGCGTCCGCGGCGGCGCGCAAGTCACCCGAGACGAGCGTCAGGTCGGAGGCCTCGACGGCGACGGCGGAACCGGTCCCGATCGCGAGGCCGAGGTCGGCCTGCGCGAGAGCCGGGGCGTCGTTGACGCCGTCGCCGACCATCGCCACGACTTCACCGGCCTCCTGCAGACGGCGGATCTCGGCCGCCTTGTCGCCCGGCAGCACGTTCGCGAGAACACGGTCGATCCCGACCTCTCTCGCGACAGCCATTGCGGTCACCTCGTTGTCCCCGGTGAGGAGCACTGGGGTGAGACCAAGGGCGCGTAGCTCCCTGATCGCCTCCCCGCTCGTGGCTCTGACACGGTCCGCGACCGCGACGAGCCCACGGACCTCGCCGTCCCAGCCGACGGCAACGACAGTGCTGCCCGTGGCCCCGAGCTTGCCGGCCTCGAGGGCGAGGGACTCGGGGACCTTCGCACCCCAGTCGGCGAGAAGGGAAGGCCTCCCTACAACGACGCCATGGCCACCGACCACCCCCTGCACGCCCAGTCCTGTCGTGGCTTTGAAACCCTCCACCTCCGGCAGGGAGCCGAGACGGTGCCTGCCATGCTCGGCTATGGCACGACCGATCGGGTGCTCGCTTCCAGCCTCGACGCCAGCCACCATCGCCAGCAGATCTTCCTCCGAGATCCCTTCGGCGGTCCGCAGCCCCACGACGTGCATCCGGCCTTCTGTGATGGTGCCGGTCTTGTCGAGCACGACGGTTGTGACCTGCCGGGTCTGCTCCAGGACCTCTGGACCCTTGATGATGATTCCGAGCTGCGCGCCCCGGCCGGTCCCGACCATCAAGGCCGTCGGCGTCGCCAGACCGAGCGCGCACGGACAGGCGATCACCATGACGGCGACCGCCGCGGTGAAGGCGGCCGCGGTGCCCCCCGAACCGAACGTCAGCCACCCGGCGAGGGTGAGCAACGACAGTGCGATCACGATCGGCACGAACACCCCCGCAACTCGGTCGGCCAGCCTTTGCACCGGGGCCTTGCCAGCCTGGGACTGGGCGACCAAACGAGCCATCTGGGAAAGTGCCGTCGCTGCGCCCACACGGGTCGCCTCGACCACGAGGCGACCAGAGGCGTTGAGCGTGGAGCCGGTGACTTGGTCCCCGGGGCTCACCTCGACCGGAACCGACTCGCCCGTCAGCATCGACTGGTCGACGGCGGAGGCGCCGGCACGGACGACGCCATCAGTCGCGACCTTCTCACCCGGACGCACCACGAACAGATCGCCGACCACCAGATCCTGCACAGGGACAAGGGTCTCTTCTCCCTCGCGAAGGACACAGGCCTGCGTCGCACCGAGCTCGGCGAGCTTGCGTAAAGCCTCGCCCGAGCGCCGCTTGGCGCGCGCCTCGAAGTAGCGGCCGAGCAGGATCAGCGCTGTGATCGTCGAAGCCGTGTCGAAGTAGAGGCTCTCGCGCAGCCCGGCAAAGAGCACGACCGTCGACCACGACCAGGCGGCGAGGGTTCCGACCGATATCAAGGTGTCCATCGTCGCCACGAGATGGCGCGCGTTCAGCAGGGCTGCGCGGTGGAAAGGCCAGCCGCCATAGAAGACGGCAAGCGTCGCGAGACCAAACGACACCCACTCCCAGCCCGCAAAGCGCGCTGCAGGCGCCCAGGCCAACACCATGAGGGGCACGCTTGCCACGGCGGCCAGCGCGAGCCTTGCCCTTAGAGACGACGTGGGGTCGTCGCCGCCAAGATCCGCCTTGGGCAGCGAGGCCTGGTACCCGGCGGCCTCCACGGCGCCAATCAGGTCGTCGAGCGTGATCTGACCAGGGTCGAAGGAGACTGCCGCTTGCTCGCTTGCATAGTTGACGGTCGCGGCGACGCCGTCGAGCTTGTTGAGGCGCTTCTCGATCCGCGCAGCGCACGACGAGCACGTCATCCCCTCGATCGCGAGATCGAGCCTGACCGCCTCGCGAGCTTTGGTGCTCGCGCTAGCAGCAACGCTCCCGTCGACTGCGGCGGCGCTACCAGCAGTAGGCGCCATCACGCTGCCTCGTACCCGGCCTCCGCTATCGCGCCGCGGAGGACCGCGTCGTCGAGGTGCTCGCCGGTCACCGTTACTGCCTTGGAATCCAGGTCGACATCGATCGACTCGACTCCCCGGACCCGGCTCAGCTCCTCGCTCACCGCTCTCTTGCAGTGCTCACATGTCATGCCCGGAACTGCGTAGGTCATAACCTCAGCCATCACTGACTCCTTCCCGCCATCTCGGCGATCCGGCTCCGTCACAGAGTATAATACCCCTACTGGGTATAGCGCAACCGAGAAACAAGGGTAGATTCGAGCAGAAAGGAGGTCACCGTGGCCCTTATTGGTGAGTACGAGCCGAGCCCGGCAGAGTGGGTGCGCCAGCAGGTCGAGGAGTACGAGAGCTCGGGCGGCACGCGTGGCAACACACTTCGCGACTCAGGGCTTCCCGTCGTCATCGTGACCACGAGGGGGCGCCGGAGCGGCAAGATCCGCAAGTCGCCGGTAATGAGGGTCGAGCACGGTGGCAGCTACGCGCTCGTCGCCTCCAAGGGTGGCGCACCGACGCACCCAGTCTGGTACTTCAACCTCGTGGCCGATCCTCTCGCAGTCACCATCCAGGACGGCCCGCAGCCGTTCGACGCACAGGTGCGCGAGCTCGCAGGAGCTGAGCGGGACGAGTGGTGGCAGCGAGCCGTCGAGGCTTTCCCTCCCTATGGCGAGTACCAGCTGAAGACCACCCGAGAGATACCCGTGCTGCTCGCGAGCCCACTTGCCTGACTAGGTCCCGGGCGTCACCCACCGCCGGTCTTCGCGGAGCTGAGCCGGCATCCGCGCTCGAGCACCTCGAAGGCAGTGCGCAGGAGTCTCTCGGACCCGAGACGGCCATCAGGAACCGCGTGGCCCCGCCCGGCCCTGACGGGTCGAGTCCCGCGAAGAAGCACGGTACGCAGCGCGGCGGTGGCCGCCGCCGCGATGACGGAGGCCTCGAAGGCTCGGCCAGGCCAGTCGGAGACACTCCTTGCGGGCGAGTGCTCGTCGCCGTCCCGGTCGCCCTCTTCGTCGCGCGCGAGGAGGAGGGCCCCAATGTCGCTCTCCCAGGCCTGCAGCGCGCCCATGAGCCGGACCCGAAAGCGCGGTCTTCCAGGGTCCACGAGGTCGGTCGAGGCCAGCCAGGCGAGCGAGAAGTCGCGAGGCGCGAGCACCTCGACGAGCGCCTCGCGGATCGCGACCACCGGTAGCTCGGCCGCAGGCCGGCGCGCGAGGGCCGCCCGGACGGCTCCGAGGACCGCTGCGACCTCGCCAAGTAGGAGGTCGCTTTGCTTTCGAAGTAGCGAAACAGCGTCCGCTCCGTCACCCCGGCTGCCTCAGGGATCATCTCCGACGTAGTCGAGCGAAAACCCTGACTGCGAAAGAGTTCGAGATCTGCGCTCTGGAGTGCAGCTCCGCGTCGCCGCCTTGTGGCGGTCCCGCAGTCCCACCGGATCGTCCCCATCCACGCCGCTGGCGGCCGAGTGTCGCTCTCTCGTCTCTTCGACCATCGAACTGCCTCTTTCAGCCCAGCTCCGTGTGGGGTTGGTACCCAGTCGCAGACCACCAGCAATAGGGGCTCCGTGATGGGTCAATCGTGAGAGCCGTGGCAACCGCAAAATCGTGCTCCTCCTCGAGTCGCGTCCCTTGACAAGAGGCGCTGGTTCAGGAATGACCTGCTCGTAACTACACAAGCGTCACTTCGAGCAACTCCCTGGGATCAACCAGAAGTTCAGAAAGTCACCCTTGACGGCTCACCGTTACATCGCTAGCCTGGACTCCCACGCGAGTGGGTTGAGATAACGGCATGCTTGTCTCCCCGCATCGCTCTACAGCCGATCGTTCCAGCTGGCGTTAGCCGATAGCTGAGCTGATGCACCTCTGACCACAATGTTAGGTTCAGCCAGCGCGTTCGAGGTCGCCTTCCGCCTTGGTGAAACTACAGCGTTGTTGTTCGTCCGACCGAGGATCCACCGCTCTCGTCCGACGATCTGGCATAGTGGAAGCGTGTTCAACAGTGACGCGGATGGACTAATAGATGTCGAGCGCGCCTTCCTCGCGCCGGTCAACGCCACGCACCGCCAGTACGAGGCGTTGCGGGCCTACTTCATCGACAAGCTCCCCTCCAAAGAGGCGGCCGAGCGCTTCGGCTACACCCCCGGCAGCTTCCGCGTGCTCTGCCACGAGTTCCGGAGCGACCCCGGCCGGGCGTTCTTCTTGCCCGATGGCCGGCGCGCCACGACCGCCGAGCGGGCACCGGGCAAGGCCACACGGCTCTTTCAGCAAGTAGTAGCGCTCAGGAAGCAGAACCTGTCGGTCTATGACATCTCGGCGGTGCTCGCCGAGGCCGGCGAGGCGTTGTCACCGCCGGCGATCTGGTCGATCCTGTCCTCGGAAGGCTTTGCCCGGCTGCCCCGGCGCGCCGAGGAGGAGCGCCCGAGGCGAGCTGGGGTGATGCAGGCGCCGGTGGCCGACGTACGGGCCGCAGATCTCTCCTCCCGCCATTTCCGCACCGAGGTCGGCGGGTTGTTCTTGTTCGTCCCGATGCTCGCGAGCATCGGCTTCGACGAGCTGATGAGCACTGTTGGGCTGCCCGGCTCGAAGATGGTCCCTGCCGGTGCGGCGATGCGGTCGCTGCTCGCCTTGAAGTGCTTCGGGGCCGCGAGGACGAGCCATGCCATGGCGGCGGTCTTCGACGAAGGCCTCGCCCTCTTCGCCGGGCTGAACGCGATCCCAAAGCGCTCGTTCTTGAGCGAGTACTCCTGTCGGATCTCACCGAGCTGCTACCCGAAGCTCATGACGGGTTGGTTCGAGAAGATGGGCACCCTCGGGCTCGAGCGCGGGGTGAGCTTCCACCTCGACTTCCACACCATCCCCTTCCACGGAGAGGACGCTCTTTTAGAGAAGCACTACGTCTCCAAGCGCAGCCGCCGCCAGAAGGGGCTCTTGGCCTTCTTGGCCCAAGACGCCGGTCAGCGAGTGTTCTGCTACGCGAACGCCGAGATCAGAAAGTCCGATCAGAACGACGAGATCCTTTCCTTCGTCGAGTTCTGGCGTGCGCGCACCGGAAAGCTGCCCGGAGAGCTCGTCTTTGACTCCAAGCTCACGACCTATGCCAACCTCGATCAGCTGAACAAGATGGG
>CAZAMA010000040.1:289-20710 GCA_964485645.1 uncultured Acidimicrobiaceae bacterium | reverse complement strand
GCTTGTCGACATCAACCTCCCCGGAATGAGCGGACTCGAGCTGGCGCGAAGCGCGGCCGCCGCCTCGGCAAAGGTGGCCGTCCTCATCGTGAGCGCCTACGACGACTACGCATATGTTGCCGAGGCCCTCGAGATCGGCGTCGCCGGGTACCTGCTCAAGACCGCCTCAGCGAGGGAGCTCGTCGACGCCGTGCGGGCGGTGGCCGACGGCGTCTTCGTACTTGACCGGGCCGTGTCGGCTCGGCTCGTCCGCCGGCGACGGTCCGGCTCGCCGGGCTCGCTCGGCGCGACCGATCTCACCGAAAGGGAAGCAGACGTTCTCCGGTGCCTTACACGGGGGCGCTCGAACAAGCAGATAGCGGCCGAGCTGGGCCTTGGTCTGCGCACCGTCGAGAGTCATGTCTCGAACTTGCTCGCCAAGTTGGGCGTCGCTTCGAGGACCGAGGCGGTCGCCTATGCACTCGGCCACCGCCTCGTTACCAGGGAAAGCCATGGCGAGCCGACCCACTCCGGCTGAGCACGCTACGGTCCTGCGCCGAGCGACGCACCCGCCCGTGGGCGAGGCGCGCTTTTGGGTCGTGCAGGCAATGGTGGTCCTGATTGCCGGTATCCACCTTTTTGTCGACCTTCACACCTCGATCGAAGGCGGGGCTTTCCCCTCCGGCCTGCCTGTAGCGCTCCTCGTCATCCCGGTCGGCTACGCGGCGTTGCGGTACGGCCTCGCGGGCTCGGCCGCGACGGGAATCTGGGCGACGCTCTTGTGGCTGCCGGATCTCCTCCTGCCCCACGATCACGGGCACGTGGGCGGTGACATTGTTGACTTGGCTCTCGTCGACATCGTCGCGTTCTTCTTCGGCCAGCGCATCGAAGCTGAACGTGTCGCCCATGCCCGGGTCGAGAGCACGACGGCAGCGGCGCTCGCGGTCGAGACCCGCTACCGCCAGCTCTTTCAGACCAACAGCGCGCCGATACTCGTCCTCGACACCTCTGGCAGCATCACCGATGCTAATCCGGCGGCGACGGCGCTGCTCGGACCCGATCTCGTCGGCCGCCCGGGGGCGAGCGCCCTCGCCCGGGAGGTCGCGCTCGACGAGCAGGCCGGGCAGGTGGTGTCTATGGCCGACGGTCGGGACTACCGGATCGACCTCGTAAGCCTGCACGACACCCTCGGCGACGGCTCGGTGCAGATGATCTTCGAAGACGTCACCGAGGAACGCAGCGAGGGCCGGCGCGCCACGCGCTATGCCGCTCTCGTCGTGCAGGCCGAAGAGGCGCAGCGCCGCCGCTTGGCACGCGAGCTGCACGACGAGCCCCTCCAGCTCTTCTTGCACCTCGGACGGCGTCTCGAAAGACTCGGGCGGGATCCGGGAGTGACCGAAGCCGTCGCGCATGAGCTCGCCGAGGCTCGTCGTCAGGCGCTCGACGCGGCTACCCGCCTGCGCAACCTCGCGCGAGACCTGCGCCCGCCGGCCCTCGACGAGCTCGGCTTTCTCGCGGCGCTCTCGAGCCTCGTTGCCGATGTGGAGGAGGAGTCAGAGCTGGTCGCCGACATCGAGGTGAAGGGCGTCGAGGTCCGCCTCTCCTCCGAGCTCGAGCTCGGTGCGTTTCGCATCGTCGAGGAGGCGGTGCGCAACACAGTCCGCCACTCCGGGGCGCACAAGCTACGGGTGATCGTCTCGTTCCAGAGCCAGGCTCTGTCGGTGACGGTTGCAGACGACGGACGCGGCTTCGCGCTTGACAAGGTCGGAGAGCTCGGATCCGGCCACTTTGGCCTCTCGGGTATGGGCGAGCGTGCGCGGCTTCTCGGCGGCCGTCTGGAGGTAGGCTCTGCGCCCGGAGGGGGCACCGAGGTCGTCGCGACCATCCCACTTCGGATGCCCCGGGGTGGATCTGGTGTCATCAGCGCGTGACCGAGGCTGGAAGAGGCAGTCGATCTGCTGAGCCACCGCGTGGCGAGCGGAGACAGGCGATCTTCCTCGAAGACTTCATCGACGTCTCTCGCCGGCTTGAGCAGGTTCGAGAGCGTTTTGCCGGCAATGGCAACTGGCTCGAGCCGCCCGCGACGGCCGCAGTGGAAGATGGGGAGCGGTTGTACCTGCGAATCGGGCCGTCGTGGGCTGTCGGCCGCGTCAGCCGAGAGGTCCGAGTTAGCTTAGGGCCGGCCCGTGAGCGAGGGGAAAGCTGTGTCGTGCCACTTGCCTGGGAGGCCGTCGCCTTGCCGGCACTGTTTCCTGTGCTGGATGGAGACCTCGAGCTCACCCCACTTGGAGCCGGTAGTTGCCGTCTGACCCTCTCTGCTTCCTATGTCCCTCCGCTTGGCGGTCTCGGTCGCGGCCTTGATCGTGCGGTGCTCCACCGCGTCGCCCAGTCGAGTATGCGCTCGTTTCTCACAAGGGTCGCAGCCAAGCTCGAAGCTGGCGGAGGCAACGATGAGTGACGGCCCGCTTATTCTGCCCGGAGGGCCCAGCCTCCCCCGAGCTTGCCAGGGATCGGGCGGAATCGGCGTCTTGTGCTCCACGGAGAGGGACGCCCGGCTAGTCCTGTCGGGCTCGTTGCTCTTGTCTCTTGCGGATCTTTGACGTTCGGCTCTAATGTTGACTTATCTAGTCGGGATTAGTCCGCGCACGTCGAGAGGAACCGGAATGCGCCATCGGGTCGTGATCGTCGGAGGTGGGAGTGCCGGTATCAGCGTCGCTGCGCGGCTGCGGCGGGCCGGAGAGGAGGACGTGGCCCTCATAGAGCCAGCCGCCTTCCACTACTACCAGCCGCTTTGGACGCTGGTCGGGGGCGGGATCGTCCCCATCGAGAGCAGCCGTCGCCGCGAAGCCACCCTCGTGCCAAGGGGCGTCCGCTGGCTACAAGATGCCGCCGTGGAGCTCGATCCTGACTCCCGCACTGTCGTCACTGCCGGCGGTGCCCGCGTCGGCTACGACGTGCTCGTTCTCTGCCCTGGTCTCGAGCTCGCCTTCGACCTCGTCCCGGGACTCGCCGAGGCGATGGCCAGCCCGTCCGCGAGCTCGAATTACGCAGCCGAGCTAGCCCCTAAGAACGCTGAGCTCGTCCGGCGCTTCCGGGGCGGTACCGCGCTCTTCTGCGCTCCGGGCTCGCCGATAAAGTGCCCCGGCGCCCCGCAGAAGGCCACTTACCTCGCCTGTGACCACTGGAGGCGCAACGGCGTCCTGGAGCGCACGCACGTAACCTACGCGACCGGTGCTGGTGGGATCTTCGGCGTGCCGGAGTTCGCCGCGGTCCTGACCGGCGTAGTGGAGCGCTACGGCATCGAAACCCGCTTCGGCCACGAGCTGGTCGAGGTGGATCCCAGCGCTCGGGAGGCGACGTTCGAGATAACCAGCCCCGAGAAAAAGGTACGCGAGGTCCTTACTTACGATCTCTTGCATGTCGCCCCGCCGCAGCGTGCGCCGGGCTTCGTCCGCGAGAGCGCGCTGTCGGGCCAGAGTCCGCTTGGCTGGGTGCCGGTCGACCGGCACAGCCTCGGGCACACTTCCTACCCGGAGGTCTTCGCCCTCGGCGACGTCTGCGACGCGCCGACCTCCAAGACCGGAGCCGCGATCCGCCGCCAAGCTCCCGTCGTCGTCGCGAACATCCTTGCGACCCTGGCCGGCAGGGAGGCGGTCGCCCGCTACGACGGCTATGCGGCTTGCCCCTTCACGACGGCGCGGGGAAAGATGGTGCTGGCCGAGTTCGACTACAGCATGGCACCGCACCCGACCATCCCTTTTATTGACACCCAACGCGAGCGTTACGACATGTGGCTGTTGAAGCGTTACGGTCTTCCCGCCTTCTACTGGCACCTGATGCTGCGCGGTCTCGGCTGAAAGCCCGCGATGGAGTCGTCTTTAAGCGGTGGCGGGCAGTTCTTGGAGAGGGCGCCCCTTGGTCATGGCGAGGGGCGCCGCGATCCTGCGGTTCGGTGGCTGCGTGTGCTCGCCATCTCGACTCTCGTCGCAACCTACTGTCTCGTGGTTCTCGGCAGCACGGTGCGTGTCACCGAATCAGGGATGGGCTGCCCTGGTTGGCCGCTCTGCTACGGGCAGATCGGGCCGATCGACCATTTCCATTCCTTGCTGGAGCAGTCTCACCGTTACCTCGCCGGCCTCGTGACAGTCCTCATTGCCGGCGTCGCCTTGCTGGTCTGGCGCGCCGGCGACAGGGCGCGTCACGTGCGCGGCCCCGCGCTGGCTGCGGTCGGCACGATTGTCTTGCAGATCATCCTTGGCGCCGTCACGGTGGTAACCCACAACGCACCTGCCACGGTCGCCGCCCACCTCGCAGTTGGGCTGTTGTTTCTCGGCGTCGTGACGGTCGTGGTGATCGCGTCGTTCGTCGGGCCCGAGCACTCGTGGTCGTTGCGTCAAGAGCATGGGCGGCTTGCCTTGGTGGCAGTTGTCGGCTTGTTCTTGGTTCTCGTGTCGGGCTCCCTCGTGGTTGACGGGGGAGCCCAGTCTGCCTGCCAGTCCTGGCCTGTGTGCTCGGGCAGTCGAGCCTCGGGCGGGCTGGTGGCCCTTCAGCTCACCCATCGCTCGGTGGTCTTGCTTGGGGGGACGCTCGTATTTGCCTACCTGGTCACAGTGCACCGTCGGCGAGCGGGATTTCCCGGCCTGAGGGTACTAGCTCTTGCGGGCCTGGCTCTGCTCGCAGCCCAGGTGGCCATCGGCGCAATCGACGCCGTGCTCGGCGCGCCGGAGGCCCTCGCCGATCTCCACCTTGCCACGGCTGGAGCGTTGTGGACGGTGGTCGTCGCCGTGGTGGCGATGGGCGGGACAAGGACTCGCATCGGGTCCGGTCGGTACGAAGCCCTCACCTGAGACGCGCCTTCAGAGGGGGCGCCGGCCCGCAGGTGTCATCGAAGCGCTGGAGCGGTACCGTCGATGGCGTGCTGTTCGCCTTTGACAACGCGCCGGGTGCTGTGGTCCATCTCGAGATCTTGCTACGAGGCTTCCAGACCGGGAGCCTCGCGTTGCTCGCCGACTCCATCGAGCTTGCGACCGTGGTCGCCTATGCGTTCGGAGTGGTGGTGCTTGGGCGCCGGGGACGGCGCTGGCCATGGTCGAGGACGCTCGCCTTCACAGGCGGCCTGCTCGTCGTCTTCGTTGCGGTCGGATCCGGCCTGGCCGCGTACGACGCCACGAACTTCACGCTTCATGTCGTTCAGCATGTGATGCTCATGATGGGTGCGCCTCCACTGATCGCGCTCGCGCGCCCGGTAACGCTCACTCTGCAGGCGACGAATCGGCGGACCCAGGTGCGCGTGCTGCGGATCGCGAGGAGCAGGGTCCTCGAGGTCCTGACGTCGCCGCCGGTTGCCTGGGCGCTGTACTACGGCAGCATGTACGGCTTCTTCCTGACCGGTGTCTACGTGTACTCCGACGCGCACCCGCTCTTTCACGATTTCACTCACTTCGAGTTCCTCGTGGCCGGGCTCATCTACTGGGTCCCGGTCATCGGGCTCGACCCGTTGCGGCGCCGCATCAGCTATGGGCCACGGCTGCTGATGCTGGGCCTCGGGATGCCCTTCGAAGCTTTCCTCGGGATCTCCATAATGTCGATGCGGCGGCCGATCGATCCGATCAACACGCTCGCGGGCACTCATAGCGGGGGCGAGGTGCTCTGGATTCTCTCGGGCGTCTTCACGATGATGGCGATGATGGTCATCGTGCGACTGTGGTTCGGGCAGCTAGATCGTGCGACAGTCCAAGAGGACCGCCGAGTCGCCTATCGTGCCGAGACCGATAGGGCGACAGCCCGAGCGCTTCTCGGTAGCGATCTGCCAGAGGGCTGGACATTGCCGTGGTGGCGGGTTGCCGAGCTGGAACACCAGGTAGCTACGGCGAAAGCAGCCGGTAACGATGGGTTCGCCGGCGCCTCGCCTGCGCGAGACAGCCCAACAAGCTCCGAGGCTGACTCAGATAGGTAGAGACACCGATTCGCGCCCGGGTGGCCCGGCCCTGTGCGCGGGTTTGGGGGCCGAGCTGGCGTTCTTCGGATTCACCCGAAGCCGGGGTGGTGCTTTTTGATCTCGGCGCGGGCGATCGTCATCTTGTGGACCTCGTCGGGGCCATCAGCGATCCTAAGCGTGCGGACGTGGGCATACATATGGGCGAGGGGAAAGTACTGGCTCACCCCTGCTGCCCCATGTACCTGGATGGCCCGGTCGATCACCTTGAGGGCGATGCTTGGAACCGCGACCTTGATGCCGGAGATCGCGGTGGCCGCGGCTCTGTTGCCGACAGTGTCCATCAGGTGAGCGGTGTGCAGCACATACTGGCGTGCCATCTCTATCTCGATGCGCGACTCGGCGATCCAGTCCTGCAGGAGACCCTTGTGCGCGAGAGACGACCCGAAGCTGTGGCGCTCGAGCGAACGCGAGACCATGAGGCCGAGGGCTCTCTCGGCGACGCCGATCGTGCGCATGCAGTGGTGGATCCGTCCCGGGCCGAGCCTTGCCTGCGCGATGGCGAACCCGTCGCCCTCTTTGCCGAGGAGGTTGTCGAGGGGCACGCGCACGTCGCGGTAGACGATCTCGGGGTGCCCACCCGGCTCGGCGTAGCCAAAGACGTGCGGGTCGAGCTCGAGTGACACGCCCGGGGTGTCCTTCGGCACGACCACCATCGACTGCTGGCGGTGGCGAGGCGCGCCGGGGTCGCTCTTTCCCATCACGATCAGCACCTCGCAGCGCTTGGAGCGCGCGCCGGTGCTGAACCACTTCCGGCCGTTTAGGACATAGGAGTCCCCATCGCGCTCGATCGACAGAGCGATGTTGGTGGCGTCCGAGGACGCCGTGTCGGGCTCGGTCATCGAGAACGCACTGCGGATCTCGCCCGCCAGCAGCGGGGAGAGCCAGCGCTTCTTCACCGGCTCGGAGCCGTAGAGGCTGAGTATCTCCATGTTGCCGGTATCTGGGGCGGCGCAGTTGAGCACCTCGGAGGCAAAGGACACCTGGCCCAAGAGCTCGGACACCGGTGCGTAGTCAAGGTTGGAGAGCGGGCGGCCCGGGAGTCCTTGTTGCAGGTGGGGAAGGAACAGGTTCCACAGACCGCGACCTTGCGCAGCCGCCTTCAACTTGTCGAGCACGGGTGGGTACCCATCTGGACCGACTTCGGCGAGCTCGTCGTAGTAGGTCTTCTCGCTCGGGTAGATGACATCGTCCATGAACCGCCGCACCGAGTCCTGAACCTCCAGGCCCTGTTCGCTGAACTCGTACGGCATGATGTCCCCTCTTGGGCTCTTTGCTGCTCGACCGAACAGCAGCTCGCGCTCGGTGATCGTAGCTGGCTCGTAGCTGGCCGCTTCTTGTCGTGACGGCTGAGACTTGCCGCGGGCGGCCCGTCAGCCAGGAGCTCCAAGAAGTCGGTCGATGGTGGTGAAGTGGTAGCCCTGCTCCAAAAGGCGGTCCACGACGAGCTTCACCGCGGCGACCGTTCGGCCGCGCGAGCCGCCTCGCGCGTCGAAGCCGTCATGGAAGATGAGGATGGTGCCCGGTCTGACCTTTGCGACGGCCCGGGCTGCCATGGCCTCAGGTCGAGGTTGGAACACCTCGAGCAAATGGCCGAACACCCCTGACACCGGCTGCATCCCCTGAGCGCGCAAGCTCTGCAGCATCCAGGGATGGCGAAACAGCCATGGAGGTCGAAACAGCTGCGGCCGCCGGCCGAGCAGGCTCGCGACGACCTGCTGGCCCCTCTCGATGTCCTCGCGTTGCCTCGACCAAAAAAGACAGTGCCAGAACTTGTGGGAGTACGAATGACTTCCTATGGCGTGGCCCTCGGCTGCGAGGCGGAGCGTCGCCTCCGGATGCCGTTCGACACACCGCCCGACCTGGAAGAACGTCGCCTGTACCGAGCGCGAGCGCAGGAACGTCGCGATCTGTGACGTGAACGGCTCGTTGGGTCCGTCGTCGAAGCTCAAAGCCACGACCTTCTCCGTTGTCGAAGCCATGTAGGGGAACGAGCCGAACCGCTGCGAGCGCGGTGACATGAACAACCAGTACCCAAGGCCAAGGGCCGCGACCGATGTGCCGACGGCGGCGCCAAGCGCGGTCGACCGTGCCTGGTCAGTAGAGGTGTTGGATGCCATCGAACATGCTCTCGAGAGCCGGTACGAGCTCCCGGCCAAGCGGTGTCGCCAGCATGGAGGCGACGAGGAAGAGGCCCGAGACCGCGGCACCGAGCCGGATCCTGGACAGGAGCGGAAGAGTTGTCCGCTCGGTCCGAAACGCAGGTGCTGTCCTCATCAGCCGGCGGTGGGCGATCCGGTTCATGAGGTAAGCGAGGAAGTAGTAATAGAAGAGGGAGACGAACACGTTGTAGAAGAGCCCCCGCTGGAGGCGCCGGGCAGAAGTGGAGGTGGGGTTGTCTAGGAGGAAGGCGACCTTGCCTCGACGGCGCAGCCGCCTGAGCAGGTCGAGCTCGTCGCCGCCCTGAGTGAGCCTTGTGTCGTAGCCGTCCCATGCGGTCCTCCGAAAGGAGATGTTCGTGGCGGTGACGTAGAAGACCCGGCCGGTCAGCAGGGCGATGACCGCTACCGCCGAAAAGAGCAGAGTGGGGTAGATACGGCCCCACCAGGGTGCATCGGCGAAGCTACAGGGGCCTGCGACCGCGACGAAGCGGGGATGCTCCGAGAAGGCCAGGTCGATCCTCGAAAGCCACGACTCGGGGAAGGTCGTATCCGCGTCTGTGGAGACTACGATCTCGCCAAGGCTGTGCTCGGTGCCGGTTTGGCGTGCGTGACAGACCCCGGATCTGGGCTCGGCCACGACTCGCGCGCCGTAGCCCCTCGCTATCTCCGCGGTGTCGTCGGTGCAGTTGTTGTCGACAACGATGACTTCGACGGTGCCGGGGAAGTCCTGGCGAGCGAGAGAGGCAAGCGTGGCGCCGATGTAGTTGGCCTCGTTGAACGCCGGGATGACGACGCTGAATCGGGGCCGGCCGGTCAATGACATCACGTAAGCCTAATACGAAGCTGCCGCGGAAAATGGATGCGCGTAAGCTCGCCACCTAAACCGAATCTGCCCGAGACGAACTCCTCGATCCAAGAAGGACACCGCTTGACGTGACATACGACGTTGCTTCGATCCGTGCGAAGTTTCCCGCGCTCGCCGACGGCTGTGCTTATCTCGATGGAGCGGCGGGAACTCAGGTTCCGACCTCGGTGATCGAGGCTATCGGTCGCGCGTACCGCAAGGGGATCGGCAACGTCGGAGGAGCCTTTGGCGCGAGTCGCAGGTCTGACGAGATCGTGGCCCGCTGCCGCGAGGCTGTCGCCGACCTTGTGGGTGGCGAGGCCGCCGGTGTCGTCCTTGGACCGAACATGACCACCCTCACCTACCGCTTCTCCGAGGGGCTTGCCCGGACGTGGGACGCGGGCGACGAGATCGTGCTCTCGCGACTCGATCACGACGCCAACGTCCGGCCCTGGGTCCAGGCGGCGAGACGAGCCGGCGCGACAGTCAGATGGGCGGAGGTCGACGTCTCGACAGGAGAGCTTCCCTCCGAGCAGTATGACGATCTCGTCGGTGCTCGCACCAGGCTGGTGGCGGTCACGGCCGCGAGCAACGTCATCGGCACTCGGCCCGATGTCGCGGCGATCACCGCAATAGCCCATGAAGTCGGCGCGCTCACCTATGTCGACGGCGTGCATGCCACGCCGCACGGACCGGTGGATGTCGCCGCCCTCGGAGCCGACTTCTACGCGACGAGCGCCTACAAGTGGGCAGGGCCGCACGTCGGGGCCGTCATCGCCAAGCCGGAGGTCCTGCGCGATCTGAAGGTGGACAAGCTTGCACCATCTCCGGACGAAGCGCCCGGGCGCTTTGAGTGGGGCACGAGCGCGTTTGCCGACCTCGCGGGAGTTGCGGCCGCAGTGGAGCACCTCGCTGACCTCGACGACGAGGCAAGCGGCGACCGGCGCCAGCGCCTTCTCGTCTCCATGGACGCGGCCGAGCGCCATGAGACAGCCCTGTTCGCCACCGTGCTTGAGGGTCTCGCTGCCCTCTCGAAGGTGACGACCTACGGCAGGGCGACCAACCGCGCAGCAACGGCCTACTTCAACGTTGGCGGCCACTCTCCTCGCGCCGTGGCCGAGCACCTGGCCTCGCGCGCCGTCAACGTCTGGAACGGGGACAACTACGCATACGAGCTCACCCAAGCGATGGGTATCCGGGCGACCGGCGGCGCAGTCAGGGCGAGCATCGTGCACTACAACAACTTGTCCGACGTCGAGCGGATGCTCGAGGCCGTCTCGGAGCTGAGCTGAGCCACCCGCGTGCAACCGGCTGCCAACTCGATCGCGGTTGACATCTCGTACCGGCCCCCCTTTCCCGTGCAGGAAATGTTCGGGTTTCTTGCTGCTCGTGCCGTGAAAGGAGTGGAAGAAGGGGACAGGGACTACTACCGCAGGGCCCTCACGCTCGCCAATGGCGCGGGGGTCGTAACTGTGAGGCAGGGCACCCCGCGCACTCTCAGCTGTAGGTTCCTCCTTGACGATTCGCGAGATCTGGCAGCAGCGGTGCAGAAAGTTGAGCGACTCTTCGACACCGGGGCCGACCCATTGGCGATCGGCGAGGTACTGGGTGCCGACCGGTTGATCGGGGACGAGGTGGTGAACCACCCGGGCCGGCGCGTTCCGGGTCACGTCGACGGCAGCGAGCTCGCGATCCGCGCGGTCCTTGGCCAGCAGGTGAGCATCGAGGCGGCGAGAACCATCGCGGCCCGCCTCAGCTCGCTTTACGGCAGGCGGCTGGCGACGCCGGTCGGCACTGTGTGTCAGGAGTTCCCGAGCGCCGCCGCCATCGCAGCTCTGCGCGCAGACGAGGTGCCTGTCCCGAGAGCGCGGGCCCGCGCTCTGGTCGAGCTGGCCGGGGCTCTTACCCACGGACTCTGCCTCGATCCCCCGGCTGACGACGACGCGGTCGAAGTACAGCTCCTTGCAATCCCTGGGATCGGCCCCTGGACCGCCGCCTATGTACGGATGCGCGCGCTCGGCGACAGGGACGCGTTCATGGCGAGCGATCTCGGCGTTCGCCGTGCACTCGAGCAGTTGGGCCGCTATGGCAATGTGCGCCAGGTTCGCGATCTCGCGGAGGGTTGGCGTCCCTATCGTGCCTATGCCTTGCAGTACCTGTGGTCGATCGCGGGCCGGGCGCGGCCCCCAAAAGATGCCGGCGGGGCCGTGCGGACGGGCGGGGCGGGACCGTGAGGAGGGGCGGGTCCGGCCCGACGGCAACATGAGAAGACCTGACGGCAACATGAGAAGATACGTCGAGACATCGACGGGGAGGCGCTGAGATGACGAATGCCGACAATCCTGACCTGGCCGAGACGGACCAGTGGTGGGTCGCGCCCACTCCGGTTGGCCCGATGCTGGTAGTCGGGGATGTCGACTGGGTTCGCACTGTGGGGCTGCCGGGGTCCTTCGACGAGAGTCGTCTCGAGATAACGCGTCGAGGCAGACCGGGGGCAGTAGTCGAGGCCGTGGAGCAGTTCGACGCTTACTTCGAGGGTCGGTTGCGGAGCTTCACCCTCCCGCTGCAGCCCTCGGGGACCGACTTTCAGCGGCGCGTCTGGTCGGCTCTGGCGGACATCGCCTACGGCGAGACGGAGAGCTACGGTCAGCTGGCAGCACGTGTCGGCAACCCGAAGGCTTGTCGGGCCGTCGGGCTTGCGAACGGCCGCAATCCGCTCCCGCTCGTGCTGCCGTGCCATCGCGTGATCGGGTCCAACGGGAGTCTCACAGGATATGGGGGTGGTCTCGACCTGAAGAGGTGGCTGCTCGACCACGAGGCGAGGGTCCTTGGGTCCGACAGGCGAGCTTACGCGTCCTGATCCAACAGCCTTGTAGGCAACCGGGTTTCGGTCATCCCGGCTCGAGGGCCGGCTTCTATCCGCCAGGCGGACTTTCCGGGAAGCTCCGCGACCGCCTCGGCGAGATCGGTCCCCACGTAGTGAAGAGCGACCCCGTCATCGGTGGCATAGGTGAGAGGAAGCGATCCGCTGGCCACGAGGCGCTGCACGAGCGGGCGGCGTTGCGCCTCGCTGTCGTAGTGGACGCCGTTACCGTACGGGACCAACCCGAGGCCGTTCAACACGGGCCGAAGCTCCAGGCCGAAGGAGTCGGTCGTGCCGCCGAGGTGCCAGCAGATCGAACCCGCGCTGGAGCCGGCAAGCACGACACCGGCTTGCCACGCGGCGCGCATCGCCTCGTCCACGCCATGCAAACGCCAGAGCGCGAGCAGGTTGGCGACCGAGCCTCCGCCAACCCAGATCACGTCCATCGAACAAAGGTAGGAAGTGACGTCGTCGACGTTCGGCATGGGGAACAGCTGGAGGTGGTACGGATCGACGGACTCCCCAGAAGCCGCCCCGTAGCACCCGAGGAGACCACTGTCGTTGTCGCCAGTTGCGGTGCCGACAAAGCAAAGGCGTGGGCGCTTTTTTGCGGCCAGCACCAGAGCGTAGCGAAGCAGACCGCCGAAACGCCACGCCGTGGCACTCCTTCCCGTCCAAGACTTGCCGCCGCTCGCCGCGAGGATGTGTCTTTCTGCCATGAGGAGTGTTTCTAGCCCAACGAGCATTGCGCCGCCTGGGAGGAGCCGCGGGACCAAGCCCGAGCAAGTGTCCCTGGCGGCGTCCGTCGGTGCCGGCGCGACGGTACCGTATCTCCATGGCACAGTCCCTGGCCCAGTCCGAACGGCAGGCGCTCTGCAACCTCCTCGAGGAGCGAGGTCCGCTCGCGCCCACACTGTGCGAGGGCTGGACGACGTCGGACCTTGCGGCGCACCTTTTCGTGCGTGACAGCCGGCCTCTTGCCTTGCCAGGGATCCTTCTCAAGGCGTTTGCGGGAGTGACGGAGAGGGAGATGGAAAGGGCCAAGCGCGAGCTCGGCTACGGGGGGCTCATAAGGCGCATCCGCAGCGGCCCGCCGCTCCCAATCCGAATCGTCGACTCACAGGTGAACCTCTTGGAGTACTTCGTCCACCACGAGGACCTCCGGCGGAGCGACAGTGGGTGGGAGCCGAGGCAGGACCCTGCCCTGGACGCCGGCTTGTGGGCGGCGCTGAGACGCGGCGCGCGGCTCATGGCAAGACGGTTGCACGGCGCCGGCCTCGAGCTGGCCGCGCCAGACTTCGGGTCGGTAGTGGCGCGAGAGGGAGCACCACTCGCGCGGGTGTCCGCTTCGCCCCAGGAGCTGGTCCTGCTGATGTTCGGGCGGGGCAAGGTCGCCCGCGTCGAGGTAGAGGGACCAGATGCCGCGCGCGCCGCCCTCGATGCCGCGAATTTTCGTATCTGAGCGCCAAGACTCTGCACGAGGGGAAGTCGTCAGTGGACGAAGGAGGCCCTCGCCAGGACCGCGCCTGACAGCGAGCGCACCTCCGCGGAGCTGACTGCCCCACCCGAAGATGCAAGGCGTACAGTCCAGCTTCCCGAGCCGTCGTAGATCCAGAAGCTTCCGATCTCTTCGGGGTGGCCGTTCTCGATCACGACGCATGTCACCCGACCCGACCATCCCGGCTGGCGGTAGTTCATGACGACCCAGGACGGCGAGCCGGCGATGATGGCTACCTCACCAGATGCGGCGTCGCCGCGGGCAACGAGCAAAGGCGCGGAGCGCAGTGCCGCCAAGCGAACTTGGGCCGTGGTCGGGCTCGGGCCAGGGCTTCGCGTGGTGATAGCAGCACCGATCCCTACCCCGGCTCCGGCCAGCACCAGAGCCGCCACGCCGGTGGCGACGAGCGCCCTCGGCCGGAGGCGGGTCACGCGGGCCACCCGGTCGCCGGCACCTGTCGTCCGGCGCGCGCCTGACGGTCGCTGGCTACCTGACGGTCGCTGGCTACCGGTCGTGCGACGGGCAGCTGATCGCTTGGCGCGCGCTGGCGGAAGAGCCGAGTCGGATCGGTCAGCCGTGACTCGGTTGAGCCAGCGCACCTCGAAGCCAGGGGGCGGGTCGGCTGCCGGTGCGATGAGCATGAGAGCATCGGCAGCAGAGGCGAGATCCGCCACGAGTGTGGCGCAGCCGTCGCAACCGCCGAGGTGTGCGAGCGCCCAGGACCGCTCGGACCCAGCCAGCGATCCGAGCGCCAGCTCGGCTGCGGCCGACGCGAGAAGCTCGCAGGAGCTTGGCCGGGGCGCGTCGGCCCCCGCCTGCACCTGCGCCCCTATCCCGGGCGCGCTCTCGGTCCCCGAGCTGCCTGCCGTGAGGGCATCGGCTTGCTCCTCCCCGTCGGGCGCTCCGCGGAAGCGGTCAGGTGACGTGGTCACGCGAGGTGCTTTCGTCGAGGGTCCTACCGGAGCGGCGCGCGGCTCGAGACGAGCGGGACACGACCAGAGCGCCGTCGTACTGTCCCTCGGCTGCCAGGGAAGATCTCACCTTGGCAAGACCCGCGCGGATGCGCGTCTTGGCCGTCCCGAGCGGGATGCGCTCCTGGGTGGCGATCTCTTGCGCCGTGAGCCCGTAGAAGGCTGACAGCACGAGAGCGCGCCGCTGTTCAGCCGGTACGCCGGCCAGTGCCCTCCTGGCGTGGGCAGAAACGTCACTTCGTTCTGCCTGATCCTCTGGAGTCGCTTCGTCGCAGATGACCCCGAGGTTGACGATGTCGTCGGGATCGATCGGCACCGCGAGGCGCATCCGGAGGGCGTCGATCGAGAGGTTGCGCGTGATAGTGAGCAGCCAGGTTGTGACCGAGCCACGGCGAGAGTCGTAGACGGGCGCGTGGCGCCACGCGCGCACAAGAGCTTCCTGAGCTACGTCCTCGGCTTGTCCGGGGTCTCCGAGAATCGACAGGGCGAGCCCGAAAGCTCTGCGTTGGTATCGCCGGACGAAGGCGACTCCTGCGGCCTCGTCGCCGAGAGCCATCGCGCCGAGCAGCGCCTCGTCCGACCGGCTGTCCGAACTGGTCACTGGCGCTCCACGTTATGACATACGTCCGAATGAGTCGAGAGGATTGCCGATGGCCCTACGATGGCGGAGGTGGCGGATCGGCAGCGTATCGACCGATTGGAGCGGATGACGAACCTCGTTCTCGTCCTGCTCGAGACGCCCGTGCCCCTCACTTTGCGGGAGATCTCCGGATCGGTGGCCGGATACCCGAGTGCTCCAGAGGCCGCGCGCCAAGCATTCGAGCGCGACAAGCGGGCTCTGCGCCAGCTCGGGATTCCCTTGAAGGTCGAGGCGGTATCCTCCGGGGCTCAGGTCGGCTACCGCATTCCCCCCGATGACTACTACCTGCCTGAGCTGGGTCTCGACGCGAGTGAGACGCAGGCGCTGGGGTTCGCCATCGCCGCGGTGAAGCTGGGCGGGGCCGCGGGCATGGACGCGATCGCGAAGCTCGGAGGCCCTGTCACCGAGGCAGCTTTCGCGCGTAGCGAGCTCGCGGCAAAGGGCAGTGGCCCAGCGATGGCGCCTGTCGCCGTGTTGCCGTCGTTGCCGGCGCTAGGCCCGATCCATGAGGCGCTGCGGCATCGGGCAGTTCTCCGCTTCGAGTACAACGGGCGTCCCCGGGAGGTCGAGCCCTCCGGGCTCGCGCTGCGGTCAGGCGTCTGGTACCTGGTCGGTCGCGACCGGGCAGCTTTGGGTGGACCGGCCACACGGACCTTTCGCGTCGACAGGATCCCGAGCTTGCCGGCCGTCGGAGAGGCCGGCACCTTCGAGATGCCCGCGCCGTCGGATCTGCGTGACGAGATCCGCCTGTTGCCCTGGAGTGCCGGCGGGTCGGGAGCCGAGCTTCCCGTGGCCGAGGTGCTCGTCGATGCCCGGCAAGCCCGCGTCGTCGCGACCCAGATGCCCCGCTCGGCGATCGCCGGATGGCAGAGCGACGGCGGGTTGAAGGTTCGGATCGCCGTCGGCGACCGCGAAGCATTTGTCTCTTGGGTCGTCGGTCTCGGCGACACCGCCGTCGTCGAGGGCCCGGAGGAGTTGCGAGGCGCCGTGGTCGATCGTCTGTCTCTGCTCTCCGGCGATCAGATCGCCCCGGCCGCAGGTGCAGGCCGCACCACGGCCGAATCTGTAGAGCGTCCCGAGCTTCGACACTTGGAGGGAGGCACCGCCACTCCGCCCTCGAGTCCGACAGGGTCGCGGACGGTGTCGCGAGCGGGTGCACAAGCCCGCGCGGCAGCTCCGTCGGCACGCGCTGCCAATGCTGTCATGGCAGGCGAGCGTCTGCGCAGGCTGCTCGCTATCCTCGTCCACCTGGCCCGCGTCGGGGAAGCCGGGCTTGCCGAGGTGGCCACGCGTTTCTCGATCGAGCAGTCCGAGCTCATCGGTGAGCTGGAGCTGGCGGCGTGCTGCGGGGTGCCACCGTACTCGCCCGACGAGCTGATCGAGCTGTTCATCGACGGTGACCGGGTCGTGGCCGAGCGGTTGCGGGAGCTTGGGAGGCCGCAACGGCTCACAGCCGACGAGGGCTTCGTACTGGCCGCAGCCGCGAAGGCGCTTCTGTCGGTGCCCGGAGCCGACGACGAAGGGGTGCTGCGGTCGGCGCTTGCCAAGCTCGAGGCTGCGATCGGCTCTGCGCCCCTTGCGGTGGAGATCGACCAGAGCGAGCACCTGAGGGAGCTGGAACAGGCAGCACGCGCGAGAGAGAGCATCGAGATCGAGTACTTCTCCGGCTCGGCCACCGCGCCGCGAAGACGCGAGGTCGACCCGTATCAAGTCGTTCTCCGGGAGGGGCGGTGGTACCTCGACGCGTGGTGCCATGTCGCAGCTGGCCTACGGCGGTTCCAGGTCGATAGGGTTCGATCCGTGCGTGCCCTCGGTCACGGTTTCGAGGAACGCGTCGACCTGTCGAGTGAGCTGAACCGCCCCGGGGCGTTTCTCGGAGGACCGGATTCCGTCGCGGCACGCGTGGCCTTTCCCGCGGGTGCGGAGCTGGCAATCGAGCAGGTTGCGAGCGGACCCGTAGAGGAGATGAGCGATGGGAGCGGCAGGCTCACTGCCACGATTCTCGTGGGGGACGCCGAGGGGTGGTTCGGCCGACTCCTTCTTCGGCTCGGCCCGGGGACCGAGGTCCTCTCGCCTCGAGAGCTGCGAGACGCTGGCGTGAACGCCGCTCGAAGGGCCTTGAGCCGCTACCTCGCTCCGCTCCCCGCGGGAGGCTCCGGTCTACCGAGCGAGATCGGGCAGGTCCAGTGAACACTTCAGCGGTCATTCTCGTGTTGGCAGTCTTTGGCGCCAGTGCCGTCGAGATGGTGGAGGCGCTCACGATCGTTCTGGCCGCGGGTGTGTCCAGGGGCTGGCGCTCGGCGTTCGAGGGCGCCGCGGTTGCGGCAGTCGTCCTTGCGGTGCTGGTGGCCGCCGTGGGTGTGCCTCTCGTCCACCTCGTACCCTTGAACGCCCTCCGGGTGGTCATCGGCGGTCTGCTGCTCGTCCTTGGTCTCAACTGGCTCCGGAAGGCGATCTTGCGGGCGAGCGGCCACAAGGCCCTCCACGACGAGGACGCGATATACGAGAAGACGGTGTCGTCGCTCTCAGGCTCGAAGCCGGCAAGCAGCCGCGACGCGGTCGGCTTCACGGTGGCCTTCAAGGGCGTGCTGCTCGAGGGCCTCGAAGTCGTCATGATCGTGCTGACCCTCGGATCGAGCTCGCGACGCCTCGGACTCGCGGCCGGCGCGGCCGCCGCTGCCGTGGTGGTCGTCGGGGTCGTGGGTGCCATCGTCGGGCGCCAGCTCTCCGAGGTCCCGGAGAACGCCATGAAGATGGGCGTCGGCATCATGCTCACGAGCTTCGGCGTCTTCTGGGTCGGCGAGGGCTCTGGCCTTCGGTGGCCAGGAAGCGACCTGTTCCTGCTGGCACTCGTGGCGCTGTTCGTCGTGATGGCGGCCAGCTCGATCCGCCTGATGCGGCGAGCCCTTCCACGTGCTGCCGAGCCTGCCACCGAGCAGGTGAGATGAGCACCGAAGAGGGCTCGCGCGACGACTCAGGAGGCAATGTCGTGTCCCGCTCGCTGTCGGCGTTCGGCCGGTTCTGGTGGGAGTTCCTGATCGGCGACACCCCGGAGCTGTTCGTTGCCACGCTCGTCGTGATCGCTCTCGCCGAGGGACTGCATCGCGAACGGGTGGTGGGGATAGTGGTCGTGCTCGCGGTGGTCGTGGGGTTTCTTGGGATCAGCACGTGGCGGGGACGAAAACGCGTGAAATAGCTCGAAATCCGCAAATATGGTGGTAAGCTACGAAAGTGCTCAGCATCTGCAGGGTGGGGCTCGGGAGAGAGGAGTACTACCTCGCAACCACCGCCGCAGGACGGGACCACCGTGAGGGGCTGATCGAGCCGGCTGGGGTGTGGATGGGTCACGGGGCGGAGCACATCGGCCTCACCGGTCCTGCCGAAGCGCGGGCGGTCCGCCTGGTTCTCCGGGGTGTGGACCCTGCAACTGGCGAGCTGCTGCTCGACGAGCCCGGGCGTCGTCGCAACGCTGCTTACGACTGCACGTTCTCCGTACCGAAGTCGGTGAGCCTCCTGCACGCCTTCTCGCCCGAGGTGACCGTGCGCGAGCAGGTGCGACTCGGCCACGAGGCGGCAGTGAGGGCGAGCCTTGGCTACCTCGAGCAGGAGGCAGGCTGCGTTCGCTTGCGGGGCGTGGACGGTCCCCGCCTTGTGAGGGAGCCGGACCTCGTAGGCGTCGGATTCCTCCACAGGCTGAGTCGCAGTGGTGACCCCCATCTTCACACCCACGTGATCGTCGCCAATCTGGTGCCAGACCGCCTTGCGCCTGGCGGACATCCGCTCGACGCGACGGGGCTGTTCGTGCAGTGCCGCACAGCCGGGGCTCTCTACGAGACGCATCTTCGATACGAGCTGACGCACCGTCTCGGAGTCGAGTGGCAGCCACTCAACGGACGGTGCTGGACAGATCTCAAAGGTCTCGACTTTCCGGTCGTTCGCGCCTTCTCGCAGCGCTCTGCCCAGATCGAAGCCGGTCTGGCAGCCGAGGGATGGCAGGGCGCCGCGGCGAGGCGCACAATGGCCGAGATCACACGACCGCCAAAGGACGTCACGCGCTCCTACGAGGAGACGATCGAGGCGGCGCGGGCGCGGCTGTGGCGAGCCGGCGTCTCGGACTCTCGTCTGCGCGACGTCTGCAACCGGTTGCCTCCCGGTGCGCGCGACGTCATGGCCACACCGGCGTCCGAGGACGGCTGGCGTGTAGACGCGCTCAGGCAGCTGCCGCTCCGGAGCCTTGACGGGACGTTCTCCGAACGCGACGCGATCCGGGCGCGCTGCGCCACGGCGCGAAGCGGCCTGAGCGTGGCCGGCGTGCTTGAGGACGCGAGCGCCCTCCTGGCGGACGCGAGCGTGGTGGAACGCGGTGAGCACCGGGTCCGCTTGCGGGGTGGCCCGACGGGATCGATTCCGGCTGGGCGCTCTGAGCAGATCTATACGACACGCGAGATGGAGGTCGTCGAAGAGCGCGTCGGTGCCCTTGTTGACTCGATGATGGCCGCACGTCCGGGTTCCGTGACGGCGCTTGCTTACGAGCCTGGAGGACGTTTTGAATCTCTCGACTCGCTCTCGCGAGCAGTTGCCGCCTGGCGGGCGGAGGGTCGGGCCGTTGTTGGGGTCGCCCCTGGGCGTTGGGCGGCCGCGGGGATCGAGTCGTGCGCCGGTATCGACACTCTCGTCGTGCCAGGCGTGTCCCGCAGTGTTCCGGGCGGTCCAAGACGACTCGACCGAGACGAGCCAACGGTGGCAGCCTCGGTCGTAGCTCCGGGCTCGGTGGTCGTCGTCGCGGAAGTCCAGTGTTTTGGCGCCGAGGCCCTGAGGGGGATTCTGCAGGCATGCTCTCGGGCCGGAGCCGACGCGGTGCTCGTTGCCCCGAGCCGTGTCTTTGCTCAGCGCCGAGCCCTCGGTGAGGTGACCGGCCTGGAGAAGAGCTCCGTCGAAGCGGGCCGGTGGCTCGGCGCGCTTGCCGGGTCAACGGGGCAGCGTCGCGCGGAGGGTCCGGCACCGGCGGCGCATCCACCGCTCGCCCAACACCGCTTCGCCTCCGTCGAAGTCACCCTTGTCGCCTCGCTTGGCGATGGCGCGGCCGAGGCTGCACGACGGGTCACCGGTGGCCGGTCAAGTCCCCCCGGGAGGCGTGGGACTCCCGCGGGTCCCGGGAGTCGCGCGGGTCCCGGGAGTCCTGGAGGCGCCGGGAGTCCTGGAGGCGCCGAGAGTTCTGGAGGCGCCGGGACAAGGGCGCTCGTCGTGGCCGGCGACGAGGCGGTGGTAGCCGCGATTCGGGCAGTGCCAGGCGTACGGCCCACTGACGTGACACACGCCCGCGATCTGAAGGCAGCGCTTGGTGGACGAGCTGACGGAACTGTCCATCTTGTCGTCGTCGGCGGGGGAGCGGTTCTGCGACAGGGGGTGACGGCGCTCCCGAACGTCGAGCGTTCCCACGTCGTCGTGGCGCCAGGCGTAGCGGGTTCC
>CAZAMA010000040.1:0-279 GCA_964485645.1 uncultured Acidimicrobiaceae bacterium | reverse complement strand
GGTCTCGGCAGGGCTGCGGAGGCGGCGCGACCGAGCTATCTGGTCCGGACCTTGGGCGGTCCCGGGAGCAGCTCGCAAGCCCGGGAGGCCTGGCGAGTTGCAGCCGGGGCCGTCGAGGCCTACCGAGCTCGTTGGCAGATCACCAGTGCGCGATCGGCCTTCGGCGAGGGCGGGCTCTCAAGCAGAGGAAGCACCACGGGCGTGGTCCGGACCACGCCTGTGGGTCGGACCACGGGCGTGGATCGGACCACGGGCGTGGATCGGACCGCCGGGGTGGAT
>CAZAMA010000039.1:0-20851 GCA_964485645.1 uncultured Acidimicrobiaceae bacterium | reverse complement strand
CGCATCTCGCGCGGCTCGTCTACCGTGGCGAAAGCCCGGACGACATGACCCCTCCTGACGGCGGGAGCCCAGCACGGGCGGAGCCAGCCGGAAAGGGAGCGCCGCGCGGCGCGCTCAGCCCCTGAGCCTGGCCGGGAGCGCGGACTCGACTGCCTCCAGCGACCGTTGCCGCAGCTCGGCCACTTCGGCATCTGTGAGGGTGTGGTCCACGGCGCAAAAGCGCATGCGGAACGCGAGGGAGCGCTCCCCCTCGCCGAGCCCTGGGCCACGGTAGACATCGAAGAGCTCGACAGACTCGCAAAGCTCGGTGCCGGCAGCCTGCAGGACGTCACGTACCCGGGCGGCGGGAGTTGACTGCTCAACTACGAAGGCAAGATCGACGTCGCTCGAGGGGTACCTGCTGACAGCCCTGGCTTGGGTGGATCGACGCGGCGCTCCCGCAAGGCGGCCCATGTCGAGCTCGAGCCAACCGATCCGCGGATGTGGCAGGGCAAAGCTGGAGATGACATCGGGATCGACCTCTCCGAGCGAGCCCAGAACGGCACCGTCACCGCTCAGCACCAATCGACAGGACCGGGTCGGGTGGAGCCCGGCCAGCTCCGGTGCTACCGAGGTGCCCGTGTCCGGCTGCCGGAGCTCGACGTCGCAGAGGCCGAGCGCTTCCTCGATCGTCCGCCACGCCTGCACAGCAGCAACCGCGTCGTCGGTCTCGCCAGCCAGGACGAGGGCGATCAGCTCCCGCTCGACGGGCAGCCCACCGGTGTCATCGGGCGCGCGGAACACGTCTCCTATCTCGAAGAGCCTCACATAGGGGTGGCGGTGGCCCGCGTTGTGCCGCACAGCCATGAGCAATCCGGCCAGCAGGACGGGGCGCAACGCCGACTCCTCTGCCACCATCGGGTTCCGCAGGCGCAGCAAGTCGCCGCCCCAACGAGCGCGCGCATGGTCGAGCGGATCGGTGATCGAGCTGGTCCACGCCTCGTGGGCACCAAGGCCGGAGAGGATCCTCCGGATGCGCCGGCGCAGGTGCTGGACCTCGTCCAAGCGACCGACATAGGGAGAGCGTCGATCGGTCCGGGGGATGTTGCTGTAACCGAAACAGCGGGCGATGTCCTCGGCCACGTCCGCCTCCCGTCTGACGTCTGGCCGAAACGAAGGCGCCAGCACATCGAGAGAATCAGGGCCGATCTCGGCTCGGTAGCCGATCGGCTCGAGGAGGCCGGACATCTCCTCGACTCCGAGGGTCGTGCCCAAAAGGGCGTTGATGCGAGCGGGCGCGAGCGGGATGCGGACCGGGGTCGCCATGACCGGTTGGTCGTCGAGGAAGCCCCGGGCGATGGACGGCAGCTGAGCGCCTGCCGCCCGCGCCGCGTCGACGATGAGCTCACAGACTCGTGCCGCAGCACGCTCTACGCCCTCGGAGTCGACGCCGCGCTCGAATCGGATCGAGGCTTCAGTGCGCAAGCCCACGAGGCGCGCGCTCCGAAGGACCGCGACCGGGTTGAAGAGCGCCGTTTCCAAGAGCACGCTCGACGTGGCGTCCGCCACCTCGCTCGATCGGCCGCCCATGACACCGGCAATACCGATCGGCGCACCCTCGGCATCGCAAATAAGGCAGTCGAGCGCCGCGAAGTCATCTCCTGGACGAGCTTCTCGCGTGCCGAGGATCCGTGTCTCCCCATCGAGGGTGACGACCGCCTCTCCCGGCCGCGCCGCGCGCGCAAGCAGACCGCGGCCCGCGAGGCGGTCGAGGTCGTAGGGGTGCGTCGGCTGGCCGAGCTCCAGCATCACGTAGTTGGACGCGTCGACGACCGAGTTGATCGGTCGCATCCCGGCCATCGTCAGGCGCCTTTGCACGAGCACCGGTGACGGCACCAAAGCGACGTTCGTCAGCACTCGCCCAGTGAGGCGAAAACAGAGCTCGCGAGCCTCGACGGCGACCGAGGCGAGGCTCGCAGCCGGCGGATCCGACTCTGTGATCAGGGGCTCCGGCAGGTGAAAGGGGAGCTTGAAGCGCGCCGCCAGGTCACGGGCGATCCCCGCCATGCAGAGACAGTCCGGCCTGTTCGGCTCGATGGCGAGGTCGAAGACGACATCGGCGGCGATGCCTAGGTGCTCCGCGAGCGTGATCCCGAGCTCTGGCGCGCGGCCGCGTGCCGGGGACAGCACCAAGATGCCCTCGTGGTCAGCACCGAGGCCGAGCTCTCTCGCCGAGCAGATCATGCCGTTGGAGACGACACCTCGCATCTTGCGCCGCTCCATGCGAAACCCGCCTGGCAGTACCGCGCCGACCGGTGCGAGGGGGACGACATCGCCCACCTCGAAGTTCCAGGCCCCGCACACCACCTCGACCGGGCTCGGGTCGCCGCGGTCCAGCACCACCTTGCGGATGCGGTCCGCTCCCGCGATCGCGGATATCTCGACCACTCTCGCGAGCACGACATCGCCGAGACCCTCCCCCACCTTCTCGACGCGCTCGACGACGAGACCGAGCGAGTCGAGATCGGACGCGAGCTCGGCGACGGCCCCTCGGTCGGTGGGGGCGACGGGCAGGGGCGTCAGCGCCTGCAACCACGAGAGCGGCGTTCTCATCAGGTCAAACCTTTCACGCAGGGAGAGACAGCTGCCGAGCAGTGCTCAGAATTGCCGCAGGAAACGCACGTCGTTCTCGACAAAGGACCGCAAGTCGGCAATCCCGTGTCTCATGATGGCAAGCCGGTCGATGCCGAAGCCGAAAGCGAAGCCCGTCCACTCGGCGGTGTCGACGCCCGTTGCCTCGAACACTGCAGGGTGCACCATGCCGCAGCCGCCGAGCTCGATCCAACCCGTCTGTGCACAGGTGCGACATCCGCTGCCCCCGCAGATCGTGCAGGAGATCTCGAACTCGGCTGACGGCTCGGTGAACGGGAAGTAGGCCGGCCGCAGTCGGGTCCGCACGTCGGCACCAAAGATGGCGTGGATGAAAGTGTCGATGGTGCCGGCCATATCTCCGAAGCTGACTCCGTGGTCGACCACGAGACCCTCGATCTGGTGGAAGACCGGGAGGTGGGTCGCATCGGGCGTGTCCCGGCGGTAGACGCGCCCGGGCACGACCGCGTAGATCGGGAGCCGACCGCGCTCGAGCAGATGAATTTGCACCGGCGAGGTCTGGGTGCGCAGGAGCACCTGATCGGTCTCGCCGCAGTCCACGAAGAAGGTGTCGACCGCGCTGCGGGCGGGGTGATCGACGGGGACGTTGAGGGCCTCGAAGTTGTACCAGGCGGTCTCGATCTCGGGGCCCTCCGCTATCTCATAGCCCATCCCGACAAAGACGTCCTCCAGCTCCTCACGCACCTGGGTGACCAGGTGGAGATGTCCCGCGAGCCCCCCGGCAGGCGCTTCGGTGAGATCCATGCGGTCGGCTGTCATGCGCTCGGCGCGGGCCGTCAAGGCAAGCTCGGCCCGCCGCGCACCGGCGGCGGTGTCGAGGCGGGCGCGCAGCTCGTGCAGCTCCCGTCCGAGCTCCTTGCGCTCGGACGCGCCCAGGCTACCCAGCTTCTGGTACACGGCGGAGTAGCGCGACCGCCGCCCGGTTGCCGCTCGGGCAGCCTCGTCCAGATCCTCGAGCGAGGACGCCGCCTCGATGAGGGCCAGCGCGTCTGTCTCGATCTCGGCGAGGTCGTCTACCCCGTCCGCGGCCGGCGGGGTGCCGGTCAGCTCGGTCTCGGACATCGGCTCATGCTATTCGACGCTCGGATCTTCCCCGGCTGTGCCGCACCGTCCCGACGGCTCGTGGTTCAACTGCCGCGCGCTACGGCGCCTGGCTTCGAAGCAGAGGACTGCGGCAGCCATTGCGACGTTCAGGGACTCGCTTGCCTCTGCCATCGCGATCGTGACCGTGCCGTCGAGAAGCGAGTCGAGAGCCTCCGGAAGACCGGAGCCTTCGTTGCCGAGCACGAGCGCCAGGCGACCTCCGAGATCGGCATCCCTATAGTCGGTGCCGCCGGTGGCCCTCGTACCGGTCAGCCGGTAACCGGCCTGGCGCAGCCCGGCGAGGACCGTCAAGGGCTCGTCACCTTTGACCAGGGGCACATTGAAGAGGGCACCCGCGCTGGCGCGTACCGCCTTCGGGTTGTAGATGTCGACCGAGCCGGCACAGACGACGACACCGCCAGCGCCCGACGCGCCCGCTATCCGGAAGATGGCGCCGAGGTTTCCGGGATCCCGGACATCGACGCAGACGAGCAGGCAGCGCGAGTCGCCGCTTTGCGCCACGACCTGTCCCTCCACCAACAAAGAGAGAGGAATGTCGACGGCGGGCACGACCGCGCAGAGGGGCTGGGGCGTGACCGTCGCGGCGACACGCTCCATGACCCCGGGTGCGAGATCGAAGATGCGAGCCCCGGTGGCTGCGATCTCGGACACGAGCACCGCGGTCGCACCACCAACACGTCCTCCGGCCGCGACGAAGACGCTCTCGATCGTGTGCCCGGACGCTAGCGCGGCCTCGATCAGCTTGGCCCCTTCGATGACGAAGGCGCCCTCGCTCTGGCGGACAGAGGCACGGCTGAGGAGACGCCTCAGCCGCTGGACCCGCTGGTGCCGGACTCCAAGGTCGGAAGGGCTCAGGAAGCGGCCTCTTGCGCCGCCTCGCTCGCCGCGGCGACGAGCGCAGCTGCTTGCCCGGCCGGAGCTTTGTCTGCCGAGTTGGACACAAGGCGCACAAGGGTCGCAAAAGCTTGCGGGTCGCGCACGGCGAGATCGGCAAGAATACGCCGATCGACCTCGATACCGCTGTCGTGCAGCCCCGCGATGAACCGGCTGTATGTGGTGCCGTTCAGGCGGGCGGCGGCGTTGATCCGCTGGATCCACAGCTTGCGAAAATCTCCCTTGCGAGCGCGCCTGTCCCGGTAGGCGTACTGCAGAGAGTGCATGACCTGCTCGTTGGCAGACCGGTACGACCTGGACTTGTTCCCGTAGAACCCCTGGGCGCGCTCTAGAACGGTCCGGCGGTGCTTCCTCCCGTGAACGGCGCGCTTCACCCTAGCCATCTGGGGCTCCTTTCATATGCTCTCATCAGCGATCACTGTCCATCCAATGGGCCATGTCTTGCGGCTCGATCGAGCCCGCCTCTGGCACCGTGGTGCCTGTTGCCACACGGCAGCCCTCGCGCCTAGCTCCTGCTCGACGACCTGGCCCAGGTCTCAGAGCCCTAGTAGGCGCCGCACCGTCTTCGCATCGGCGCTCGAAACCTCCACGTCGCGCCCGAGGCGGCGCGTGCGCACCGAGTTCTTGTGCTCGAGCAGGTGCTTGCGATTCTGCTGCCGGCGTCGGAGCCGGCCCGTTCCGGTGACCTTGAACCGGGCGGCGGCCCCCCGATCTGTCTTCCTCTTCGGCATCTCGTCCTACTCCTCTGTGGCTGGGATCTCGCTCGGCACTGCAGTCTCACCGCCGGCATCAGCCGGCGCGCCGCCCTCTGGCACTGCCGCACCGGCGAGATTGATCTCGCTCTTGGTCTCGTTGTGCGCGCGGGCTGCGTCCGCCTGCCTCGCACGCTTGTCCGGTGCGAGCACCATCACCATGTTCTTTCCGTCAAGACGGGCCTCCGACTCGATCCGCGCAGTCCCATCGACAAGCTCTGCGATTCGATCGAGGATCTTCCTTCCGAGCTCGGAGTGGAACACCTCTCGACCACGGAACATCACCGTGATCTTCACCTTGTGGCCATCGTGGAGGAACTTCACGACCTGCCGGGTCTTGGTGTCGAAGTCACCGTTGCCGATCTTCGGACGGTACTTCATCTCCTTGATCCCGATGTTGGTCGACTTGCGCCGCGACTCCTTTGCCCGCTGGGCCTCGTCGAACTTGAACTTCCCGTAGTCCATGATCCGGCAGACGGGCGGGCTGGCGAGAGGCGCCACCTCCACGAGGTCCAGATCCTGGCGCTGCGCGATCTGAAGTGCTTCGGGAAGTGGTTTGATGCCAAGCTGGCGGCCTTCGGGGTCGACCAGTCGAACCTCGCGAGCTCGGATACGGTCGTTGATCCGGGGCTCGTTGGTGGTTGGTGCGTTGGTGATCGGCGGTCTGTCCTCTCTCGTTCTGGCCGTGACGCACCTGCGCCACGGTGAACGGGGAGGCGAGGCGAGTCAAGCGCCGGCCATCAAATCAGGACCCGGCGCACATGTTGGACCTTTCCAGCTCTGCTGTCCGGGTCCGATGGCCGGGTGGGAGAGCGCATGGAGCGCAACCCCGCTTCCCCATCTATCTGTTTCTTCTACGCTAGCAGCCGTGAGCAGCCTATGGACACCAGACGGTGAGCACAAGGTTCCGCGCCCTGACCCCTCGGGCTCGGGCGTACCTGGCAGTCCTCCCCCCGGGGAGCCGGCGCCTAGATCCTCGCGCTCCGCCGCGACCTCCTCCGGCTCCGGAACCGAGGGCGCCGACGAGCAGCCATCCGAGGAGGAGCTACGAGAGCTCGCTCGCGAGCTCGCAAAGGCTCCGGTCGAGGACGTCATCGCCAACCACTGCTACGGCCTGTTCGAGTTGGCGGCCCTCCACCTCTCGAATCGGCCGGTCGACCTTGCAGCCGCACGGCTCGCCATCGACGCCATGGGCGAGCTTGTCGAGGGCCTGGGGAGCCGCCTCGGCCCCCATGGAGCCGCCCTTGCCGATGGACTCGCCCAGATCAGGCTGGCTTTCGTCCGCATCGCCGACGCCGCTTCGACCGCGACGGCGGCCGCCTCGGGCTCAGGCCATGGGACGTTGGCGGCCGACCGCGGACCCGGAGCCTAGCCAGGATCGCCCCCAGGAAGGCCGATGATCGAACCCGCCTCTACGATCCCGCCGAGACCAGGAGACAGGACGAAGACCACGGCGGTTCCGACCGCGATGTCTCGGGAGCCGTCGGCTATCGCGGTGCAGTGGAAGCTGTACAGCTCCGCCGCCCCGCGCACCGGCTCGGCTCCGATCGATCCCAAGCCCCGAGCCGAGTCATAGGCGACGACGGTGCCCTTGCGGGGCACCCCGAACCTGGCCGCTGCTCGGGGCGCCGCGGTGCCCGGGCCGGTGCCCGACCCGGTGCCCGTCGCACCGTCTGTCGCACTGTCTGCCACGTCGCCGGTCATGTCACCTAGTGGACGATCTTCGACAGTGCGAGCTCGATGATGTCGGTCGCACCACGCTCTTTGAGCGCGGGAATGAGGACGTTTATGTCCGACTTCGGCACGACCGTCTCCACGGCATAGGCATCGTCACCGAAGAGCTTGGAGACGGTAGGAGACTTCATCGAGGGAAGGACGTCGATCACCGCGTCGAGGTCGGCGGCTGAGACGTTCAGCTTGACAAGCACTCTTCCGCGGGCTTCGAGAGTCCCCTCCAACAGCACGAGCAGCTGCGCCATGGCCCGCGCCTTCTCCGGATCGGCAAAGGACTCCCGGTTGGCGATGAGCTCGGTGTGAGAGACAAGGAGCGTGTCGATCACGCGGAGCCCCGCGGCTCTTATCGCGCGTCCCGTCTCGGTGATCTCGACAACGGCGTCCGCGATGTCGGGCACCTTGGCCTCTGTCGCCCCATAGGAGAACTGCACCTCGGCCCTGACACCGCGCTCGGAGAGAAACCGCTCGGTGAGGCGCGGGTACTCGGTCGCGACACGGCACCCCTCGGGCAGGTCGCGAGCAGCCGCGACCGGCGACTCGGTCGCGACCGCGAGCACGACACGGATCGGGGACGAGGTGGCCTTCGAGTACTGCAGCTGCCCGAGGGACACCACGTCTGAGCCGGTCTCTTCCACCCAGTCACGACCGGTGATGCCGACGTCGAAGAGCCCCTCTGCCACATAGGACGGAATCTCCTGTGGGCGTAGGATCCTCACCTCGGCTACGCGCGGATCGTCGATGGTGGCGGAGTAGTCGACGTCCGACGAGCGTCTGACCGTGAGGTCGGCGTCGGCGAACAGCTTGAGCGTCGCCTGTTCGAGCGAGCCCTTGGGAAGGACAAGTCGGAGCATGGAAGATACCTTGTCCGCGACGTCAGCTCGGCTAGTAGGACAGAGGTGTCCGGGCACGAGAGCGAAGCGTCGCGCCCCTCTCGGATATCGCGCGGAGGACACCACCCATCTCGATAACGGTCTCGACCGCCTCGGCTCCCTTGTTGCCGAGGGCACCGCCTGACCGCTCCAAGGCTTGGGCCAGGTTATCCGTGGTCAGCACCCCGAAGGAGACAGGAATGCCTGCCTCGAGCTGGACCCGCTGCAGGCCCGCGGCACACTGCTGCGCGACGAAGTCGAAATGGGCCGTTTCACCCCGGATCACGGCTCCAAGACACACGATGGCATCGAAGCTCCCCGACTTGGCCACCGCCTGAGCCGCGAGCGGCAGCTCGAAGCTCCCTGGTACGTATACCAGCACGCGACTCGTCTCGGGCACCTTGCACTCGTCAAGCTTGCGCAATGCCCCCTCGACGAGGCGCGAGGTCACCTCGTCGTTGAAGCGAGCGCAGACGACCGCGATCCGCCAGGTCGTGCCGTCGTGGGAGCCGAAGATGGCACCGTCGTCCGTCGCGACAGGCAGCGGAGACAGCCTGTGGGTGATCTCAGGCATCGGCACCGGCCGCATCGGGCGGCCCGTCTTGGTCCACCGCGCGCCGCGACTGCGCTATCGAGGCATCCCCGAGTCCCCCCAGCAGGTGACCGAGGCGCTCTCTTTTGGTCTGCAAGTAGCGCAGGTTCTCCGGGTTCGGAGCCGGCTCGATCGGAACGCGCTCGACGATGTCCAACCCGAACCCCTCGAGACCACCGTACTTCGCCGGGTTGTTGGTCATGAGCCGCATCGTCGTGACCCCGAGATCGACGAGGATCTGGGCCCCGATTCCGTACTCCCGGCTGTCGACGGGAAGGCCGAGGTCGAGGTTGGCATCCACCGTGTCTCGACCCTGCTCCTGCAGGTTGTAGGCGTGCAGCTTGTGTGCGAGCCCGATGCCGCGACCCTCGTGGCCGCGGAGGTACACGAGCGCGCCGGCGCCCTCGGCGGCGATCTTGTCGAGGGCGAACTCGAGCTGAGGACCGCAGTCGCATCTCCGAGAGCCAAAGACATCGCCTGTGAGGCACTCGCTGTGCACGCGGACAAGGACGTTCTCGCGCCCGGAGATGTCTCCGGCCACGAGGGCAAAGTGGTGCTCACCGTCGATGAGAGACAGGTAGGCGTGCCCGGTGAACTCACCCTGGGCAGTCGGGATCCGCGCCGAGGCGATGCGTTCGACGAGCTTCTCGCGCTGGCGCCGGTATCTGACGAGATCTGCGATCGTGATCATGGCAAGGCCGTGGGTCACGGCGAATGCCTCGAGCTCGGGGCGACGGGCCATAGCCTGCTTGTCCGCCGTCACAATCTCGCAAAGAACACCCGCCGGGTAGCAACCCGCCATCCGGGCCAGGTCGACCGTGGCTTCGGTGTGCCCGGCGCGCTTCAACACGCCTCCGGCGCGGTAGCGAAGCGGGAACACGTGGCCTGGGCGCGCAAGCTCGTGCGGACGAGTAGCCGCATCGATCAGGGCACGGATGGTGGCGGCTCGATCGCTCGCGGAGATGCCTGTCGTCGTCCCCGGCTTGTAATCGACCGCGACCGTGAACGCCGTCCGCTGCGACTCGGTGTTGTTCGGGACCATGAGAGGTAGCTCGAGCTGGTCGAGTCGCTCAGGGGTGAGGGGAACGCAGATCAGTCCCGAGGTGTGTGCCAGGAAGAACGCGATCGCCTGGGGCGTGGCGAACTCGGCCGCCATGACAAGATCGCCCTCGTTCTCCCGATCTTCGTCGTCGACGACGACGACCATCTCCCCGCGCCCGATGGCGGCGATCGCATCTTCGACTCCCGACAGGGGCAATGTCCGCGCTCCTCTACTCTCGAAGTCTTAGCCTACCGGTCCTTCGCGGGCTCGATATCTAGTCGGACGTCGTCGCCGAACCGCTCCAGGGACACGAGTCGCCCACGCCAGAGCGCGGCCATGGACTGTGCCCCGGGTCCGGCGAACATGGCTCTGCCGTCGTCTCCACCGAGAAGCCCGGCCGTCACGTAGATGACGTAGCGGTCGACGACCCCGAGCTCGTGCAGCTCCTTCGCGACGCCGCCACCTCCCTCGACGAGAAGCTGGAGGACGTCCAGGCGACCCAGCTCGTCGAGCACACCACGGACGTCCCCGCTCAGCTCCAGACACGGTTGCACGCGCGCCGTCGCGCGCGCCCTTCCGAGCACGACCCGCAAAGGCTGGCGCCCCGGCGGAGGATCCGTCCTCACCTTGAGCTCGGGGTCGTCTGCGCGCACCGTCCCGGCGCCGACAAGCACCGCGTCGCTCTCGGCCCGCAGCTCCTGGACGTCCGCGCGAGCGCCGGCGCCCGTGATCCACTTGCTGGTACCGTCCGGCGCGGCGATACGGCCGTCGAGCGTCGTCGCGAGCTTCAACACGACGTATGGACGTAACGTCCGGCGGTGTACCAAATAGGGCCGCAGCAGCTCCTCGGCCGGCCCGAGAAGCACGCCAGTCTCGACCTCGATCCCCCTATCCCGCAGGGCCGCGATGCCGCGGCCCTGCACCTTGTCGTCCGGGTCGATCAGCGCGACGACGACACGACGGATACCGGCCGCGACGATGGCACCGACGCACGGCGGCGTGCGGCCGTAGGAGACACATGGCTCGAGGGTCGTGTAGCAGGTTCCACCCACCGACCGTGGCCCCGCGATCTCGAGAGCCGCGGCTTCGGCGTGGGCCCCACCAGGTGGCGACGTCGCCCCCTCGCCGACGAGGGTTCCGTCGGAAGCGACTACGACCGAACCCACCCACGGGTTCGGCGACGTCACGCGCCTCACGGCGCGGGCGAGCTCGAGGGCCCGTGCCATGAAGGCTTCGTCGACCGCCCTCAGTGCGGCCTCCCGCCACCGAGCAGCTCGAGGGCGTGCGGAAGCACGTCGAGGATGGCTCCCAGGCACTCGGCGGCGCCCTTCGGAGAGCCCGGCAGGTTGCAGATGAGACATCGCTGCTTGGTCCCGGCGACGCCCCGGGAGAGGCGCCCGAGCGGGTTCACGAGCCTCATTGCCTCGGCCAGTCCCGGAGCGTCTCGCTCGAGCACCGAACGCGTCCCCTCCGGCGTCTGATCCCGCGGGCCGAACCCGGTTCCCCCGGTCGTCACGATCAACCCGGCGAACCCGGATGCCATCACCTCGAGCGCGGCGGCCACCTCCCGATCGCCGTCGGGGATCGTCCGGCGCTCGACGACGTCGAAACCACGCGACTCGAGGAGGTCGGCGACGGACTTGCCGCTGCCGTCCTCACGTATGCCGGCGGCGACGCCGTCGGAGACCGTGAGCACCTTGGCGCGTAGACCAGGCGCCGCCAGGTCGTTGGCGGCCGCGCCCGTCACTGTCGTCTCGCCGTCACGGCGTGAGTTCCAACCCTCGAAGCAGGCACGCAAGCCTGTACAGCATCCTCGATAGCGCGAATCGCTCCGAGATGGTCCCTCGCGCGAAACACCGCCGAACCCGCCACGAAGCATCGCGCTCCGGCCGCCGCCATCACGCGGACCGTCGAAGCATCGATGCCACCGTCGACCTGCAGCGTCACCGCGAGATCACGACGGTCGATCTCCGCACGCGCCGTCGCCACCTTTGCCGCCGTCTCAGGCATGAAGGCCTGGCCCCCGAAGCCCGGATGGACGGACATGACGAGCAGGATGTCGAGCATCTCGAGGAACGGCCAGACAGCTTCTATGGGCGTCTCCGGGTTGACCGCGAGCCCGACCGCGAGCCCGACGCGGCGCATCTCGGCACACAGCTCCTCGGTGCCACCGACCTCGACATGGACCGAGGCACTTCCAGCACCTGCGCTCGCGAACGCCTCGAGCAGCCCTCCGGGGTTCGTCACCATCAGGTGGCAGTCGAGGAAGAGCTCGGTATGGCGCCGGATGGCGGAGACCACGGGCGGTCCGATCGTCAGGTTGGGCACGAAATGGCCGTCCATCACGTCGACGTGAATCCAGTCCGTCGCGCCTTGCACCGAGGCGATCTCCTCGGCAAGGATCCCGAAGTCGGCAGCGAGGATGGAGGGCGCGACCCTCGTGCTGCCCTTCGGTAGGTGTGGGAGGTTGGCGGGTCTTCCGTCAGGCATCGCCACCACCGTACCGCCCCATGCAACGTGCCAGAAACGCGAGCACCTGTCTCTCAGACCAAGGCTTCCGCCGGTTGCAGGCGCACTCCGCGGAGCCATTCGGCCACGTTCTGGCGTGGCCGGCCCTCGATCTGGACGACCGAGAGATGGAGCCATCCGTCACCTGTCGCCACGAGCTCGCCGGCAAGGGCGCCGGGAGGTGGCAGTGCCGCGCTCGGGCTGCCCTCCGCCACGGCGTCCCAGATGATCACGCGCCGGTCGCGAAAGGTCGTCCAGGCCCTTCCCACTCGGACCTGGCGTTCCACCTGCTCGGCGGATCGGGACCAATCGATTCTGCGGTCGAGCTGACCGAGCTTCCCCGCGTAGGTGGGCTCGCCCACCTGCGGGAGAGGTGCTCCAAGTCCGGCGACACCGCCTACGAGGCTGGCCAAGAGTAGGTCCGCGCCGATGACGGCAAGCCTGTGGCGTAGCGAGACAGCAGTCTCGCCGGGAAGTATCGCCGTGACTGCACGGTCGAAGACAGGACCGGTGTCGAGACCCTCGTCCAGCTTCATGAGGCAGACCCCGGTCTGCTCGTCGCCGGCAAGGATGGCGCGCTCTACCGGAGCGGCGCCGCGCCAGCGAGGAAGCAGTGAGAAGTGGAGGTTGACGAACGGGAGACGTTCGAGCACGGCCGCGGGAATGACGTGGCCGAAAGCGACGACTACGCCGATCTCGACGGCGACCTCCAGCACCGCGTTCAGCTGGTCGGTGACAGGCAGCCCGAGCCCGAGCGCCAGTTGCTTCACCGGTGTCGGCGAGGTCGTCGACCCCCGGCCGCGGCGCTTGTCAGCCCCGGTGACCACGACGGCGACGTCGTGGCCCGCTTCGTACAGCGCCGCGAGGCACGTGGCCGCCTCCTCGGGGGAACCGAGGAACGCCACCCGGACCACGTCGCGGCCTCTAGAGCGACGGCTCGCGGGTGGTACTGCGAGACTGGCGCTTCCGCCCTCGCTCGGGGCCCGCGGGCTCTTCCGGCGAGGGCCCGAGGTCGCCGAGCACCCGGGAGCGAAGGATCTTCATCGCGTCCTTCCGCTCCGCGGGCTCGAGGTGCTCGAGGAGGAGGACCCCGTCGAGGTGGTCGATCTCGTGTTGGAAGACACGAGCGAGGTACTCGTCGGCGTCTATCGATATCTCCCCGCCGTCGAGATCGAAGCCCATGAGATGGACCTCCTTTGGCCTCACGATGTTCCAGTGAAGGCCAGGAACCGAGAGGCACCCCTCCTCGAAGTCCCACTCGCCCCGCGCCTCGCTCACGACCGGGTTGACGATCGTCTGGGGTCCGTCCCCGACGTCGTAGACGAACAACCTCCTCTCGATCCCGACCTGGGTGGCGGCCAGGCCGACGCCTGGTGCCGCGTGCATGGTCTCGATCATGTCCTGTGCGAGGCGAGCTACGCGCCCGTCGAGGTTCTCCACCTCGCGCGCACGCTGCCTTAGCACCGGGTCACCGAACACCCGGATGTTGTAAGTGGACACGCGGCCGATTCTAAAGCGACCAGCTGCTGGATCAGGACAGGGCCGGGACGCCGGCCGGCGGCGGCACCAGAGCATTTTGCTTGATGGTGTCGGCATACCAGGAAAAGCTCGCCTTGGGGACGCGAGCACCGCTGGAGAAGTCCACCCAGGTGAGCCCGAACCGCTTCGAATAGCCGTACGCCCACTCGAAGTTGTCCAGAAAGCTCCACACGAAGTAACCCTGCACGTCGACTCCGGCGTCCATCGCGTCCAGAACTGCCTCGAGATGCGCGCGAAGGTACCTGATGCGCTCGCTATCGCGGATCTCCCCGCGCGGGTCGACGTAGTCGTTGCAAGCCGCGCCGTTCTCGGTGATGTAGATCGGGAAGGTTCCGTGGTCGTCACGAACCCGGACCAACAGCTCGCTTAGAGCGCCAGGCGCGATCTCCCAACCCATCTCGGTCGTCTCGGCGTCCGGGCAGCGCACCGAGATCACGCCGAGGTCGAAGTCAACCAGACTCCGCCGGGTCGTGGAGACGCAGTACCCTGCCGCGTTCGCCTCGCTGACGCGCTCTTCCGACACGACGGTTCGCGGCGAGTAGAAGTTGATACCGAGAAAGTCGATCGGGGCCGCGATCACCTCGAGGTCGCCGTCACGCACGACGGAGAAGCCGGGCCGCTTCGCCTCGTAGTGCTCGAGCATGTCGAGGGGGTAGCCCTTTCCCGATATCGGGTCGAGATACAGTCGGTTGGCATTGCCGTCGGCCCGGAGCGCAGCCGCCCTGTCGGCGTCGTGGTCGCTCGCGGCGCTAACGGGCGTCAGGTTCAGCGTGATACCTACTCTCGGGTCGTCCAGCTCTGCGCGCAGCGCCGACAGAGCCAGCCCGTGGGCAAGGAGCAGATGATGACTGGCTGCAGCCGCGCACCCGATGTCGTGGCGACCCGGAGCATGCTCACCGGAGGCATAGCCGTGCCACGCCGAGCACCACGGCTCGTTGAGGGTGACCCACATCTCCACGCGCGAGCCGAGCGCTCGCGCCACGAGCGAGACGTACTCACTGAAGCGCGCGGCGGTATCGCGCTCGATCCAGCCCCCGGCATCCTCGAGTGCTTGTGGCAGGTCCCAGTGGTAGAGCGTCGCTACGGGCATGATGTCGCGGTCGCGCAGCCCGTCGACCAACCGGCGGTAGAAGTCCAGGCCCTCCCGGTTCGCCGGACCGCTGCCCGTGGACTGCACCCTCGTCCAGGCGACCGAGAAACGGTACGCGCAAGCACCGAGGCGGGCCAGCAAGTCGAGGTCCGATTCGAGGCGCGCGTAGTGGTCACATGCGACGTCGCCGTTGTCGCCGTTGTGGACACGTCCCGGAGAGTGGCTGAAGGTGTCCCATATCGAGACACCACGACCACCAGCTTCGACCGACCCCTCGATCTGGTAGGCCGCCGTGGCTGTACCCCAGAGGAAGCCCGCGGGAAAGCCGGAGCCGCCCTCGCGCGCGACTGCCTGCAAGCCCGTTCCTGCTTCGCCCTCGTCGCCCTCCCGGCCGACGTCTTCGTAGGTTGTCTCGGACGGATCTGTCATTGGCTACGCCGCTGCTCTCTGGAGGAATCGCTCGATACTCGGTGTCAGTGAAGGGCACTCTCACCGAGGTGGCCCGAGAGCGCCCCGGCATCAGATACAACGGCTGAGCCGGCACCAACACAGTAACGGGTCTGCCTCAGCCGGGGCGATCAAAGACGAGCCGCATCGCCGCACCCGGAGGGCCGATCTCCCGGTCGCTCGTCACCACGACCCTTCGGCGCTCAGATGGTCCGCCCTCGAGACGGGCCTCGCAGACCTGCCAGTCCTCCCGGTCGGCGAGATCGCCGAGCCGGCCGGCATAGATTCCGGGCGGCGGCAGCAGTATCTCGCTCGGCACGGCGATGGCTACCGCGTCTCGGTCCCCTGTCTCTGTCGTGACGCCCCGGACCTCGTGCGGTCTGCCGAGGAGCCTCTCGGCGGCATCGAGCTCTCCCGCGGCGATGTGGCGGCGGATACGTGTCGAAGAGACGGCCTCAGCCCCCGCTACCCCGCTCGCCACCCCGGGTCGCACCGGCGGCTCATCCACTACCAGATCGAAGGGAACCACCCTGTAGCCAAGGTCAGCGCCCATCTCCTCGAGGAGCGCGACGCTGCCCGCGCGCGCCTTGCCGAAGTGGAAGTTGCGCCCGACGACTACCGTTGCGACCTCCAGTTGGGATACGAGCACGCCGCGTATGAACTCCTCGGCTGTCTCTGCGGCTCGTTCCTCGTCGAAGCGGAGGATCTCGATGTCGTCGACACCTGTGGCTGCGAGGAGCTCGAGCTTGAGCCCGAGATCTGTCAAGAGCAGGGGCGCCGTCTCCGGCCTCACCACGGCGGCAGGGTGTCGATCGAATGTGACAACGACACTTTTGAGGCTGTCCTTCGCCGCAAGGGAGCGGACGCGCTCGATCACGTGGCGGTGCCCGATGTGCACCCCGTCATAAGCGCCGATCGTCACGACGCTGCGGCCGCTGCTTGGCACCAGGGCCGACGCTAGCGCGCGGCCGCGAGCACGACGGCCGGCCGCAGCTTGTCGGCACCGCGCGTCTCGGCGACTGCGACGAGCTCACCGTTTGGCCCCACGAGCGCGAACGGCCCGTCCCCCGCCAGGTCGAGGGGCGCCCGCCCGACCGCCCGGCCGTGCATCACGGCATGCAGATCATCGCCGACGATCTCCGCCGAAGGCATGTCTCGCACAAGCTCGAGGCAGGGCAGCACCTTCGACGCACAGACATCGTCGAGGCTGAGCGCCTCGGTGTCGCGAAAGGACCCGACCGCCACCCGCCGCAGGGCGCGCAAGTGGGCAACTCCGCCAAGGCGCGAGCCCAGGTCGGAGGCGAGCACCCGAACGTAGGTCCCCGACGAGCATTCGACGAGGATCTGATAGAGCAAGGGCGTGCCCGTATCGAAGACGTCGAAGCGGAACACCTCCACGGGCCTCGGGGGCCGTTCTACCTCGACTCCCTCGCGGGCCAGCTCGTGAAGGCGTCTGCCCCCGATCTTCACCGCCGACACCATCGGTGGCACCTGGGACAGCCGTCCCGTCAGCGACAGCGCGGCCATGCGAACCTCTTCGGGAGAGACTCGGGTCATGTCGGCGCGCTCTGTCACCTCCCCTGAGGCATCGAGCGTGCTCGTCGCCACGCCGAGAGCTACCTCACCGATGTAGGTCTTTCGCAACAAGGTGACGAAACGCAGCAGTCTCGTGGCACGACCGACCCCGATGACGAGAACCCCTGTCGCGTCGGGGTCGAGCGTACCCGCGTGGCCGACGCGCCTCGTGCCGAGAAGTCGCCTCACGCGCGCGACGACATCGTGCGAAGTCCAGCCCGCCGGCTTGTCGATCACGAGGCAGCCGTCAAGGTCGGCAACCTCACTCATCGTGTCGCTCGATCCGCCGCAGCGCACTGTCGACGCGCTCGCCATGGACGACCGCGGGATCCTGGCGGAACTCGAGCAGAGGCGTTCGCTTCATCCGCACGGATCGACCTATGGCTGCTTGCAGAGAGTGGCGGTGCTCCAGTAGTGCCGACGCGGCAGCAGGAGTGAGCGAGGATATAAAGACGGTGGCGGAGCGCAAGCCCGGTTCGGTGGCCACGCCGGTCACAGTCAGCAAGCCCAGCCTGTCGTCCGCGTCCATGAGCGGCTCGAGAGCCTCCGCGATCACCTCCATCAGCAGGGCGTTGACGCGGGCGACACGAGGGTACGGGGACTTTCGCCGGATGCCGCCGCGTCTGTCGGGCTGCGATCGCTTCGAACCGGTCATCAAGTCCTCGGGATCTCGCGCTCCTCGTAGGTCTCGATGATGTCGTGCTCCTTCAAATCCTGGAAGTCGGTCAGCCCGATGCCGCACTCGAACCCTGACTGCACCTCACGCGCGTCATCCTTGAAGCGCTTCAGAGACGAGACCGCGCCCTTCCAGATGATGACCCCGTCACGCAGGAAGCGGACTTTGGACCCACGCGTGATAGCGCCGTTGCGCACGTAGCAACCGGCGATCGCACCGATCCGCGGTACCCGGAAGACCGCCCTGACCTCGGCGTCTCCGGTCACCACCTCCTCGAACTCAGGTGCCAGCATGCCGAGGATCGCGGCCTGGATGTCCTCGATGAGCTTGTAGATGATCTCGTAGGTCCGAATCTCGACCTTGCGGGTGTCGGCGAGCTCGCGCCCACGGCGGTCCGGCCGGACGTTGAAGCCGATGATCGTCGCGCCCGATGCCGCCGCCAAGTCTACGTCGCTCTCGGTGATGCCACCCACTGCCCGGTGGACGAAAGCGATCTTGACCTCGTCACGCTCCAGCTTGCGCAGACTCTCGGTGACGGCCTCGAGAGAACCCTGCACGTCGGCTTTGAGGACGAGATTGAGCGTCGCCGTCTCACCGCGGCTGATCTGCTCGAAGATGTCCTCGAGCTTGGCCCCGGGGCCTGCGGTCGCTGCCGCCGAGGAGTGTGCGAAGGCGCCGAGCCGCAGGCGCTGCTCGCGAGCCTCGCCGACGGTCCGGGCTACGGAGGTGTCGTCTGTGACCCTCAGCTCGTCACCGGCTATGGGCGGCTCGGAGAGCCCCAGAATCTGCACCGGGGTGGACGGCGGCGCCTCCTTTATATGGTCGCCGTGGTCGTTGATGAGCGCCTTGACGCGCCCCCAGGCCGGTCCGGCGACGATCGGGTCACCGACCCTTAGAGTGCCCCGCAGCACGATGGCGGTAGCGACTGGGCCACGGCCGGTGTCGAGGTTGGCCTCGAGCACCACGCCACGAGCCTCGGTCTCCGGGTTCGCCCGCAGCTCGAGCACCTCGGAGAGCACTACGAGCTGTTCGAGGAGGTCCTCGACCCCCAGGTTCTGCAGGGCGGACATCTCTACCGTGATCGTGTCCCCGCCCCAAGACTCCGGTACGAGGGCGTGCTCGGAGAGCTGCTGCATCACGCGGTTCGGGTCGGCGTCCTCGCGGTCGATCTTGTTGATGGCAACCACGATGGGCACTCCTGCCGCCTTGGCGTGGTTGATGGCTTCGATGGTCTGTGGCATCACCCCGTCGTCCGCCGCGACGACGAGAACGACGATGTCGGTCACACTCGCCCCCCTCGCGCGCATCGCGGTGAAAGCCTCGTGACCGGGTGTGTCGATGAAAGTGATGAGGTGGTCGTTCCAGGACACCTGGTAGGCCCCGATGTGCTGGGTGATGCCACCCGCCTCGCCCGCGACGACGTTGGTAGTGCGGATCCTGTCAAGCAGCAGCGTCTTGCCGTGGTCGACATGACCCATGACCGTCACGATCGGCGGACGAACGCGCAGATCCTGCTCGTCCTCGTCCTCCTCGTCGCCCTCGCCGAAGAAACGCGCCCGCAGCGCCGCCTCCTGCTCCTCGCCTGGGTCGACGAGACGCACGCGAGCGCCGATCTCGGCGGCGAACAGCTCGATCATGTCGTCGCTCAGTGCCTGGGTGGCCGTCACCATCTCGCCCTGCAAGAGCAGGAATCGCACCACGTCTCCGGCCGAGCGGTTCAGCTTCGGTCCGAGCTGCTGAGGCGTCGATCCTCTCTCGACGATGACCTCGCCATCTGGCACGGGGGCGTTCGACGGCATGTAGGCGGTGATCTGGATCGGCTCCAGCTCTTCGATGTTGCGCCGGCGCCGGCGCCTTACGGGCCGCTGCGGACCGCGGCCGCGGCCCCCCAGAGCGCCTCCACGGGCGCCCGGTGGTGCGCCCGCTCCTGGCGTGCCTGTGCTACGACCTCCGAAACCACCGCCGGGTGTCGCGCTGCGCGCGCCGAAACCCCCCCCTCCGCCGGTGCGAGGGCCGGCAGAGGCCCCCGGTCCCCCTCTGCTCGGAAATGGCCCCCCGGGCCGTGCGGTGGGAGACGGCCGGCCGGCGCCAAAACCAGTTCGCGGTCCCGTAGGGCCGGCGGGCCCGGCGGGGCGAGACACAGACTCGGTCCGGCCAGGTCCAGCCTGGCCCGCAGGCGCAGAGCGTCGCACCCCCGGTGGTGGTGGGATGGGTCGCCCGGTCATCGAACGGGGCGGACCTGGAGGAGGCGGGATTGGCTTGCCGGAATCGGACACCGGATGCGGCGGTCCCGAAGCGGCTTTCGGGGCCTGAGACACCTGAGCTGCCGGCGGAGCCGGCACGGGACCCTGCGCGACCTGAGCGCTAGGACCAGTCGTGGCGGAGGGCCGCGGACCCGCCGGAGCGACGCCGCCTGCCACGGGCGCCGGTGGCGCCGCTACCCGCGGCGGGGGCACAACTCGGGCTTGCTGCGAGCTCGGCACCGGTCCCGGCGGGGAGGGAGGTGGGCTGCTCGGGCGAGGAGCCGTCCGGGGCTGCTCGCCGAGCTCGCTCGCCGGCCTGCTCACGACGAGTCGATGACCCGGCTCGGCCTCGTGGGTTCCCGGCGCGGGCGCGGGACGAGAGTCAGTGCCGGAGGTCCGCGGCGGAGCCGGTGCCCTGGCGGCGAAAGGCTCCGCCGACGGCGTTGCTGGCGGCCGCGGACTCGGCGCGGGCGCGGGCACCTCGGGCGCGGCGGCGATCGATATGACGTCTGGACCTGCATCAGCCGACACCTTGACCGGCCCGGTGCCCACGACGGGCTCGAGCGGTCGGCCGGCTTCGGAGCCCTGGTGGCTCGGGCCGGCTCCTGCACCGCCGCCGCCGGGTGCTCGTGCGGCCGGTGGCGTGACAGCCTCGGGTGGAGCCGGTTGCGCGACCTCGACAGGACGGCGCAGGCCGTCTCTGTCCGCCTTCCTGCGGACACGGTCTGCTTGCGCGTCCTCGATAGACGACGAGTGACTCTTCACGCCGATCCCGAGCTCGATGCACAGGTCGAGCGCTTCCTTATTCGTAAGCCCGAGCTCTCTACCGAGCTCGTAGACGCGGATCTTCTTCGGCAACTGGCCCTTCGGTCCTCTCTACAGGGACGCGCGCGGCGACAACACTGACCACCGGCGCGGCTTCCTATCCTCGCACACCGGCGCGGTCACCGTGAACCGGGGGGCGAGATTCGTCCTCAGGTTGTATCGGCAAACTGGCACCGGCCGGGTCGGCACGTCCTCCGAGCACCTTGCGACCCAGCGACGCTCCGCCGGCACGCCCGCTCAAGAGGTTGACACAGAGGGGTCAGGTCACGTCCTTAGGACCCTCGAGCGGGCAAGGACTGAGCCCTTGCTGTC
>CAZAMA010000038.1:19132-21984 GCA_964485645.1 uncultured Acidimicrobiaceae bacterium | reverse complement strand
CCGCCGCGAAGGCGGTAGGCGGCGGCGGGGGGGGATCCGCCGAGCTGGCGATCGCAGGTGGCAAGAACCCCGCCGGCATGGACGAAGCTCTCTTTTTGCTGCGGCAGTTCCTTGGCGCCTGATGCGGGCTCTCGGCGTGGATCTGGGCGAACAGCGGGTCGGAGTCGCTGTGAGCGACTCGACTGGTGTCCTCGCGTCGCCATATGGAGTCCTCGAGCGCACGGGCGACCCACGGAGAGATCGGCAGGCGCTCGCTGACCTCGTCGCCCAGGTGCACGCTGACCTCGTGGTCGTGGGTATGCCACTCTCCATGACCGGCGTCGCGGGCAAGGCCGCGCTCGCGGCCGAGAAGGAGGCCGCTGCTCTGGCGGCCGTCGTAGGGGTCCCGGTCGAGACCTTCGACGAGAGACTAACCACTGTCGAGGCAGTCCGTCGTCGCCATGAGAGAGCGACTCCGTCGCCAAGAGATCGCCGAAACGGCCGTCACCCCGCTCCGGCCCACGTCCGCGCGGCTCACCGGCGATCGGGGCTAGACGCCGAAGCAGCGGCAGTCATGCTCGCTGCCTGGCTCGAGTCAAGGCCCAGATGACGGAGGGGCTGGACGCGGTCGGACCTGGATGACGCGGACGCCGGCGGACGACTTGCTGGTCGAGGGGGCGGAGCCGTGGCCGTCCGCGACCACGCGCCTTGCAGGAGTCATCGGTCAGCCCGTGTCTCACTCCCTGTCGCCTGCTCTCCACCAGGCCGGCTACAGAGCCGTCGGAGTCGACTGGGCATACCTGGCATTCGACGTCGCGCCGTCGGATTTCGCCGCGGCGATTGCCGGCGCTGTGGCACTGGGAGTGGTGGGACTCTCGGTGACCATGCCTCACAAGGAAGCCGCCGCGCAGCTCGCGACGCGACGGAGCCGGACCGTCGAGCGCCTCGGCGTTGCGAACACGCTCATCTTCAAAGACGGGGGGATCGCGGCAGACAACACCGACGGCCGTGGCCTCGTAGCCGATCTGCGGAGCGAGGTTCCCTTCGACCCAGGCGGACGGACGTGCGCAGTGATCGGAGCCGGCGGCGCTGCCAGGGCGGTCGCGGTCGCACTCGCTGAGGCCGGTGCTGCTCAGCTGCTCATAGTCAACCGGTCTCACGACCGGGCGCTCCAGCTTGCCAGCCTTGTTCCCGGTCGTGGCCGCGTCGCGCGGGCCGAGGAACTCGAGGGCGCCGATCTCATAGTCAAGGCGACGCCGATCGGCATGAGCTCCATGGGGCCGAGCAGCGCCCCGGGCTCGAGCACCGGACCGGAGCTGGTCGATCCGTCGAGGTTTGGAGCTGGCCAGCTGGTGGTCGATCTCGTCTACGACCCGCCGATCACCGATTGGCTCTTGCGCGCGGCTTCCGGCGGGGCGAGCATTCGCGGCGGCCTCGGCATGCTCGTGCACCAGGCTCTGCTGCAGGTCGAGTTGTGGACGGGCTCTCGACCCCCTGTCGGGGAGCTGTGGCGGGCAGTCGGTGGCTCCGGCGGCGCAAGATCGTAGGTCGCGCCACGCGAGCGCACGCCGGGGGCCGCCGTGCAAGGTTCACAGCCTGAGAAACCCGCCCCGTGGCCCGACGCCAACCTCGAAAGGCCCTATCCTTCGGAGCTGTGGCGACGATTCTCTCCGGACATGAGTCCGCGGTAGGCCGGCGTGAGCGCCACCCAGTTCTGGTGCTGCTCCGGCACGTCGATCTCGCGCTGATCGGAAGTGCGGTCGCCCTAGGGCTGATCGGCGTCGTCATGGTGTACTCGGCGACCAGGGCGCAGTACGGTCACTACTACTTCACCCGCCAGCTGATATGGGCTGGGCTCGGGATCTTGGTGATGTTCGTGGTGATGCTGATCGACTACCGCCATTTCCGGCAGCTCGGCTACGTGCTTTACGGACTCGTGGTTCTCTCTCTCGTCGGCGTCTTCGTGGTCGGCAAGTCGGCCGCCGGAGCTCAGCGTTGGTACCAGCTCGGAGCTTTGCAGCTCCAGCCGTCCGAGTTCGCCGCGATTGGCCTCATAATCGCCCTCGCGACTTACGCGAGCCATCGGAAGGGCACGCTCGAGGTCCGCGAGATCGTGGCCCTCATAGCGCTCGCCGGCTTGCCGATGATGTTGGTCTACCTGCAGCCGGATCTCGGCACGACGATTGTCCTCGGCGTCACGCTGGCGGCCATGCTCGTGGTCGCGGGTGTGAGGCTCCGGTACCTGGTGCTCCTTGCCGTGCTGGTTGTCCTGGCCGTGGTGATGGCCGTGGGGCTTCACGTGCTCAAGGGCTACCAGCTGCAGAGGCTCACCGGCTTCTTGCACCAGAACCAGGGTCTCCAGAGCACCAACTACGACCTCAACCAGTCAAAGGAGACGATCGCTTCCGGCGGACTTCACGGAACAGGCCTCTTCCGGGGCGCCGCGACCAACCTTGGCTACGTACCGAACCAGCAGACCGACTTCATCTTCTCGGCTGTCGGTGAGCAGCTCGGTTTCGTGGGATCAGCTCTCGTGATCGGCCTCTTCGGGGTGATCGCCCTTCGCGCGCTGCGTGCGGCCCAGCTGGCTAGGGACAGTTTCGGGCGCCTTGTGTGTGTAGGAGCTCTCGCCTTCGTGGCCTTTTCCGCGTTCGAGAACATCGGTATGACGATCGGCATCACGCCCATCACGGGCATACCCCTGCCTTTCATAAGCTACGGAGGTTCGGCTTCCTTTGCTTTCTTCGCTACCGTCGGACTCGTGGCTAACGTCGAGATGCGGAGGATGGCCAGGAAGTGAGTGACGTGGAGGAGGTGTCGCCTGAGCTGGCGGGGCTGGACGCCGCCGACGAGTCAGGCTTTGACGCGCCCGG
>CAZAMA010000038.1:0-19032 GCA_964485645.1 uncultured Acidimicrobiaceae bacterium | reverse complement strand
CGAGTCAGGCTTTGACGCGCCCGGATTGGACGAGCCCGCCGCCGACGAGTCAGGCTTTGACGCGCCCGGCTTGGACGAGACCGCCGCCGCCGAGTTCGAATCCGAGCTGGCGGAGCCGCCGACTCCGATGTCGCAGATGCTCTTCGTGGACATAGTCCTGGTGCTGCCCTCGACGCACCCCGTTGTCGTTCTCCAGGAGGCCGAATTTCCCTACCGGGAACTTCGAATCCCTATCGGCGGCCCGGAGGGGATCGCTATCGGTTATGCCAGCAGGAGACTGGCGACGCCGAGACCACTTACCCATGAGCTCATGGCTCGGCTCCTCGAGAGCTTCGCACTCACTTTGGAAGTGGTGCGCATCACGGGTTTCCAAGGCGGGATGTTCACCGCCGAGATGACGGTCTCCGGGCCCTCGGGTCAGCGGACTCTCGACTGCAGACCGTCAGACGGGATCGCCCTGGCTCTGCGCCAGGAGATCCGTGTGCCGATCGTCGCCGACCCAGACGTTCTCGACCGAGCCGCCGCGGCCGCCGCGGGCCAGAACTGACGTCTTTGCCTGGTCGAGCCCGCGCGAGGCTTGGCCCGGCTCCCGCATAGGTGGACCAGGGCGCTACCTGGCTCCGGCTGCAGCTGTAGTACGTCTCTCGGCTCGACGGGCTGTCACCGCGCGCATGCCGCGCGGCACGGGCGCGGGAAGCTCGGAATCCTCGTCCGATATCCGCATGAGCAATGCTACGAGCACGTAGTTGGCCACGAGGGACGATCCGCCGTAGGAGATGAACGGCAGCGTCACGCCGGTGAGCGGGAGCAGGCGGGTAACACCGGCCATGATGATGAAAGCCTGAAACCCGATCGTCACCGTCAAGCCCAACGCGACCATCTTCGAGAAGTCCGAGCGTGACCGAACCGAGGTCCGCAGCCCCGATCCGACTATGAGCACGTATCCGACGATAATTGCTGCGGCTCCGATGAGCCCCAGCTCCTCGCCGAGGGCCGCGAAGATGAAATCGCTCTCGGCCACGGGGATGGCCTGAGGATTGCCGAGGCCGAGGCCGGTCCCTGTGAGGCCACCCTGGCCGAGCCCAAGCTCGCCGAGAACAGGCTGGTAGCCGCCTTGGTTAGGCCCAGGGGGCAGGTACCGCCAGGGATCGAGCCAGACGTCGATGCGCGTCGTGAGCTGGCTGAGCACGGACGCGGCGACATAGGTGCCGACCACGAAGACCACGAGCCCCGCCAGCAGGTAGGTCCAGCGGCCCGTTGCAACCCACAGCATCGAGAGGAAGAGGATGAACAACAAAAGCGAGAAGCCGATGTCCTTCTCGAGCAGGATCACTGCGATCGAGCCGGCAGACGCGAAGACGACCGGGCCGAAAGGCCGCAGGTCCGGCAGGAGGTGGTTGCCGACTCTGTTGGTCGACATCGCGAGGAGCTCCCGCTTCTCGACGAAGTAGGAGGCGAAGAAGATGACGAGCAGTATCTTCGAGACCTCGATCGGCTGGAACGTGATCGGGCCCAGCTTGACCCACAGGTCAACGCCGCCTACGTTCTCGGCCGCATCTCCGAGATGCGGCACCATCGGCATGAGGAGAAGTCCGATCGCGGCGAGCAGGAGCAGGTATCGGAATCGCTCGAGGTCTCGGGAGCGACGTATCACGAGAAGCGTGCCCGAGTAGGCCACGACGCCGAGAAGCGACCAGGCTGCCTGGAAGCCCGCCAGGTGCGGAGCATTCTCGTACGGGGCCAGGCGCATGATCATGACGAAACCCAGGCCGTTGAGCACGAGCACCACTGGCATGAGCACCGGATCTGCCTCGGGCACGAGCCAGCGGTTCACGAGGTTCATGACCAGGGCAACGCCGACCAGGATCGCTATGAAAGTGGCAAATTTCGCCGGGAGCTGGTTGTAGACGCCGAGAGTCGCGAGGACATACGCGAAGCTCACGACGACGATGCCGACTATGAGCAACCCGAGCTCGCTTCGGCGCCTCGGCTTCGACTTGGATGTCGCCGCCAGCGTGGCCACGTCTTGAGGGTAGCGTCTCTGAGGTGGGTACCGACGTCATCGCCGCGCAAGCACTCGCGCCTCCCGCTCGCGTGAGCGGCGGCGCAGCCCGCGAGGACGCGCCCGTCCCCGCCGAGCCAGATCGGGAGAGCCCCGCGCGCTTCCTCAACCGCGAGCTCAGCTGGCTGGATTTCGCCGAGCGCCTGATCGACCTCGCCGAGGACGAGGGCCAGCCACTACTCGAGAGGGTGAAGTTCATCGCAATCTGGTCCGGGGGGTTGGACGAGTTCTTCCAGGTGCGGGTCGCGGGCCTGAAGGACCAGATCGCCGCCGGCGTCTCGACCCGATCACCTGATGGCATGACGCCCACCGAGCAGCTGAGGGCGATCGGGGAGCAGTGTAGGGCGCAGATAGCCCGCCTGGACGGTATCTACAGCCGCCAGATCCTCCCGGACCTCGCCGCAGCCGGCGTCGCCGTGTGCAGCTGGGGGGAGATAGGCGCCGAGGAGCGAGCTGAGCTGCTGACGTCCTTCGAGCGTGACATCTTTCCGGTGCTGACGCCGCTGGCGGTCGATCCGGGGCACCCGTTTCCCTATATCTCGAACCTGTCGTTGAACATAGGCGTGGTCGTGACCGATGGGAGCAACGAGGAGCAGCGGTTCGCGCGCGTGAAAGTGCCGCCGCTGCTGTCGCGCTTCGTGCAGCTCGGGACCGAGTCCCGGTTCGTGCCCCTCGAGCAGGTCATCGCTGCGAACCTGGACCGTCTGTTCCCCGAGATGACCTTTGGGGGACGGCACGTGTTCCGTGTCACGCGTAACGCCGATCTGGCTCTCGAAGAGGATGACGCGGACGACCTGCTCGCTGCCGTCGAGCTCGAGCTCCGGCGTCGCCGCTTCGGCCGTGCCGTACGGCTCGAGGTCGAGCCGGGGATGCCGAGCGACATCAGAGAGCTGCTCCTTAGTGAGCTCGAGCTCACCGCTGGAGACGTCTACGAGTCGTCGGCGCCGCTCGACTTGAGCCAGCTATGGGCGATCCACGCGATCGACCGTCCCGACCTTCACGACCCGCCATGGGTTCCAAGAACGCCTCCTCGGCTCGCGACGGCGGCAGATGAGTCCGTCGATCTCTTCGCCGTCCTGCGGGAGCGAGACGTGCTCGTGCACCACCCCTACGACTCCTTCACGACATCTGTCGAGGCCTTCATCAGTCAGGCTGCTGACGACCCCGCCGTCTACGCGATCAAGCAGACCCTTTACCGCACCTCGGAGGACACTGCGATAGTGGCTGCGCTCGTGCGTGCCGCGGAGCGGGGCAAGCAGGTCGCGGCACTAGTCGAAGTGAAGGCTCGTTTTGACGAGAAGGCCAACATCTACTGGGCTCGCCAGCTGGAGCAGGCAGGCGTGCACGTCGTGTACGGACTCGTCGGCCTGAAGACTCACTCGAAGACCTGCCTCGTCGTCAGGCGGGAGGACGATGGTCTGCGCCGCTACTGCCATGTGGGCACGGGCAACTACAACTCCAACACCGCTGGCGTCTACGAGGACCTGGGCCTCCTCAGCGCGGACGGGGATCTGGGCGAGGATCTGACGAACCTGTTCAACTACCTGACGGGTTTTGGCCGCCAACCGGCATTCCGGCGGATCGTCGCCTCGCCTCACGGCGTGCGCTCCTGGTGCCTGCGCGAGATCGCCCGGGAAGCCGCTGCTGGTGCCGATGGCCTCATAACGATCAAGGTCAACGGGCTCACCGACCCCGAGATCATCGACGCGCTCTACCGTGCATCCGGGCTGGGCACCAGGATAGAGCTGGTCGTTCGCGGGTTGTGCAGCTTGCGCCCAGGCGTGCCGGCCCTATCGGAGAACATCACGGTCCGGTCGATCGTCGGGCGGTTCCTCGAGCACTCGCGCATCTATCGCTTCGGCCGGCCGCTCGATGACGCCGGCTTTCGAGGCGGCGATGACGAACCGCGGTACTTCATCGGATCCGCGGATCTGATGGAGAGGAACCTCGACCGGCGCGTCGAGGTTCTGGCACCGGTGACCGATCCCGAACTGCGGAGCAGGCTGGACGAGACGATCGAGCTCAATCTCGCAGATGACGCATCGACCTGGGTTCTCGGCCCCGCGGGTCAGTGGAGCCGCGTGGCGAGCGTGCGGGAGCTGAGCACCCAGAGAAGCCTGCAGGATCTTGCTGTCGGTCGCTCCCGCCGCCGTCGCAGCTCCGAGCTGCATACCTAGGCCGCAGGCGACCCGGTGCGCATCGCCGCGCTCGACCTCGGCAGCAACTCCTTCCATCTGCTCATCGTCTCTACTCGGCCGGACGGGAGCTTCGTACCGATCCTGCGCGAGAAGGAGTTTCTCCGGCTCGGCGACGTGGTCGCGCTGAACGGCGTCATCACCGACGAAGCCCTGGAGGCCGCGATCGCAGTCGTGCGGCGCTTCCGTGCCATCGCAGAGCTGAATGGCGCCGACGAGATACTCGCGTATGGGACCGCGGCGCTGCGCGAAGCCGCGAACGGTGCTGCCGCTGTCGAGCGCCTCGAGGCGGAAGCGGGCCTGCGCGTGAAGGTGATAAGTGGCCTGAGGGAGGCACAGCTGATCTTCGAGGCTGTACGGGCCAGCGTGCTCATCGATCCCGGGCCGGCGCTGTGCGCCGACCTTGGAGGAGGGAGCCTGGAGCTGTCGGTCGGCGACCGTTCCGCTTTGATGTACGCGACGAGCCTGCACCTCGGAGTCGGACGCCTCACCGCCGAGCTCGTGCACTCCGATCCACCTTCGCACAAGGACCGCTCCAGGCTGCGCCGGAGGGTGGAGGAGGGTCTCGCGAACGTGCTCGCAGAGGTAGTCGAGGAAGGACCACAGCAGCTGATCGGCTCCTCGGGCACCCTGTGTGCCATCGTCCGGGCCGCGGTGACCCTGCGGGACGGAGTGGTTCCGCCTGTCCTCAACCAGCTGAGCGCAACGGACAAGGAGATCGCCGGTTTCGCCGACCTTGTGTTCTCGCTCTCCGAGGCGGATCGGGCTCGCCTTGGCGGTGTGGAGGCCCGCCGAGCAGAGCTTTTGCCCGCTGGTGTGACGGTGGCTCAGGTCCTCATGGAGGAGACGGGCTTCCTGGAGCTCACGGCCAGTGAGTGGGCCCTACGAGAGGGCATGGTCCTCTCGGCCATCGGCAAGCACGACAGGGCTGAGCTGACCGGGGATCCGAGAGCGATCCGGCGCTCATCGGTGCTCTCGCTCTGCCGGCGCTCGAACTGGCGTGAGGCTCATAGCGAGGTCGTGGCGAGACTGGCCGTCGAGCTCTTCGACGCGACCGTCTCCCTGCACCGACTCGCCTGGCACGACCGCGAGCTGCTCGAGCTGGCTTGTCTCCTTCACGACATCGGCGAGCATGTGAGCCGCGACGACCACGGGCGCCACAGCGCGTACTTGATCGAGAACGGGGGACTACGTGGTTTCTCGCCGAATGAGATCCTGCTGCTGTCGTGCCTCGGGCGCTACCACACCCGCGGAAGACCGAGGGAGTCCTTTGCGGCCTGGGACTCCCTCTCCTCGGCCGATAGGAGACGATGCCTGCTGCTCCTCTCGCTGCTGCGCCTCGCCGACGGCTTCGACGTCTCGCACGCCTCCCTCGTCTTCGACGTGAGCGCCGAGGTCGCATCTGACTCGGTGAAGCTGTTGGCGCGATGCCGTGGAGATGCGGAGCTGGAGCAGTGGATGTTCCAGCGCAAGAAGGGCCTCTTCGAAGAGCTCTTCGGCCGGACCCTCACGCTCAGCTGCGTGCCGGTAGCCCAGGACGGGCCCGGGCCGACCGACGCGAGCTCCGGGGCCACGCGGCGTTCCTCGGCATGACCGACGGCTTTGCCACTGTGCGCGAGGATCTGCTGCGACGGTGGTCCGAGCAGACCGGCTGCTGCTAGGCGAGCCAGGTCGTCGCTCGGCGAGCTCAGGGAGCGAACCGCGGGAGCTCGACAAAGGCCACGAGGCAAAGGTGCGTCGCGACGGCGCATACCACAAGGGCATGGAAGATTTCGTGATAGCCGAATACGGCCGGCCACGGGTCGGGTCGTCTCCTCGCGTACACGACGGCACCCGCGGTATAGAGGACCCCGCCTCCGATAAGCAACCCGACCCCGAGACTGCCGGTCGCATGGAAAATCTCCGGGATCACCGCCACTGCGAGCCATCCGAGCACGATATAAGGAAGGGCGACGGCCCACTTCGGCGCATCGAGCCATGCGAGCCTGAAAGCCACTCCTCCGAGGGCGCCGACCCAGACGACGGCGATGACGACGGGGACGTCTGTGCCCGGGAGCACCAGGCCGGCGGCGGCTGTGTAAGACCCGGCGATAGCGAAGAAGATCATCGAGTGGTCCAGCTGGCGCATCCTTCGCCGAGCCGGCGGCGACCAGTTGATCCTGTGCAACAGGGCGCTCGCGCTCAGCATTGCCGTGATGGTCGCCACATAGACGGCGGTCAGGGCCTCCGCGGTCACGGTTCTGGCACGCAAGACTACGAGGGGACCGATCGCCAGCATTGCGAACGCGGCCGCTTCGTGGGAGACGCCACGGAGGCGAGGCTTTGGTCGGCTCGAGCTCGGTGTGCTCGAATCCTGCGGGTCGCTCGGAGGAGTTGCCGGCATCGCTGGCCGCATCACCTTTCGGGTCTCGCGCGCCGGAGGCGGCCAGATCGCCTGGGCAAGGCTCTCGGCTCGGTGGCGACCGTCATGGGTACCCGACGCGCGCTCTCATCGTGCTCAGACTAAGGCGTGATTGCGCGGCTCGTTGCCAGTCCAGGTCTTCGACTTACGAGGTCATGGCCCCGTAGGCCATGTGGGTTTCGCTCAGCTACCGACCCTTCCCCCAGCCGGCGGCCCGTGACGGCGACGAGAACGGTAGAGCCGGCCGGCTAGCGGGCGGGCCGTACAACATTGGTCGGAGCGCCGCCACGCACTGCCAGAGCGGCGAGGACCTCCAGCACGCAGCGGTGCGCGTTGTTGACCGTCGTGTCCGCCCAGTCGTACGCGGGCGCGACCTCGACGACGTCCATCGCGACGATCCGTGTCCCGAGGGCGAGCTCTCTTACAGCGCGCAGCAGGTCGGCCGGGCTCAGTCCTCCCGGCTCAGGAGTGCCGGTACCGGGCGCGTAGCCAGGATCGAGCACGTCGATGTCGAGCGACAGGTAGATACCGTCGGTGCCTTCCAGCGCCTCCTCGATCGCGTCACTCATCACCGCCGGGAGGCCTCGCTGCCAGATCTCCTGCATTGCGTGCCATCGCATACCCTGGTCCCGCATCCATTCGAATACGTCGGCCGGCGGCCAGTATCCTCGAAGGCCGATCTGCACGAAGTTGCGACCCGGGACAGCGCCGGACTCGATGAGGCGGCGCATCGGGGTGCCGTGGCTGGCGAGGTTGCCGTCGATCGAGTCGGCCGTGTCGGCATGGGCATCGAAATGGACGATGCCGATCCGTCCCCACCCGCTTGCCTCAGCGACGGCGACGGCGGCTGGCCACGTGATGGAGTGGTCGCCTCCGAGGGTGATCGGGATGATCCCTCGGCTTGCTACCTCGCCCACACGCTTTTTGATGTTCGCATGCGCGACCTCTGCCATCCCGTGGGGGCAGAGCGCGTCACCATAGTCGACGACTTCGATGCCATTGAAGATCTCGACTCCGAGATCGAGGTGGTAGCTGCCCGGACCGTAGGCCAGAGCTCGCAGCGCCCGCGGGCCGAACCTTGCGCCTGGTCGATTGGTCGTCGAGTCGTCCCACGGGGCGCCGACGATAGCCACGTCCGGCTGCCAGGCGTCGAGCTCCTCGGGCTCAGTGAGGAGCGGACACTGGGAAAAAGTCGCCGGCCCGGCATAGGAGGGGCCGCTCAGCTGCCGCCGCATTCCCGGGGGAAGCGCACGGTCGGGAGGCGGGCGCCCGCCTCGGTGCTCGGTCACTGCTTCCTTGCTAGCACAGACCGCCAGGTGCGCGACACCATTTAGCGGAGGCTTCCGGGCTGGACTCCTCAGGCCAGATAGCGGGAGATGGACTCAACGACGCAGGCAGGCTTCTCGTTGCCGTCGAGCTCTATGGTGACGATGTCGGTCACCTGCACGCCCCCTGCGACTTCCTCGACGGCCTGGATCTGGGCAATGGCTCTCAGGCGCGACCCGACCGGCACCGGAGCAGGGAAGCGCACCCTGTTGGCGCCGTAATTGATCGCCATCGCGATCCCGCGCACCTGGATCAGCTGTGGGACCAGGAAGGACGCGAGAGACAAGGTGAGGTAGCCGTGCGCGATCGTGGTGCCGAACGGCCCGGCGGCCGCACGTTTCGGGTCCACGTGGATCCACTGGTGGTCGCCGGTTGCCTCCGCGAAGAGGTCGATCTGGCGCTGGGTGATCTCGTACCACTCACTTGGCCCGAGCACGGTGCCGACAGCATCCCTCAGATGATCCAGTCCTTCGAAGACTATTGGCTCCATGGTGAGATCGTATGTGCTCGCGCCACTGCGAGACTGCGGTCACGACCCGCCCCGCGCTCAGGTGCCTGCCGAGCGGGGGTCCGCGGCCGTCTCGGGATGCCGCGCGTCGTCCGCCATTGCCCCGAGCGCCTTGCGCCGCTCCCGCAGGGACGCTCCGCGTTCGACCCTGAGAGACATGTAGCAACCCGCACCGACAGGAATCGGGAGCCAGAAGTTGAAGAAGCGCCACCCGACGACGGCGAGGATGGCGATCGCTCCTGGGATTCCGAAAGACGCCAGTACGGCAGCTACTCCTGCCTCGAGAGGGCCGAGGCCCCCGGGTGTGACGGGAATTGCCGCCAGGACTTCACCGACTCCGTATGCCACGAACAGGTCGATCGGATCCATGGGGTAGCCGAGTGCCGCGAGGCAGACCCAAAGGCACGCGGCGTCGAAGAGCCAGTTGGCTGCAGCCCAAGTGAGACCGCGACGGATCAGCTCCGGGTTGCGGGCGGCGGCTTGGAGCCGCTCGACGATGTGCTTGAGGGTCTGCTCCAGCTTCTCCTCCGGGATGAAGTGGAAGCGACGTGCCAGTCGCCGCAGAACTCTGACGGCCCAGCCCTCTCCGCTGGCAAAGCCGGCGATGAGGGCCGCGAAGAATCCGAGCAGGAGCACCGAGACGATCGCGACTGTCACATATGCAGGGTTGAATCCGTTGAGTGGTATCGAGACGACGAGGGCGAGCCAGAGCAGGATGTTGAGCAGGACAGCTGAGCCGATGCCCGCTATCGCGGTGGCAAAACCGACGTCGGTGGCGCCTATTCCCTCCGACCTCAAGAGGCGGATGCTTAGACCCGTGCCGCCGGCGGTGCCCCCCGGGACTATGTGACTCACGGTCAAGGCGGCGAGGTTGATCCGCCAAGCCTTGGAAAGGGACAAGGACCTCGGAGGAAGGACGACGAGTGTCAGCCTCGCATACGCGAACAACGAGATCGTCTCGAGTGCGAAGGCGAGGAGTATCAACAGGACGCTGATGTGATCGAGGCGCTGCAGGCTGCGCTTGGAGAACACGAGCGCGAGCTTGGGGAGCACGAGGTACTCGAGCACGAGGATGAGCACGACGACCGTGATCCCGTTGCGGAGGAACCTCGGGACGCGTCCATGTCGTCGCCTCGCAGCCTGAGGCAAGGCTTCCGGAGCCGGTGGTCCTGAAGACGGCGCTCCTTCGGTGCTGCTCACCGGACAGATGAGACCCACGGGCGGTCCATGAACCCATGCTTGCAGGCCGCGAGCACAAATGGCGACCATTTGGGTGCTTTGATCGAGTTGACTGGAGCCATGGCGAAGCTACCAGCACCGCGAGGTCTGCCTGACGGGGGCCCGCGCGAGTCGCGTGCGGGCGCGTCCGCACGGGCAGATCGACGCGAGTTCGACCGCCGCGTCGTGCGGGCCGCGGTGATCGTCAACCTCGTGGTGCTGGTGACGCTCGTGACGACGTTGCTCTTGTGGCGCCTTCGCGCGCTACTGCTGGTTGTGGTCGTAGCGCTGTTTTCCGCGGCAGTCCTCCATCCGATAGTGAAGATCGTGCAGCGGCTGGGGTTGCACCGGCGGAGCCCGCGGCCGCTTTCCCGCCATCTTGCGACAGCTGTCGTCTTTGTGTTCGCGGTCGCGATCGCGGTCGGTGTCGGAGCCGCGCTCACGCATCCGGTCATCTCGGAGGCCACCCACTTCGCCGACGGGCTCCCGAAGCTTGTCCGCCAAGCCCAGCAGGGTAAGGGCCAGGTCGGGAGACTGGTGGAGCGTCTCCATCTCCTGAGCTTCGTGAAGTCTCGTCAGGCGAACCTCCAGAACGTCATCTCGAAGCTTTCGAGACCCGCGCTGGCCATCGGCAAGACAGTGTTCTCCGGATTCGTCAGCCTGCTCACAATCTTGTTCCTGACCCTGTTTCTGCTGCTCGAGGCACCGCGCCTCGTCCGGGCGGTGCTCGATTGGATGCAGCCGGAGCGGGCTTCACGCGTCCAGGGCGTCCTCGACGACATCGGGAGAGCGATCGTCGGGTACATGCTGGGGAATCTGCTCACCTCACTCGTAGCCGGTGTCGTCGTGGGCGTCGCGCTCTATGCCACGGGGGTGCCTTACGTCGAAGTGCTGGCGCTCTGGGTTGCCCTCGTGGATTTCCTCCCACTTATCGGTGGCCTCCTCGCGGGGGTGCCCACCGTCGTCGTTGCCAGCCTCCACTCCCTCACGGCGGGGATTGTCATCCTTATCGTCTTCGTCGTCTACCAAGAGGTGGAGAACCACTTCCTCAACCCGCTCGTGATGAGCCGGACAGTCCGACTCAATCCGCTCTGGGTGCTGTTGGCCGTGCTCGTGGGAGCCGAGCTCGGAGCGCTCGTCGGCTCGGTGTTCGGCGGCCTCGTGGGTGCGGTGATCGCGGTTCCCGCCGCTGGTGCCATCCAAGTGCTGGCGCGCGACCTCTGGGTGCACCGGACCGGGGCGAGGCTGCTCGACTTGGCGCCGAGCGCCGCCGAGGTCCTGACAGCTCCGCTGTCCGTACCCTCACCGCAAAGCGCCGGGGAGAAGAAGCCTGCCGACTGACTGAGCCCAGCGTCAGGCGCCCGGCTAGGCTCAAATGGTGCGAGTGCTCGTCGTCCTTCCCACCTACAATGAAGCTGCCAATATCGCGTCGGTGCTCGAGCGGGTAGCCCAGGCTCTTCCTGACGCCTCGATCCTCGTCGTAGACGACAACAGCCCCGACGGAACGGGCGACATCGTAGAGAAGGCTGCCGTCAGATTCGCGCAAGTATCGCTGCTCCGGCGGGAGGCGAAGTCCGGCCTCGGAAGCGCATATCGCGCGGGGTTTCGCTGGGGTCTGGAGCGAGACTATGACGTCGTGGTCGAGATGGACTCCGACTTCTCCCACGATCCGGACTCGCTCGAGTCGCTCGTAGCGCCGATTGCAGAGGGCTTCGAGGTCTCGATCGGGTCTCGCTATGTCCCAGGTGGCTCCATCCCGAACTGGACCCTTTCTCGCCGTCTGCTGTCACGCGGCGGGAATTTGTACGCCAACGTGCTGCTCGGTCTGGGTGTGCGGGACTCGACCGCCGGCTTTCGTGCCTACGCCGCGACGGTGCTGCGCCGGATCGACATCGATTCGGTGCGAGCCGACAGCTACGGCTTCCAGATCGAGATGACCTACCTTTCCCTGCAGGCGGGGGCGAGGATCACCGAAGTGCCGATCAAGTTCGTGGACCGGGCTCTCGGGGAGTCGAAGATGTCGACCTACACGGTGGTGGAGGCACTCGTTCTCGTGTCCTGGCTGGCCTTGCAGCGCCTTGTCTCGGCTCTCGCCGGCTCCGGGCAGTCGCGGGCGGCGGGCCGGCGCGGGACCGGTGGCCCGGCTCGTACCTAGGTCGTGCACGCCTCCATCGACGAGGGCGGCGGTCGGTCTGTCCTGTTGATCCACGGCCAGCCCGGACTCGGTGCCGACTGGTGCCGGCTGGCGGGTCTGCTCTCGCTCGACCACCGCGTCGTAGCGCCCGACAGGCCCGGGTGGGGCGGAGACGACACTGGAGCGACCGGCCTGCGCGGCAACGCCGCCGCGCTCGCGTCTGCCGTCGAGGCATGCGCGTTGCAACCGCCGCTCACCGTCGTCGGCCATTCCTTGGGCGGGGGGATAGCCATAGAATTGGCACTGGAGCGACCAGATCTTGTCGGATCGCTCGTGCTCGTGGGATCGGTAGGGGTGGGTCAGGCGATTAATCGTTTCGACCGGATTCTCGCGGTGCCCGCCGTAGGGGGTGCAGCAGTAAGAGCCGGCCTCGCGATCACTCGAAGTGGAGTGTCTGCAGCCACGCGACTTGGGCGAGCGGGTCGCGGCGCACCGTTGCGCAGACGTCTCGGCCGGCTGGCGATGGTACGTTCCCTGCTGTGGGTGGCGGCTCAGCCGACCGGTGAGCGGGCGCGGACCAGCTTCCTCATCGAGCAGCGCGCGCTCTTGGAGGAGACGCCGGCGATCGAGCTCGCCTTGGGTCATCTCGATGTCCCGGTCGCAGTTGTCCACGGGACGGCCGACCGCATCGTATCTCCGGAGGCTGCGCGCCTGCTGGCGGAGCGGATCCCTGGAGCGGAGCTCGTGTGGCTGAAGGGACAAGGTCACCTCGTGCCTTTCGAGCGGCCCGAGCTCGTCGCCCCGATCGTTCGTCGGTACTCGGCAATTGGTGGCCGCTGAGCCCTCCTCCCGAGGCTCTGCGCCGGGGGCGACGGACCCGACTGTCAGGGGCGGACAGCCACGGCGAGAAACGCCTGCAGCTTCAGCTGGGTCTCGGCCAGCTCCTCACCTGGATCGGAGTCGGCGACGATCCCGACACCTGCGAATAGCCGCGCGGTCTGGCCGTCGACTATTGCAGAGCGGATCCCGAGGTACCACTCGCCATCACCGGCACCGTCAGTCCAGCCGACCGCTCCGCCATAGCGGTCGCGCTCCAGGTCCTCTGCTTTGGCCAGGTAGTCAAGCGCGAGGTCCACCGGCATGCCGGCCACCGCTGGCGTCGGGTGGATGAGCGCGACGAGGTCGAGCGCGCTCATGAGGCCGTTCGAAGGATCCCGCGCGAGCACGGCGGTGATGTAAGAGCCCAGGTGCGAGACGTTGCGGAGCTCCACGACACTCGGCTCGGGTGGCACTTGCAGCGCTGAAGTCACGGGCCTGAGCCCGGCAGCTATGGCATCGACGACGGCCCGGTGTTCCCCCCGCTCCTTGTGGGAGGAGAGCAGTCTCTCTTGGACCCGCCGGTCGACGCCAGGGTCACCGCTGCGGACCGCCGTGCCTGCAAGTGGGTGCGACGCGACGGCGTCGCCCGAGCGCCGGATCAGCAGCTCTGGGCTTGCGCCGATGAAGCCGTGAATCGCAAAGGTCATGCAGGACGGGTGGAGGGCCCTGAGGCGCTCGAGGAGGTCATATTGGCGAAGCGGCCGATTCGCCTCGATCACGACTTCACGCGCCATCACCACCTTGTCGAGCCGTCCGCTGCGTACCTCAGTCACCGCGTCTGACACACGGTCGAGAAAGTCCGCGTGGGAGCGCCGCGAGAAGAGACGGAACGAGTCGGGTGGAGAATCCGACTCCCGGGACGCCGTTCGCGCGGTCTGTGCCTCGTGGACGAGCGCGCCCACCGCATCTCGAGTCGGCGTCCGCCCGATCACCACCGCCATGGGTGGCGCTCCTTCGCCGACCCGCACGCACACCGCGGGAACGGTGAGTGTCGTCGCCGCCTCGGGAAGGAAGTGGAAAGCCCCAATCGCCGTGGCGAACGGCCCCAACAGCGCGAGCGAGTCCTTGACCTGGCGAAGCATGGTGCGGTCGACGAGACCATTTGGAAGCGGCACTGTCGCCGCCTCGCCTATACCCAGCACCGATAGCCCGTCGCGCTCGAGGCACAGGCCGCGGGCCAAAGCAAGAGAACGAAGGAGTCCGACCTCCCGGTCGTCGAGGCGATAGCTCTGCGCACTGAGACGGCTGGGCAACCGCAGATCGCCCGGTGTCACGCGTCATCCTTCGCGTCCGCCGGGGCTCGCTCAGAGCGGGCTGCCTCGACCCGCGTAGGGCGCGGCAATCCGTCGCGTCTGGCCGATATCACCTGCACCAAGCCGCCGGAGAGGAGATCTCGGCGGACACCGGAGAAGCCGGCATCTTCGAGCATGCTCGCGAGATCGCTGTAGCTCGGCAGGTAGGCGACCGAACGAGGCAAGTAGCGGTAGGCAGCCCTGTCGGACAGCAGGCTACCGATCCGAGGGACCGCATGGTTGAACCAGAGCGAGTGCCCCGCCTTCACGACCCAGTGCTCTGGCTCGGCGACTTCGAGGAGAGCGATCCGCCCAGCGGGGCGGACCACTCGGGCCAGTTCGACGATCACCGCTGGCAGCTCGGCAAAGTTGCGCAGGGCAAAGCCACTGACGGCGCCGTCGAGCGCCCTGTCCCCGAGCGGCAGCATCGCCGCGTCGGCAAGGACGGCACAGGGCGCTGTCGGTCGTCCCGCCCTCAGCATGCCCATGGACATGTCGAGGCCGACGACCCCGATTCCTTGGGAGGCCAGCACACGTCCGAGGTCACCTGTGCCGCAGCCGATGTCGGCGACAAGGGCCGGGGCGCTCAGCCCGAGGGTCCTTACGGTGCGACGGCGCCACCCCTGGTCAAGCCCGAAGCTGATCAGCGCGTTGACGCGGTCGTAGCGGGGCGCGATCGTGTCGAACATCTCCCGGACCCGGGCACGCTTGGCTGCGCCGGTCGGCAGATCTCCGATATCGCTCGCCACCTCTGCCAGACTAGGCGGCAGGAGGACCCATTTCGGCCAGAACGGTCCGCAAGCTCTCGAGAAACCGTGTGTTCTCGCCGGCGGTGCCCACTGTCACCCGTAGGCAGCCCTCGAGCCGGGGCCAGTCCGAGACGTCGCGTACGAGGATCGAATGCTCGACAAGGCGCTGCCATAGCTCCCGAGACCGGGAGCCTCCCGCGCGAAACAGGAGGAAGTTCGCGTCCGAGGGCCAGCACTTGAGGCCAAGCTCGCCCAGCCCAGCCGCGACGCGCCCCCGCTGTTCCACGATGCGTGCCGCTCTTTGCCGCATGTCAGAATCGAATCGCAGCGCGATCACGCCCGCAGCCTGTTTCACAGAATCGAGGTGGTAGGGCAGGACGACCTGCTCGCAGGCCGCGACGACCTCTTCGTGGGCGATGAGGTAGCCAAGGCGCAGAGCCGCCATGGCCCAGGTCTTCGAGAAGGTGCGCACGACCACGACGTTCGGGTGTGAAGCGAGAAGATCAAGTGCGCTCGACGGGGCGAACTGCCCGTAGGCCTCGTCGACGACGAGAAGACCGGGCACAGCCGACGCGAGAGCCTCGATCGTGCCTCGAGGCTCGGCAGCGCCGGTCGGATTGTTGGGCGAGCACAGCATCGTGATCGATGGCTCGCGCGGACCATGGCTCCTGGCAACTTCTGCAAGCAGGCTGAGCGCGGTCGGGACCTCGACAATGAAGTCGTCGTTGCGGTCGCCGGTCACCACCTCGGTCGCGGTCACGCGAGGGATGTGGCTGTGCAACGCATAGGTGGGTTCGAACACGACGGCCGCGCGCGAAGCCCCCCCGTAAGCAAGAAACAGGCACTGCAGCACCTCGTTTGAGCCGTTGGCGCAGAAGACCTCGCCTGGATCGACTCCGTGGTGGGCGGCGATGGCGGAGCGTAGCTCGGTTGCGCGGCGGTCCGGGTACCGATTCGCCTCCAGGCCGGCCACGGTATCCGCGAGCTCGTCGAGGAACCGCTGGGGAGGTGGTTCCGGCGCCTCGTTGGTGTTGAGGCGGACCTCGACTGCGACCTGGGGTGAGTGGTACCCCGATCGCAGTGCTATGGCGTTCGGCCGCGCGCGCGGGCCGGTCACAGGCTGCCCAGCATCGAGGCGGGGCGCGGCTCCGGTCATGCCTCGCTCGACGGGCCCGACGCCGCGGCTCGGATCGACACCGACTCGGCATGGGCGAAGAGGCCCTCGGAGCGCGCGATTGCCTCGATATACGGTGTCACCCGGCAAAGTGCCGACCTGTCGGCCTTGATCACGTGCACTCTCCGCAGGAAGTCCTCCACTCCGAGAACGCTCGCAAATCGGGCGGAGCGGAATGTGGGCAGGACGTGCGACGGCCCGGCGATGTAGTCCCCGAGCGAGGCAGGCGACCAGTGGCCGAGAAAGACCGCCCCGGCATTCCTCACAAGGGGCACGAGGCGCTCCGGCTCGCTGCAGCACAGCTCGAGGTGCTCGGGAGCGATCTCGTTCGCCACGGCCATCGCTTCTTTCGGACCGTCGACGAGCACGGCGTATCCACCCGCGTCGAGAGTCGAGGCAATCTCGCGTTTCCGCGGCGCTTGGTCCACGAGGCGCCCTACTGCGGTCTTGATGGCATGAAGCGCCTCCTCCGACCAAGTCACGAGCCACGCCAGCCCGTCCGGGCCGTGCTCGGCCTGCACCACGATATCGATGGCGGCATAGTCGACCGGTGTGGTCGCGTCGGCCACCACGACGACCTCCGATGGTCCGGCAAAGGCTGCCGGGACACCGACGACACCGCGGACCTCTTGTTTGGCGAGCGAGACGTACCGCCCGCCGGGGCCGACGATGACGTCGACCGCGGGGATCGACTCTGTTCCGTAGGCCATGGCCGCGATCGCCTGGGGGCCGCCGACGCGATAGATCTCGTCAACTCCAGCAAGGTGTGCGGCGGCCAGGATCTCGTCGGGAACCTCGCCATCGGGACCGGGGGGCACGCAGAGAGCCACGGCCGGGACACCGGCGACCTTGGCCGGAACAGCCGCCATGAGCACGCTGGAGGGATATCGGGCAAGGCCCCCGGGGACATAGACGCCGGCGCGCGCAACGGGAAGCTCCAGGTGCTCGATCGATATCCCGTCTCGTTCGTAGCGCGAGCTTGGTGTCGCCCTCCAGCGGTGGAACGACTCGATACTGTCCCTCGCTGCCCGCAGTGCCTCGAGCAGCGAGGAGTCGACACGGCCGGGCGCCTCGGCCAGTACAGGTCCATCGACACGGAGATCCCCGACCTCGACACCGTCAAAGCGCCGCGTGTACTCGCGGAGAGCCTCGTCGCCCCTGCTCCGCACCGCGGCGAGGATCGCCCGAACCTCGGCGACCGGCGCCCCGGCCGCGAGATCTGGTCGCGGGAGCACCGAAGCAAGGTCGAGAGCGTGGCCGCGGAGGTCGAGGACCCTGAGCATGGTGGCGAAGCGTAACCGAACCGCGGCAAGCGCCTCTCGGTGACGGCAGTGCCGGTTGGCGCGGCAGAATGGGCGCGTGACGACCAACCTTGCCGAGCTGTCCTCGATCGCCTCGTCGCTTGAGACCATCACGAGGCGCGTTGCCGCCATCGCTGAGCGTGCGACGAGCGACGGTGACGAGACGGTGGCGGGCGAGCTGTTCAGCGTGGAGCGAGCGCTACGCGGTGCCACACGGCGGATGGAGCGGCTGGTACCGCCTGCCCGCTGATCGTCGACCCTTTGGCACCGGGAAGTCGACCGTGGCGGCCAAGCCGTGGAACTGTCCCCGAACGCGCCGACGGCGCCCCGAAGGGCGCCGTCGGGAGCGGGTCGGGCGGCGGATCCCGAACTCCGCTCAGGTGGAACCAGGTGGCGGGAACCGGTTCCGAGCGGTCAGGTTAGCGCAGCCGGGAGGATGCCGCCACGGAGTGCGCGGAGTGACTCGGGCTCGTAACAGTCGCCCTGACGGTACCCGCGCGGCCCGTGCTGGTCGTACAGGCACCCCGAGCTGAGCTGACGGGCAGAGCTCGGCGAGCACGCACTCCTGGCAGCGAGGCCGGCGAGCAAGGCAAACTCGCCTGCCATGGAGGATGAGGCGCAAGCTCATGGCACCCCACTCCTCCTCGGGAACGAGGGCACACAGGTCGGTCTCGACTTTGGCCGGAGCGGTCTCTCGCGTGAGGCCGAGCAGCCTGCTCACCCGAAGGACATGGGTGTCAACAGGCAAGCCGGGCTCACCGAGGGCGACCGAGCGGACGACGTTGGCGGTCTTGCGGCCGACACCTGGCAGGGAGGTGAGATCCTCAATCGACCGCGGGAAGTCGGATGGACGGGGGCCGAATCGTTCGAGCAGGCCCTGTGACATCCCGACGAGATGGGATGCCTTCGCCCGGAAGAAACCCGTCGAGCGGATCAGCTCCTCCAGCTCTGCCCGGTCGGCCGCCGCAAGTTGGCGCGGTCCCGGGTAGCGCCGGAAGAGCGCCGGCGTCACGATATTGACACGCTCGTCCGTGCACTGGGCGGAGAGGATGGTGGCACACAGCAACTGGAACGGGCCACGGTGGCGCAACGCGCACATCTCCGCAGCGTTGCCAGGGTAGGAGTCGGCCAGCAGTGCCCGGATCCGAATCGCTCGCTCGACGAGAAGGGCCCTCCCGGGGCGCCGGCTCGATCTCGCAGAGGGCTTTGCGCCCGCCCGCGCAGAGGGCTTTGCGCCCGCCCGCGCAGAGGGCTTTGCGCCCGCCCGCTGAGGAGATTTCTCGGTCACCGTCGGGAGCGTAACGAACGGGTGCCCTCCTACCGGGACTTGCCCGTCAGCCCGCCGGGTCGCGCCGGGTCGGCACGGAGATCACCCATGAGCATCTCCGGGGCGTGCGGATAGGGTGTCGCCGTGCATCATGTCGAGGTAAAGCGACGCATGGGCGAAGCGGACATCGACGCGCTCACCCGCCTCCTGCAAGCCGCCTCAGCCGCCGACGGCCATCGCGCCCTCGGCGAGCACAAGTGGCTCGACCTCGTGGAGGGCGGCCGAGAGGGCTTCGCCGGCTTCATCGCGAGCGAAACCTCGCGTCACCGCGTGATCGGCTATGCCCAGATCAGCCGGGGCGCGTCTCGCAGCTGGGCGGTCGAGTACGTCGTTCACCCCGAGTGGCGCGAGCGCGACGAGGGCTTGCGAGCCGACCTCGTGAGGGCCGCGCTCGGGGAGATCGCCCTGCAGGGCGGGGGCCATGTCCACCTCTGGGTGCCCATGCCGACAAAAGCCGACGACGCCG
>CAZAMA010000037.1:0-22297 GCA_964485645.1 uncultured Acidimicrobiaceae bacterium | reverse complement strand
CACCGCTCCCACCTGGAGAACGGTGGCGGTCTCGCGCGGCGCCGCACCGCGTGGTTGCTCGAGGAGACGGAGCGGCTCGCGACCGCTCGGCTCGTGACGGCGGCCGCCGACGAGCTCTTCCGGCCTGAATCGCCGCTCGGCTCACAGATAGCTGCGAGGCTGATCGACCCGGCGCAAGGTGCCGAGCAGGTAGTTGCCGCAGTGGCAGCTCATGTCCTCGGCACCCGCACGGATCAGCCCGGAAGCGGCGGGTCACGTCCGCAGGAGGACCTGTGACCTCTAGGCGGCGGTCCAGGTGACAAGAGTGGGCGCCCTCGCAGCTCTGCTCGCAGCCAGCTGCTTGACCGTGACCTCGTGCGGGAGCCGGTCAGCGGCACCGGCCACCAAGACGTCCGCGCCGACGAGCACCTCGGGAGGTGTCGCTCCAACGACCGGTGTCTACCGCGCCGGCAACGTGGAAGTCAGGGCGGCTTTTCCCGGGACGCCGGTCAAGTCATCGAGCCCTGGCACCCTTGCTGCTCTCCTACCGGCTGATACGAGAGTGACCTCGTGGCGCGTGGGTGCCCTGGCTCTTCTCCGGCCGCCGGCGTACGAGCTGGTCGTCGCCGACTTCCCACCGGGCTCGAACGCCACGACGATCGATGACTTCCTCGCGAGGTACGCCGGGAAGCCGAACACCACCGTCGCAGGCGATCCCGGGCTGTACCGCCTGAGTGCGATCCCACAGGCGAGCGGGACTGACTACTCAGGCATAAAGGCGATCAGCGTCGGACGGGTGCTCGTCATGGCTGTGGGTCTCGACACCGCACGGGCTCCGGTTGTGGGCTGGCTGAACTCGCTGCAGCTCACCCGGCCGGCTCGTTAGCTCGGTCAGGTGGACGAGAGATCGACGCGACTTGCTTCTCCAGCAGGACGAAATCACGCTCCTCGCGCCATCTTGGCAGTGTCGCCGCCACCTCGTAGCCTCGACCCCGATAGAAGCTCTCCGCCGGACTGCCCGCCAGGGCCTCCAGCCGCACCCGGGGGCAACCCCTCTCAACCGCCTCCCCTTCCACCGCGCGCAGTAGCTGGCGTCCCACACCTTCTCCTCGTCGGCCGGCGCCGACGATCAAGCGCGCGAGCCGGCACGTGCCGCCCCGGAGCTCCAGCTCCGCGACGCCGGCCACCGCGCCCTGTATCCGTGCTGTGATAACTAACGGCTCATCGGCGCGGAATCGGACCCCGTACTGCCCGACAGAGAACTGCTGCCACTCCCGTCGCGACCACTCGCAGGCAACGGGGTCGAGCTGTCGGGACAAGGAGAGCTCGATCTCGACACCGCCTCGGCCCACCGTGACGGGCCGTCGCAACGCTACGGCCAGAAGACTGTTCCAGCGCCGCTCTGCCTCATCGTATTCGAGCACGGTTACGTCCTCGAACACCACATGCGCCCGGTACCCAGAAAGCACGGTCAGGGCCGAGGCGAGCTGGCCCGGCTCCATGTTCCGCTTGACCGTGACGTGAGGCACAAACGGTTGAACCGCCCGGCTCGCCGGGGGCCCGAGTGGACCACGGGCCAGTCGCCTGGAAAGGGTTGACAGCAGCGAGAGAGCGCTGTCGCTCCCTGTGACGGCCAGGTAGCAAACCGGATTCACAGGTAGGAACGACTCTGCTGGGCCAAGCTCCAGAGCAAGAGGTGGGGACTCGGCTGCGGCACTGCGTACGACGGCACAGGCCTCTGCCAGCTCACCCTCGGGGACGTTCACCGGCGGCACCACCGTCACGTGGGGCCCGATCCGGTCGATGTCTGACGACGACAGCGCGCGGCGCAACCCGTCTATCTCGACGGCCGCCTCACCAGGAACCATCAGCGCGGCCGTCAGGCGGCGACGGGGTCGACTCCTTGGAGCTGTCAGTGAGACGGCGCCGCCGTGGACATGGTGGACGCGTCGAGCATGCCGGCAGCCTCGAGGCGGGCGCGGGCTCGTCGGGCGCGAACCTCTGCGAGCTCGGGATAGAGCAAGGCGAGCATGGTAGATCCCGCCTGAGTCTGCTCGGTCCCGTCGTCGTCGGATCCACCCGAGCCACCATGCGGCGCGCCGGTTGCCGCCCTGTCTCCACCTCCGTCTGCGCTCGCAGCAGCTTCGGCGGCATCGAGAGCACGCCTGGCCCGGGCTACGTCGATCTCGCCGGCCAACTCGGCGACACTGGCGAGCACCGTCACGCTGTTGTCCCGCACATGCACGAAACCCCCGGCGACGGCGGCTCGCACCTCGACCGGCTCTGCCTCGGCGCTCTCGCCGGCAACCACCGCGATACGCACCACGCAGATGTCAACCGCCCCGACGAAGTCTGCATGATGCGGCAGGAACATGATCTCGCCGCCGTCGCTACGCAGGACGACGAAATCCGCCTCACCTGTGTAGAGAACACGTTCAGGTGTGACGAGGGAGACGTGAGTAGACACCTAGGAGATCTCCTTCGCCTTCTTGATCACGTCGTCGACCCCGCCGACGTTCAAGAAGGCCTGCTCAGGAACGTCGTCCAAGTCGCCACCGACAAGTGCCTCAAAGGAACGGATCGTCTCGTCAATCGGGACGGTGACTCCAGGTATGGTCGTGAAGACCTCCGCGACGTACATAGGCTGCGACAGGAACCGTTGAATCTTGCGGGCTCGCGTCACTGTCACCCTGTCGTCTTCCGATAGCTCATCGAGGCCGAGGATGGCGATGATGTCCTGAAGCTCTTTGTACCGCTGCAGCACCTCCTGCACCCTGCGGGCACAGGCGTAATGGCGGTCGCCCACCACCTCGGGAGCAAGGATGTTGCTCGTCGAGGCGAGCGGGTCGACGGCGGGAAAGATTCCAAGTGCAGCTATCTGCCTGGAGAGCTCTGTCGTCGCATCGAGGTGTGTGAACGTCGTGAACGGTGCCGGATCCGTGTAGTCGTCGGCGGGCACATATACCGCCTGAAGCGAGGTGATCGAATGCCCACGCGTGGAAGTGATCCGCTCTTGCAGCTCGCCCATCTCGTCCGCCAGCGTCGGTTGGTAACCGACAGCCGAAGGCATGCGGCCAAGCAGCGTCGAGACCTCGGATCCTGCCTGGACGAAGCGGAAGATGTTGTCGACGAACAGCAACACGTCCTGGTTCTTCACGTCCCGGAAGTACTCCGCCATCGTAAGGGCCGCCAACGCGACCCGCAGGCGCACACCCGGGGGCTCGTCCATCTGGCCGTATACGAGTGCCGCCTTGTCGATAACGCCTGACTCCTGCATCTCGAGCCACAGATCTGTGCCTTCGCGCGTCCTCTCTCCGACACCGGCAAAGACCGAGACACCACCGTGGCTCTGCGCGACCCGTCGGATCATCTCGGTGATGAGAACCGTCTTTCCCACTCCGGCTCCACCGAATAGGCCGATCTTGCCTCCCTGGACGTAGGGCTCGAGCAGGTCGATCACCTTGATGCCGGTCTCGAACATGAGACGCTTGGGCTCAAGCGTGTCGAAATCGGGCGCGCTGCGGTGGATGTCCCAACGGTCGTCGGCCTGTCCGATGTGGTCGGTATCGAGGGGATCCCCGGTGACGTTGAAAACATGCCCGAGCACAGCATCCCCGACGGGTACCGAGATACCTCGCCCCGTATTGCGGGCGACCGCTCCACGTCGCAGACCATCGGTGGACTTGAGGCAAACCGCCCGCACGCGGCCCTCGCCGATCTGCTGGGCAACCTCTGCGGGCACGATGGTGCTAATTCCTTCGGCCTCGATGGTCATCTCGATCAGCTGGTTGATCTCGGGCAGCGCGTGAGGCGGGAACTCGACGTCTACTACAGGACCGGTGATGGCCACGACACGGCCATCTTCGAGCTGTCTCTCCAGGGCAGACACCTCTGTCGTCGTCATACGCTCAGCTCCTCAGCTTCGTAGTCGAGTGGTTTAGCCGTCTCGCGTCCCGATGACTGCCGGAGTGCCTCGGCTCCACCGACGATCTCCATGATCTCGCTCGTGATGGTGTCCTGCCGAGCGCGGTTCATGACCCTCCGCAGGTTCTTTATGAGCTCCTCCGCATTTTCGGTAGCAGCGGACATGGCCCGTTGCCTGGCGATCTGCTCGGATGCGGACGCTTCGAGCAGCGCAGCGTACAGCGCGGCCTCTGCATATCGGGGAACAAGCAGTGCGAGGAGATCTTCCGGCGGCGGTTCGAACTCGAAGTAGCCGCCGCGACTGGTACCGGAGTCACCATCTGCGGCGGTACCGCCGGCCCCTTCGACGCCGTGGTCGCCTTGGGCAGCCTGCGCACCTGTACGCGAAGGCGAGACTCCCGCGGGCGCGTCGGCCGAGGGTGGCGGGACGGGAAGTATCTGACGAGTCGTCACAGTCTGAATGCCAGCACTTACAAAGCGAGTCGACACCAGCTGCACGAGATCGAGCTCGCCGCTGACGAACCCTGGCACCACTGTGGCCGCGATCTCACGGGCGTGCTCATAGCTGGGCGCGTCGGGCATCGCGAACCGGTGGGCGATTGCGCGATCGCGAAAGCGGAAGTAACCGACGGCCTTTCTTCCTGCGGTCGTCAGCGCGTAGCTCCGCCCGGCAGACTCCCCGGTCGCCATCAACCTTTCTGCGGTGCGCAGGACGAAGGCATTGTACCCACCGCACAGCCCGCGATCCGAGACGACGGCGACGACCGCGACGCGCGCGGGTGACTCCGGTACTCCTATCAGCCGCTCGGGCGCAGTCCCGTCGGAGGCGACGTCGAGGAGGACTCTCTCCATCCCGTGGAGGTAGGGGCGGGCTCCGGCGATGCGCGCCTGGGCGCGCGACATCCGCGAAGCCGCGATCAGCTCCATGGCACGGGTGATCTTCTTCGTCGACTCGACACTGCGAATGCGCGTCCGCAGTATCCGTTCCTGTCCGCCCGCCATCGGTCAGCCTGCCCCGCCGGCCGCGGCCGCGCGGTCCTCGCTCAGGATCGACGATCCAGCGGCTGCGCCGGCCGACGGGTCAACGGGCGCGAACTGCATCTTCAGCTCGGCTATGGCGGCGTCCATCTCTGCGTCGCTCGGAAGCTGTCCCGACTGGGCTATGTGCTGAAGCAGATCCGCGTGACGCGCCCTGAAGTGGGCACGCAACTCGCGCTCGAAGCGGGAGATATCGGCAATGTCTATGTCATCGACGTGCCCGTGGGTACCGGCGTAGATGACGACCACCTGGTCCTCGACCGCAAGCGGCTCGTTCAAGCCCTGCTTCAAAAGCTCGGTCAGGCGGTAGCCACGGTCCAGCTGCGCCTGGGAGACCTTGTCCAGCTCCGACCCGAAGGTCGCGAAGGCTTCGAGCTCCCGGAACTGCGCCAGGTCGATCTTCAACGTTCCGGCGACCGCTCGCATTGCCTTTATCTGTGCAGCTCCGCCGACTCGCGAGACTGAGTTGCCGACATGCATGGCAGGGCGGACTCCGGCGTAGAAGAGATCTGTCTCCAAGAAGATCTGACCGTCGGTGATCGAGATGACGTTGGTCGGAATGTAGGCAGAGATGTCGCCCGCCTTCGTCTCGATGATCGGCAGAGCTGTCAGGGATCCCCCGCCCATGGCGTCGGACAGCTTCGCCGCACGCTCGAGGAGCCGGCTGTGGAGATAGAAGACGTCACCGGGGTACGCCTCGCGCCCAGGTGGGCGCCTCAGGAGCAGAGACAGCTGGCGGTACGCCTCCGCCTGCTTCGACAAGTCGTCGTAGATGATGAGCGCATGCTGTCCGTTCTCCATCCAGTGCTGGCCCATCGCGCACCCCGCGTAAGGTGCGAGATATTTGAACGGTGCCGGCTCGGAGGCCGGCGCGGCGACGACGACGGTGTACTCGAGCGCACCGTGCTCTGCCAGGGTTGCCACCGTCTGGGCAACCGTGGATCCCTTCTGCCCGATGGCGACGTAGATGCACTTCACGTTCTGGCCACGCTGGTTGATGATCGTGTCCACCGCGATCGTCGTCTTTCCTGTCTTGCGGTCGCCAATTATGAGCTCGCGCTGCCCCCGCCCTATCGGCGTCATGGCGTCGATGACCTTGATCCCGGTCTGGAGCGGTTCCCGCACTGGCTGGCGCTTCACTATTCCCGGCGCCTGGACCTCCACGAGGCGTTCCTCTGTGTTGGACAGGGCACCTTTGCCGTCTATGGGGTTACCCAGCGGATCGACGACCCGACCCAACAGGCCGTCGCCGACGGGCACCGAGAGGATCCTGCCCGTAGCTCGCACTATCTGCCCCTCGTCGAGCTTGTCGACAGAGCCGAGCACGACTGCTCCGATCGTCTCCTCGTCCAGGTTGAGGGCCAGACCTACGGTCCCGTTCTCGAACTCGAGCAGCTCGTTGACGGCGCAGTTGGGCAATCCCGTGACCCTGGCTATTCCGTCCCCGACCTCCGCGATACGACCGACCTCCTCGGCGCGCACCTCGGCGGAGTAATCCGCGACATGACGGCGAAGCGCGGCCTCAATGTCGTCGGCGCTGATAGTTAGCTCGGCCATGTGAGTTCCGTGATCCTTATGCACTAGTAGTTGATGTGTTCATCGCCGTCAGCACGGCCTCTGCCCCGAAGCGGTGCCTCAGGCGCGGACCATGAGCGACTCGCGCAGTTGCTCGAGCCGGTGTCTCACCGTGCCGTCGATGACGGTGTCGCCCACGCTGATGCGGACACCTCCAAGCAGGGCTGGATCGACACGGACTCGCAGCTCCACCTGACGGCGCATCATCCGCGAGAGCGCGCTCGTCATGCGGCCGCGCTCGCCGTCACCCAGGGCTACCGCGGCCCGCACCTCGGCGATGCGTCGCCCCCGTTCAGACGCAGCTATCTCGACGAGATAGTCGAGCGCCCCGACGACGTCACGAGATCTCCCGGCGCGCAGCACATAGGACGCGAGCAGCGCGGTCGGTGGAGACACTCGATCCCTGAGCAGGTCAGCCAGAACAGCCAGACGCCGCTCGATAGGGGCTCCGGTGTCTGCGACGGCTTGACGAAACGCCGGGCTCTGATCAGCGATACGTGCAAGCCGGAAAAGCTCGTCCTCGATGGCGTCCACAGCCGAAGTGCTCGCCTGCAGCTCGAAGACCCGCTCGCCGTAGCCGCGTATTCGCTCATATCCACCCGAGCGACCGGTCGGCGGCTCGGCACCAGGTGGCCTGCCTGCGCCGATCCGAGCGCGTTCGAGCTCGGCCATCTCGAGGAGACGCTCGAGGGTCTTTGGGAGCTCGGGAGCGCGCTCGCTCACCACCGCGAAGACGAACGGATCCAATGCCTCGGGCACGAGCTTGCTCGCCAGTAGGTCCGAGACGACTGCAGAACGGTTCGCGGCCGAGATGGATCCGTCGGTCACGACCTCGCGAAGCGCGTCGGAGGAGACAAGGAGGCGCGACAGGGCCCCGAGATCAATGACCACGGTCTCGATGCTTGCAGACAGCTCCGCGCTGTCAAGGCACGCCGTGGCATAACCCCTTACCAGCTCAAGCATCGGCACCTGCCGCCGAGGTCACGCCGTTGCCACCCGTCGTGGCGATGCCGGTCGCCTCGGCGGCCGATATCGCCTCCTCGACAAGGGCTCGGTGCCGCTCGTCGTCGAGCCCGGCACCGATGACGCGCTCTGCTGCCTCCAGCACGAGCGAGCCGAGTTGGCCCATCACCTCTGAACGCGCCCGGTCCCTCTCGAGGTCGATCTCGCTCTGGGCACTGGCGACGAGCCGCGCGTGTTCCTCGATGCCGCGCTGGCGACCCTCGTCCTTCAGTTGCTCGGCTATCTCGTTGGCCTGGTCGATGATCGCGCGCGCTTCCTGGCGCGCTCCCTCGAGCAGCTCGCGCCGCTTAGCGGCCAGGTCCTCGGCTTCGTGCTTCGCGTCTTCGGCCGCCTGGATCGAGTTGCGGATCTGCTCGGCCCGATCGTTCATCGCCTTTCGCAACGGCGGCAGCACGTACTTGGCAATGAAGCCGAGCACGAGGAGGAACGCTATGAGCTCGAGGACGAAGGTGAACCCGGGCAGGAGGAAGAGACTTGAGACCATGAAGCGTCCGTCTACTTCTTGTACAGGACGAAGACGAAGAGAATCATGAAGACGAGGTTGATGAAGTACATCGCCTCGCAGAGTCCGACGACGATGAACATCGTCGTATACAGGCGGCCCTGTGCCTCCGGCTGACGGGCGATGCCGGCGATTGTCTGGCTGCCTGCCAGGCCATCCCCGATAGCAGCGCCGATCGCACCACCGCCGAGGGCGAGCCCGCCGCCGATGAACGCGCCAGCGGAGCTGAGCGCTTGTGCCGTGGTCTCTGCTGCCATTTGCGTTATCTCCTATTTGTCTTGATTGAACAGAGCTTCGGTTGAGGACTTTGCCGGGCGCGGCCGCGAGGCCTCCCACCCGCTGACAAAGGGTCGGTCAGTGGCCTCCGGTTACCGCCGACGAGAAGTACAACAAGGTGAGCAGGGTGAAGATGAAGGCTTGCACCGGACCGACGAAGAGGCCGTCGAAGAGCTCCCACACAAAGCCCATGACAGGGATCGGGACGATGAGCTTCGCCGGGAGGTCGGCGATCAGCACGAGCATGATACCGCCGGCAAAGATGTTCCCGAAAAGTCGAAGGGCAAGGGTGAGCGGCTTGGCGATCTCCTCTATGACGTTGATGAGGAACATCGCGGGAGGTTTGAAGTAGTGGGCAAGGTAGGCCTTGAAGCCGTTCTTCTGGATCCAGGTAATGTGAACCAGAAGGACCACGAGAACCGCGAGCGCGGCCGTGAGGTTGATGTCACCCGTCGGCGCGGGCAGTGCTTGGTGGTGGCCGGGCCAAGTCGTGGGGATGACGTCGAACCAGTTGCAGATGATTATGAAGATGAAGAGCGTGACCGCGAGAGGAACGACGAAGAGGCCCTGGTCGCCCATGCTGGAGGAGACCTGGTTCTCCACGGCCGCGACAATCGTCTCGAAGGCCAGCTGAAGCTTGCCCGGAACACCGGCGGTCACCCGCCTCCGCAGCATGACGCCGAGCACGACGATGATGAGACCAGCAGCGCAGACCGCCACGATCTCGTCAATGTCGATCGGGCCGAGAGGCCCGAGATTCATGGTGACGTGATCACCCACCGGCACGTTGATCGCCAGCAAGGACGGGCGCAGGATCACGCGGCGAACCCCTTGCGGAGGAGGGGCACGATGAGGTTGGCGAGGAACACGAAGTAGAAGAGGGCCACGCCTGCGACGGCTCCAAAACCGAGCTGCTTAGCGAGAACCGCCAGGACGACTATGACGATGGTCGTTGCACCCAGACGGAACAGGGTCATCGAGGCCAGCGCGCGCACCGGCTTGGCGGTCTTGGACTCGCTCACCTTGGCGGTTTGCTGGGTGATCATCCTCACGTTCACGACCCCGAGACCAAGGCCGATGCAGACACCGAGCCCGAAGTAGAGATGGCTGAGGACTCCTGCGACGACGAGCGTGACGACACCGACGCCTACCGCCGAGAAGACGGTACGCCGGAGGAGCCGTTGAAGCTCGGGCAGGGTGATCTGCTCGAAGAGTTCTGCTAATCGGTTCATGCCCTTGAAGTCACTTCCCGCGAGGAGGCGACCGCACGGCCGTCCGCTCTGCTGGCTCAACACCGGATCTTCGACAAAGGTATTACAGAAACGCCCTGATCTCGAAATACACCGCCGCCACAGCGGCCACGATTCCGAGACCAAGCCCGACAAAGGTGAACGTGAGCCCGGTGCTGAGTGTCTCGTCCAGCCAGTAGCCGCCGCCGACTCCGACGCCGACGCACAGTGCCGTCGTTACACCCATCCCGAGCAGCGTTACCAAACTCGGGGCGGGCTTGCTATTCACCTTTGCGCCATTATTGTCGCGTCGGAGGGTAGTGGCGAGCAAAACGGCGCCGCCGCTTCCCGCGATGCCCGCCGACGGCCACCTCGCGGCGGGTATCACCAGCTACAGCTTCTGTCGGTCCACGCGCCTCTGCGGGGACTTGTTCGACTGTTTCCAGGGTGCCCAGCTTCTGCAGACCGCTCCCGTCGATCGAGCCCACAAGGCTCCGGGAAAGTCCCCCGACTGCCGGTGAGCGCAGCACCTGCTCGCGGTTCTCGAGGGACGGATCCTTGCGAAGGCCCGGTTGGAAGAGGGTGTAGAGGGCTGCTGCGAGCACGAGAAGGCCGATCGGGATGGCGCCGCCCCACGACGGGTAGAAGCTCGGGTAGAGAACGAGGGCCGAGAGCAGGAAAGTCCATGTCCAAAGCACGATGACGGTGCGGCGGTGACCATGGCCGAGCCTCATCAACCGGTGGTGGAGGTGCTCTAGGTCACGTACCGCAACGCCGGTCCGTCGTACCGTTCGCCGCACGATCGCAAAAGCCGTGTCCACGATGGGCACACCCAGGATCACGAAGGGCACCAGCAGGGGCGCGAAGAAGAAGTAGGTCTGACCCCATGCGGGCTCTGCGCCGCCCCCGATCACCATCGTGCTCGCCGCCATCAGCAGCCCCAGCACCATCGCGCCGGTGTCGCCCATGAAGATCTTTGCCGGATGGACGTTGTGCGGGAGGAAGCCGACGCAGAGGCCGCACGTCGCCGCGGCGATCAAGGGGCCGATATTGCCCGCGGGCAGGAGGCCGAGCGTCTCAAGGCGCAGGCCGTAGATGCACAGCGCGCCCGACGCAATAGCCACGATACCGGCCGCGAGGCCGTCCAGGCCGTCCATCAGGTTCACGGCATTGGCGATACCGATGACCCAGAGAGCCGTGACGAGAGGCAGGATCGAGGGAGACAAGATCAGGTAGCCGGCAAATGGCACCTTGAAGTGCAGCATCGTGACGCCGGCAAAGTACAAGATCATCGCCGCCAGCACTTGCCCTGCGACCTTGGCCGGAGCGGAGACCTCGCGAAGATCGTCCACGAGCCCGACGATGCACATCGCCGCGGCGGCGATGAGCACGCCGACGGCCTCGTTCGGATCGACGAACACGAGGTGGAAAGCCGAGCCCGGCAGGAGGTGAGCAACCCCGATGGCAAGAGCAAACGCCGCGAACATGGCGGTGCCGCCCGCCGTCGGAGTCGGTACCGTGTGCACCCGGGCGGCGTCGGGCATGACGATGACATGCCTGCGGACTGCCACCGCCCTTACGGCAAATGTCAGGACGAAGGTGCCTAGGCAAGCGACACCGAACACGGCCAGGTAACCCTGGATCTGCGTCAGAGCAGACCTCCGACTCCTTCGGGGTACGGATCGAAGCTCTCCCGCAACGCCCGCACCTCCTCGCGCACCGCCTGCAGCTCGGCGGCGTCGTCGCGTCCCTTCAGAGCACGCGCCAGCAGCCCTGCGACGCTCGACATCTCCGCTTCCCTCATGCCGGCCGTCGTCTCGGCGGCCGTCCCGAGACGCAGCCCGCTAGCCACAAACGGCGGCCGCGGGTCGTTGGGGATCTGGTTACGGTTGCAAGTGATCCCGGCACGATCCAACGCCTCCTGCGCGACCTTGCCCGTAAGCTCGGGGTCGAAGTCACGGAGATCGACGAGCACCAGATGGTTGTCGGTACCGCCGGCGACGAGACGAAACCCCTCGCCTTCGAGCGCGTCGGCCAACGCGGAGGCGTTCGCTACGACCTGGGACGCGTACTCTTTGAAAGACGGCCTGGCCGCCTCGGCGAAAGCCACCGCCTTTGCCGCAATGACGTGGTCGAGCGGTCCGCCCTGGAGCCCTGGGAACACGGCCGAATCGATCGAGCGCGCAAGCTCGGGACCCGACAGTATCGCCCCACCACGAGGGCCGCGCAGGGTCTTGTGGGTCGTGAAGGTGACGACATCAGCTGTACCCACCGGGCTCGGGTGCACGCCGGCTGCCACGAGGCCCGCCGGGTGGGCCATGTCGAACATGAATTTCGCACCGACCTCATCTGCGATCTGGCGGAAAGGAGCAGGTTCGATCGTGCGCGAGTAGGCCGTCGTCCCAGCGACGATGAGCTTCGGCCGCTCGCGCAACGCGAGGTCGCGTACCTGGTCGAGGTCTATGCGCTCTCCCGAGCCGTCACTCTGGGCTGGTGTCACACCATATGCGACGAAATGGTACAACTTGCCGGTGATCGACACGGGCGATCCATGGGTGAGATGCCCACCCTGGTCCAGGCGCATCGCCAGGATGGTGTCGCCGGGCTCGACGAGGGCTAGGTACGCGGCAAGGTTCGCCGGCGATCCGGCGTGGGGCTGCACGTTGGCATGGCCCGCCCCGAAGAGCGCCATGGCACGGTTGCGGGCCAGATCCTCCACCTCGTCGGCCACGGTGTTCCCGCCGTAGTAGCGCTTCGAGGGGTAGCCCTCCGAATACTTGTTCGTGAGAACCGAGGCCGAGGCGGCCATGACCGCAAGCGACGTGAAGTTCTCCGAGGCGATCAGCTGGAGGGTCGTGCGCTGGCGCTCGAGCTCGTCGAGGAGTAATGCTCGAACCTCTGGATCACCGGCCAGCGGCGACGCAACAGATGTCATTGGCCAAGTCTAGAGCGACAATCCAGTTAGCTCACGGCCGCACGGTCGCCTTGCGCGACTACCCCGGGCGCGAGGTGTCGCGGGGCGCTTCGCCCGACCGTCCGCCGAGAAGCCTCTCGATCTCGGACATCGCGACGGCGCCGACACGAAGGCACCTCACGCCAGCGGGGTCGAGCCTCACGACCGTGGACGGCTCACCCCGGCACTCGCCGCCGTCGATCACGCGAGCAGATGCTCCAAATACGGCCAGAACCTCGTCCGCGGAACGACAGGGCGCCTCTCCGTGGCGGTTGGCACTTGTTACCGCGAGCGGGCCAGTGCGCTCGAGCAGGCCGAGGGTGACGGGATTTGCGGGGCAGCGAAGCCCGATCGTGGCGGGATCGCCGCCCAGCTCCAGGGCGCCGGCGGTCGGCTGGCGTGGCACGACCACCGTCAGGGCGCCGGGCCAGTACCGGTCGGTCAGCGCCAGCGCGTCCGCATCGAGAACACCCAGAAGTTGAGCGGCGCACACATCGGCGACGAGGACGGGAAGAGCGACGGACTCGGGGCGGCCCTTGACAGAAAAGAGGCGTTTCGATGCGGACGGGAGTCCAAGGTGGACCGCGAGGCCATAAACCGTGTCCGTCGGGATCGCGACGACCTCGCCTGCCTCCAGGGCGGCAACGGCCCCGCTTTCGTCGAGAGTCACGCCGGCATCGACGCGACAAGCACTCGCGGCCGGCCGGCGAGGTCGTCGACCACCTCCGCCGCCTCGTAGGGACCCCAGGCCTCGACGAGCGCGAGGACGGCAGCGCGCTGGTGGGGTGCGATCTCGACGACGAGCGATCCGCCGCCCCGCAGCCACCGTGGGGCCTCCCGGACGAGGACGTCGATGGCTTCGAGACCCGACTCCCCGGCGACGAGCGCTCCGTAGGGATCGTGGTCGCGCACGACCGGGTCGAGCTCGAGCCACTCGGCGGCCGCCAGATAGGGCGGGTTCGAGACAACCAACGCGAGCTGTCCCACAACGGCTCGCGGCAACGCCGCGAACCAGTCGCCCTCCGCAAAGGTGACGTGACCACGGACATTTGACGGCTGACGGGAAAGATTCTCCCGAGCAAGACCCAGTGCCGCCACGGAGCTGTCGGTCGCGATCACCCGTGAGCCAAGACACTCGGCGGCGACAGATATGGCGATGACGCCCGATCCGGTACCCAGGTCGGCCACCCGAATGGATCGCCTGGTGCCATCGAGGGTCGCAAGTGCCTGCTCGACTACGACCTCGGTCTCTGGTCGAGGAATGAGTGCCCGGCCATCGACACTCAACTCGAGGCCGCGAAACCCCCAGAGGCCCAAGACCTTTTGCAAGGGCTCCCCCGATCTCCGGCGCTCGACGAGAGCCCGCACCTCGAGCGCGAGCAGAGGCGGCGGGGCATCATCCAGGCGGCAGAGGAGGTGGGCGGCATCCGTGCCCCCGGCGTGCTGAACCACCCAGCGAGCCTCCTGTCGATCACCGAGATCGCGCGCTGCTGTCGCTACGAGCTCGCGCCAGCTCCTCGCCGTGTCATATGGCTCGTGCGAGCCGGAGCGAGCACTTTGTCCCGGCGTCAGCGTGCCCACCACAGCTCACTCCCCACCGAGCTGGCGCCAACGCTCGTCGTTGACGAGCCCGTCTACGAGCTCGTCGAGGTCGCCCAGGAGCACACGGTCGAGCTTGTGGAGGGTGAGGCCAATCCGATGGTCCGTCACGCGGTTGTCCTTGTAATTGTAGGTGCGGATCTTGTCGGAACGACCGCCCGAGCCGACCTGCGCCCGGCGCTCCTTCGCGAGGGCTGCCTCCTGCCGGGCACGCTCCTGTTCGAAGAGACGGGCCCTCAGCACCTGCATGGCACGGGCGCGATTTTGGATCTGGCTCTTCTCGTCCTGCATCGCGACCGTCACGCCAGTCGGCTTGTGGGTTATGCGCACCGCTGAGTCCGTCGTGTTGACTGACTGTCCCCCCGGGCCGGTGGAGCGGTACACGTCGATACGGAGGTCACCCGGGTCGATCTCGATCTCGACCTCGTCGGCCTCGGGGAGGACGTTCACAGCAGCCGCTGAGGTATGAACCCGACCCTGAGACTCTGTCACCGGAACTCTCTGCACTCGGTGCGTGCCGGCTTCGTGCTTCAGCCGCTGCCACGCGTCGTCACCCTTCACTACAAATGTCGCAGAGTCGATACCTCCGAGGTCGGACGGACGGGCATCGAGCACCTCGACGCGCCACCCCCGATGCTCGGCATAGCGCAGGTACATGTCGTAGAGGTCCTTGGCAAAGAGGTTGGCTTCTTCGCCTCCCTCGGCACCTCGAATCTCGACGATGACGTTGCGACCGTCGCTCGGATCCCGCGGAAGAAGCAGGGAGCGGAGCTTGTCCTGCAGGGACTCGACCTCCAGGAGGGAAGCATCGAGCTGCTCTGTCGCGATGGTCCGCTCCTCGCCGGTCGATTCGGCGTGCATCTCCCTCGCGGCGCTCACGTCGTCTGTGGCCGCGCGCAGCGAGCGCAGCGTCTCTACGACTCCCTCGAGCTCCTTACGTCTCCTGGAGAGGTCACGGAGCGCACGCTGGTCCCGGCCGACGTCAGGATTGGAGAGCTGGCGGAGCACATCTTCGTACTCGGCTTCGAACTGCGGCAGTCGCTCGAGCACGTCAGCAATTCATCGGCGCGCCACACATCTGGGCCGCGGGTCTCAGGCCTTCTGGCCCTTGCGGCGGCCGTAGCGGCGCTCGAAACGCTCGACGCGGCCTCCGGTGTCGACCAGCTTCTGCTTCCCGGTGTAGAACGGGTGGCACTCGTTGCACAGCTCGACATGCAGTTCGGCAACGGTCGAGCGGGTCTCGAAGGTATTGCCGCACGAGCAGCGAACCGTCGCGACGTCGTAGTTCGGATGAATGTCGGTCTTCATGGCGTTCTCCAGTGTAGGGGGGAAACCCGGGCGTGGTTCCAGCTCGAGACCGTGACCGCCGGACAGCCTGTGGACCGATCAGCTGGAACGACCCGGTGATCAGTTGGAAGGTGCCGGCGCCTTCGCGATCTCGGCGAGGAATTCGTCGTTCGACCTGGTGGTCTTGATCTTGTCCACGAGCAACTCGAGTCCGGCCGCGGCGCTTCCCTCTGCGCCAAGGGCATTCAGCACCCGGCGGAGCTTCCAGACCTGCTGCAGCTGCGAGCGGTCAAAGAGCAGCTCCTCGTGGCGCGTGGAGCTCGCGTTCACATCGATCGCCGGGTAGATACGGCGCTCGGCGAGCTTACGATCCAGCCTCAACTCCATGTTCCCCGTACCCTTGAACTCCTCGAAGATGACCTCGTCCATCTTCGAACCGGTCTCGATGAGAGCCGTGGCGAGGATCGTGAGCGAGCCGCCCTCCTCCACGTTACGGGCCGCGCCGAAGAACTTCTTCGGCGGGTAGAGGGCGCCTGAGTCGACACCGCCTGACATGATCCTGCCCGTTGCCGGCTGGGCGAGGTTGTACGCACGGGCGAGGCGGGTGATGCCGTCGAGGATGATGACGACGTCTCGACCCATCTCCACGAGTCGCTTTGCGCGCTCCATCGTCAGCTCGGACAGGGCGGTGTGCTCGTCGGCAGGGCGGTCAAAAGTGGACGCGATGACCTCGCCCTTGACGGAGCGACGCATGTCGGTCACTTCCTCGGGTCGCTCGTCGACAAGCAGGACCATGAGGTGGACTCCGGGGTTGTTGAGCTCCACCGAGTGGGCTATCTGCTTCATTATGGTCGTCTTGCCCGCCTTGGACGGCGACACGATCATGCCTCGCTGCCCCTTGCCGATCGGCGAGATGAGGTCGATGATCCGGGCTGTGACGTTGGTCGGATCCTCGCGGTTCTCGAGCCGGAGCCTCTCGTCTGGGAACAGGGGCGTAAGATCCTCGAAGCGTGGCCGTTCTCTCGCCTCGTCCGGCGTCATCTGGTTGATCGAGTCGATCCGCAAGAGCGCGGGGTACTTCTCGCTCGGGCCTGCAGGACGGCAGGCACCCTCCACCGCGTCGCCCCGGCGGAGAGAGAAGCGTCTCGCCTGGCTCACCGATACGTAGACATCCTTCGCGCTCGGCAAATACCCGCTCGTGCGGAGAAACCCATAACCCTCCTCGCGCAGATCCATCAGTCCCTTCACGGGCACGAGCTCGCCGGAAAAGGGCGCGTCGGCCTGCGGGCTACCGGGAAGCTCACGGTCGAGACGGTCACGGCCACGGCGGCGTCGACTACGCCGGTTGCCTGCCTCTACTTGGCCGAGCTGGTTCTGGCCCCCACCCTGGGACCCCTGCCCGCCGGCGTTTTGGCGCTGGTGGCGGTTCTGCTGCTGGCCCGGGTTGCGATCGTTGCCCGTGCCGTTGCGATCCAGGCGCTCGCTCGGACGCTGTCCCGCCGCGACCTCGTCGTTCGCGAAGCGAAGGCCGGTCGCCATGCCACCTGACCCATTCGACGGGCCGGCATCGCTGCCGCCCGGATCGATGCCGGTCGAGGTGACGATCTGGCCAGCGGGGACATCGCTGTCCTCGGCTCCGACCGTTCCGCTCCGACCGGTCCGGCCGCCCGCGACTGGGTGCGCGGCCGCTGGGCGCGCGGAGACTGGGCTCTCGGAGACTGGGCTCTCGGAGACTGGGCTCTCGGAGACTGGGCTCTCGGCCGCCGCGGCCGCGCGTCCGATCTCGAGATCGGCCCGAGGGCCACTCGACTCGTCACCGTCAGAAATACCAGCCAGCGCTGCGGGCTTGGCAGAGCGGGCGCGAGTTGCGCGCGCCTTCGGAGCCTTGGCCGAAGGCGCCTTGGCACCCGCGTCCTCTCCGGGGCCGACGACGTCATGCAACTGCCCATTCTGTGAGATCGCTACTTGTTCGTTAGCTGCCGGGCCGCTCCCGTTACCACTCGCAGCGACTTCGACTCCGGCAGCCCGCAGGATCTGATCCACGAGGTCGGCCTTCTTCAGCCGGGCTACTGGCTCCAGGGACATCGCCGAGGCGATCGCCTTCAGCTCCTCGCGCTCCTTACGCTCCAGTATCGAACGTTCGAGCTGCTCTCCGCTCATCGAGTTCCTCTCTTGTTGAGACTCGGTCTGCATGTGGTCGTATTGCCAGATGATCCCCTCGCCACCCTGCCGGCTCCCCGGACGGGTCTGCGTGAGGACATCCACCCCGGCGACGGGTGTCGCCGCCCCCGCTTCGGTCCCCTGCTAGAGCCGACCAGCCGACGAACAGCGATTGCTCCCAACGGCTGGCCGATCCGCTTCAGCTTGGCTCTCGGATCAAAGGACTTATCGGCTCGATCGGCACGAACTGGTAGGGAGGGAAAAGCGGTGGAGTGTGCAGACCGAAAACTCCGGCGATTCCCACCCGCCCTCAGCGGCTACCACAGCGGAGCTGTGAAGCCGCACCCGCAACGAGGAGGATGTTGTGATGCTAGCGCCGAACGTCGATGTGAGCAACAACCCACCCCGGTCGCCCCGGCGGCACCTAACTGAGCTTATCGCCCCACGCAGGCTATGGGTCCGCGCGCCGCTCAGGCACCAATGGCCGCGAGCACCGACTTGGTCTCCGCCGGCACCGAGGCCGGCACCGATACCTGACCCACGGCCAGGTCCGGATCTTTCATCCCGTTGCCTGTCAGAACGCAGACGACACGCGACCCTGCGGGAACTCCGAACTTGATCAGACCGGCGACCGATGCAGCCGATGCTGCCTCGCAATACACCGACTCCTCGCGCGCGAGCCAAAGGTAGGCCTCCAAGATCTCCTCGTCCGTAACTGCCTCGATGCGGCCCCCGGACTCGCTGGAGGCAGCCGTCGCGCCGTACCAAGATGCCGGGTTCCCGATCCGGATAGCGGTCGCGATCGTCTCGGGCTCCTCCACCCGCCTGCCCTCAACGATCGGGGCAGCCCCCGCTGCCTGAAAGCCGAACATTCGGGGCAGCCTGGTCGCGAGTCCCGCCGCCTTGTACTCGCAGTAACCCCGCCAGTACGCCGTGATATTCCCGGCGTTGCCCACTGGCAGGCAGTGAATCTCAGGGGCGTCGCCGAGCACGTCGACTATTTCGAAGGCACCCGTCATCTGACCTGCGATCCTGTCGGGGTTGATGGAGTTGACGATGGTCACCGGAGCTCGGCCCGGCAGGTCACGAACGATGGTGAGCGCGGTGTCGAAGTTGCCCTGAATCTGGACGACGGTGGCGCCGTGCACGAGTGCCTGGGCGAGCTTGCCAAGGGCGATGTGACCCTCGGGTATGAGAACCACGCAACGCATCCCGGCCTTCGCAGCGTACGCGGCTGCCGACGCCGAGGTATTGCCCGTGGACGCACATACCACGATCTCGGTCCCGGCCTCGGCCGCTTTCGAGATGGCGACCGTCATGCCGCGGTCCTTGAAGGAACCCGTCGGGTTGGCTCCTTCGATCTTGAGCCACACTTCGGCCCCCACCCGCTCGGAGAGGCGCCGCGCCAGCAACAGGGGCGTTGCTCCCTCCTGGAGGCTCACCGTCGGAGTGGCCTCGCTCACCGGGAGAAACGAGCGGTACTCCTCCAGGACTCCCCTCCATCGCCGCAGCGGTGGCTCGGGAGACAGGCAATCATCGGACCCGGCAATGGGCTCGCCCACGGTCAAGCCAGCTCCGAGCCGATGACGCGGAGCACTGAGCCGACGCGCTCGACCGTATCCAGATCACGCAGAGCCCGCAGGGTTGCCGATACGTCGGCCTCGAGCGCCATGTGGGTGATGAACAGCAGGCGCGCGTCCACGCCGAGGCCGGTCTGCTCCATGGACCGGATGGAGACGTGGTGCTCGCCGAAGACGGAAGCGACCGCCGCGAGGACTCCTGGCCTGTCCGCCACGTCAAGTGTCAGGTAGTACTGGCTCCGCAGATCGGCTATCGGCCGGAGCACCGGACTCCGTCTGCGCGCGGGCCGGCCACGGCTCTGCTCGCGCAGGTGGTGTGCGGCGTCGATGACGTCCCCGAGCACCGCGCTGGCCGTGGGCCGGCCGCCCGCGCCGCGCCCGTAGACCATCAGCTCGCCGGCGGCGTCGCCCTCGACGAACACTGCATTGAACGAGCCCCGGACCGAGGCGAGCGGGTGCTCCTTCGGCACCATGGCGGGGTGCACGCGCACAGCTACGCACGGCGGCGCGCTCACGGCAGGGTCCACCTCTCCCCCCGGTGGATCGGCCCGCTCCACGATCGCGAGGAGCTTCACCTCGTAGCCGAGCCGGCGAGCAAAGGCGATGTCGCTCGCCTCGATGCCCACGATTCCTTCCCGGTGAACATCGGACGAACGCACGTCCGCGTCGAACGCGATCCCGGCAAGTATGGCGGCCTTGGCCGCGGCGTCGTAGCCGTCCACATCCGCCGTCGGATCGGCCTCCGCGTAGCCAAGGCTCTGCGCCTGGGCGAGCGCCTCCTCGTAGCCGAGGCCCTCCTCGCTCATCTTCGTGAGCATGTAATTAGTCGTGCCGTTGACGATGCCGGTGAGGCGCACGATGTGCTCGCCTGCCAGAGAGTCCCGCAGGAGGCGGACAAGCGGTATGGCGCCTGCCACAGATGCCTCGAACAGCAAGTCCACTCCGGCAGACTCTGCGGCAGCCGTGAGCTCACCGGCGTGAGTGGCAAGGAGCTCCTTGTTGCCGGAGATGACGGGTTTCTTGGAGATAAGAGCCTGCAAGATGAGCGAGCGCGCCGGTTCGATGCCGCCCATCAGCTCGACGACGAGATCCACCTGCGGATCTGTCACGACTGACTCGGCGTCGGTCGTGACGCGCTTTTCGAACGCGACGCGGTCAAGGCCTGGGCGCTCTCGATCAAGATCCCGCACGGCGATGCGCGTCACCTCGAGGTCGATACCTGTGCGGAGCGATATCGCCGTCGCTCCGGAGTCGACGAGACCGACGAAAGCCGCCCCGACATTCCCGCAGCCGAGCACACCGACACGAAGTGCGACGCCCGTGGTGTGCTCTGAGTGGCTCACGGGCACCAACCTACAAGAAGCAGGCCCAGGCGAAGTCAGTTCTCGGTCACGGCTGGTCGAGCCGGAGCAGATCGGCGACGGTCTCCCTCCGCACGACCACGCGTGCTCGACCAGAGCGCACGAAGACAACCGGCGGCCGCCCGACACGATTGTAATTTGAAGCCATCGACCAGCCGTAGGCTCCGGTGACGGGCGTTGCGAGCAGGTCACCCACCCTCGTGTCGACCGGTAGACGGCCATCGTCCACGATGACGTCGCCGGACTCGCAGTGCTTTCCCACTACACGGACGGCCCACCGGCGCTCGGCGTCCGGCTCGCGCAGCAGCAAGGCCTCGTAGCCGCTGCCGTAGAGGACTGGCCTCGGGTTGTCGCTCATCCCTCCGTCCACCGCGACATAGGTGCGCACCCCTGCGATCTTCTTTATCGTGCCCACGGTGTAAAGAGTCATGCCTGCGGTCGCGACGACTGACCTGCCCGGCTCTACCGAGATGCTCACCCGCGACGAAAGGCCGGCCGCCGCACAGGCTGCTCGGACAACCGAGGCCCACTCGGCCATCGACGGCGCGTGCTCCCTGTTGACGTAGGCCACGCCCAGGCCCCCGCCGAGGCAGCACTCCGAGAGGTCGTGCCGCGCGATGAACGGCGACAGCAAGCTCACCACCCGCGCGTACACTTCCACCGCGAAGATCTGGCTGCCCACGTGGGAGTGAGCCCCGACGACGCGCACGCCTCGGATTTCGCGCAGCGCGTGGGCTGCCTCGTCAGCTGCACCCGACGCAAGACTGAACCCGAATTTCGAGTCCTCCTGACCGGTCATCACGTACTCATGGGTATGTGCCTCGACGCCGGGTGTCACCCGCAGGAGGGCCTTCAGTCCGCCGCCCAGCAAGCCGGCGTCCGAGAGCTCGCCAAGTCGCCGGATCTCGTCGAAGGAGTCGACGACGATACGCCCCACGCCGGCCTGCAGAGCCGCGCCTATCTCGGCGGTGGACTTGTTGTTGCCATGAAGGACCAGCCGGTCTCCGGGGACTCCGGCTGCTAGTGCGACGGCCAGCTCCCCGCCGGTCGATACGTCGAGGTGCAACCCCTCCTCGGCTGCCAGTCGGGCCATAGCTCTGCACAGGAAGGCCTTGGTCCCATAGGCGACTGCTCCGGCGCCAAAGCTGGCGACTGCCTCCCGGCAACGGGACCGCAAATGCTCCTCGTCATAAACGAAGACCGGCGTGCCGACCTCCGCCGCGAGCTCGGCCAGGTCGACGCCACCGACGGCCAGGCCACCCGCGGCAGTGCGCGAAGCAGTGAGAGGCAACAGGTGTCGAGCGACGGGAGCCTCCGGCAACTCCCCTTCGGGGAGGAGAGCGGGCGCTCCCCGGCCCGGATCGCCGCCGTCGCCGGGACGGCTCACATCTCGTCCGGAGCGTTCACGCCGAGCAGGTCAAGTCCTATGGCAAGGCCGATCCGGGCGGCTTCGACGAGCCACAGGCGCGCCTGTGTCAGTTCGGGACCTACCCCCTCGCCCATCACGTAGCAGTCGTGGTAGAAGCTGTGGAAGTCGCCGGCGAGGCGGCGCACCCAGTTCGTCACCTTGTAGGGCGCACGGTCCACCGCCGCCTCCTCGACCACCCTTGGTAGGTCGACGAGGGTGCGGAGCACATCGAGCTCGCGCTCGTGTTCGAGCAGGCCGAGGTCTACGGCCTCGAGCGGCCGGGTGTCGACCGCTCTCTCGAGCGCCACCTTCTTGATCGAAGCGATCCGCGCATGCGCGTACTGGATATAGAAGACGGGGTTCTCGGCCGAGCGCTCCTTCACTATGTCGAGATCGAGCGTCG
>CAZAMA010000036.1:9748-23143 GCA_964485645.1 uncultured Acidimicrobiaceae bacterium | reverse complement strand
CCAGTCCCGTCGGGTGACTACCCACCACCGGCGTATCCGCCACCGGGCGGCTACCCACCACCGGCGTATCCGCCACCAGGCGGCTACCTTCCGCCACCCTCGGGTGATGACCCACCACCGGCCAGCTGACGTGGCCGACCGCGTTATTTGACGTTGACGTGAAGATAAGCTGCTAGGCTGCCTGCTGCCATGACAGATGAGTCGCGCCTGCTCTCAATCGGCGAGGTTGCCGAGTTGCTCTCCACGACGACCCGTACCCTGCGCTACTACGAGGAGCTGGGCCTCGTCAGCTCTTCCCGACTCACCGAGACTGCGCAGAGACGCTATGGCGAGCACGAGATCGAGCGTCTGCGGCGCATTCGTGAGCTGCAGACGCTGCTGGGACTCGAGCTCGAGGAGATCGCCGAGCACCTAGGGGCCTCCGATCGTCTTGAAGGGTTGAAGCAGGAGTACCAAGCAGATCCGCCGCCGGGGCGGCGTGACGAGATACTCGTCGAGGGCCTGCAGATACTCGAGCGGCTCCGTGAGAGGGTCCGGGAGCGCCAGGCAGCGCTTGCCACCTTCGCGACGGAGCTCGACGAGCGTCTGAGCCGCTATATGAGAGCGGCGGAGGAGCACGGCGTATCGGACGGAAGACAAGGCAGGAGAGGATCTGCTGCCTCCAAAGTAGTGCGGCCGTCGGGGCGGTGAGAGTATGTCGCCATGCGCTTTGTCGTCATAGGGGGAGGACCCGCCGGGCTGCGAGCTGCTTCGACGGCGGCTCGTCTTGGTGCCGAGGTAGTCGTCGTAGAACGAGACGTCATCGGGGGGGCGGCGAACCTGTGGGATTGCATCCCGTCGAAGGCGATGATCGCGACCGGCGCTCTCGTCAGCCGGGCACGCCGCGCTGAGCTGCTGGGGGTCTGCCCGCTCAATCCCGAAGTCGATCTCAAGTCCCTTGCCGTACGGGTAAGAGACGTCGAAGAGCGGCTGGTCAGCTCCGGCACGAGTCAGCTCGAGAGCCAGGGCGTCCGCATTGTTCGGGGGTCGGCCCGCATGCGCGGACCGCACTGCGTCGAGGTGTGCTCGAGCGGGGAGCCCGTCGAGACATTCGAGGCCGATGCTGTGCTGCTGTCGACCGGCTCGTCGCCACGGATCCCCGACTGGGCGGAGATCGACGGCGACCGGGTGCTCACCACTCGGCAGGCATATCCGCCGCCGACTATCCCGGAGCACCTCGTCGTCATCGGCTCCGGAGTGACCGGAGTCGAGTTCGTGCACATGTTCTCGTCGCTTGGCTCGCGTGTCACCTTGATCGTCTCGCGCCAGCAGGTACTGCCGGCCAAGGACCCAGAGGTAGCCGCCGCACTCGAGGCGGACTTCCTCGCTCGCGGAGTGAACCTGGCGATCGGCGCCCGCGCGACGGCGATCGACCGGAACGCCCTCGGAGTCGCGGTTCGCTGCGACGACGGCCGCGTCATAGAAGGTAGTCACGCCCTCGTCTGCGTCGGCTCGATCCCCTGCAGCGAGGGACTCGGGCTCGAGAGCACCGGCGTGAACGTCAACTCGAGCGGCTATGTGCCAGTCAATCGCCACTGCCAGACGAACATTCCCCATATCTATGCTGCCGGAGACCTTTCCGGGCGCCTTCCTCTGGCATCTGTAGCCGCGGTGCATGGTCACAAGGTTGCCGAGCACGTAATGGGACTGCACACCCACAGCCACCGCCATCTCGACTACGACAAGGCCGCTTCTGCGATCTTCACCGAGCCGGAGATCGCCGACGTGGGACTTGCCGAGGCCGAGGCCTTTGCGGTTGGCCGCAAGATCCGAGTGACGAAAGTGCCTTATGCCTCGAATGCCCGGGCCCTTATCGACGGGGAGCCAAGAGGATTCGTCAAGATCGTCTCTGACCCGGCGACCGGTGTGGTGCTCGGTGGGTCGATCGTCGGCTCGCACGCGGCCGAGCTGGTGAGCGTGATCGCTCTGGCCGTCACGGCGAACCTGCGCGTCATCGACCTTGCTGAGAGCTTGTTCGTGCATCCGGCACTCGCGGAGGCTCTCGCGGAGGCGGCGGAGTAGCTGTTGCTGCCACCGTGTCGGCGGGCGGCCCTCGAGCAGCCATGCCGCAGCCGGCACGCTGCCGCCAGCGCCAGCTACCCAGTGCCCTCTCGCCACCGCCGCAACCCGTCCTCGTGGATCTCGCGGGCAATCACCACGTCGCGTGCCCGGGGACCGTGTCCGTCGGCTCCGGGGGTCTCGAGTATCGCAGGCACGTGCTGCAAGCGAGGGTGCCCGAGGAGCCAGGCGAGGGACGTCCGCCCGATCAGGCCCTCGCCGAGGTTGGCATGACGGTCGCGGTTGCTGCCCTGCTCGGTCTTGGAGTCGTTCAGATGAATGCAGCCGAGGCGGTCGAGTCCGACCGTTGTCTCGACGGAGCGCACGACGTGATCGGCTGCCTCCATGGTGGAGTAGTCCGCGCCGGATGCGAAGAGGTGCTGAGTATCGAGGCACGTTCCGATGGTTTCATGGCCCGCCGCGGCGTCGAGCACCGCGGCGAGCTCACCGAAGTCGCGCCCACAGGTGCCCCCGGCACCGGCGGCGTTTTCCATGAGGATAGGCGCGCTCGGCACCCCGGCGAGGTCCTCGACGGCATGGATCGCACGTAGCAGCTCTGCGGCGATTGGCTTCACGGCGGTCGAGTAGCCGGCGCCCAAGTGGCTTCCGAGGTGCAGGACCAGGCCCGCCGAGCCGACAGCAGTAGCCACTCTCAGGTTGTCGGCGAGGCTCGTCCTCGACTTGGCGAGCTTGTCGGGATCCGTCGTGGCGAGGTTGATCAGGTAGCTCGCGTGGCAGAAGGTCGCCAGCACGGTCGCGTTGTCACGCTGGGCCTGCCTGTACTGTGCCAGGAGCTCAGGGGGAAAGGCGGCAGGCTTCCACGCGCGCGGGCTGGTGGTGAAGATCTGGATCACCTCAGCTCCCATGGCCTCTCCCCGGTCGAGGGCGGGCAGCAGACCGCCTGAGGAGCTGACGTGAGCGCCTATGAGCATCGAGCCAGGTTAGGGGCTATTCGTGAAGGCGCGCGTTCTCAGACGAAGGATGCGGGCGCGCTCCGGGCTCGCCCGCAGAGGGCGGAAATACCCTAGGGGGTATAGCTGTTGAAAGAGGCACTGGATGTGCCGTGTCGAGGTAAGCCGACGGACGAGGAGGAGCAGCAATGGGTGTGGTCAACGTGACGGAAGAAGGTTTCGACGATCTGGTGGCGTCGAACGACATTGTTCTGGCAGACTTCTGGGCGTCGTGGTGTGGCCCGTGCCGAGCCTTCGGACCGGTCTTCGAGCAGGCCTCTGAGGCTCACGCAGATGCCGTTTTCGCCAAGATTGACACCGAGGCGGAGCAGGGGCTCGCGAGAGCGCTGAACATCATGTCGATCCCGACACTCATGATATTTCGGGAGCAGGTTCTCCTGTACTCCCAGCCTGGTGCCCTTAACGCGGCCGCGCTCGAGGATCTCATCTCCCAGGTGAAGCGACTCGACATGGCAGAAGTTCACCGCAAAGTGGACGAGCAGGTGGGTGCCGCGCAGGGCTGAGAGGAGCGCCAGCCACCCGGCCTGGACCCCTCGCGGCCCGGACCGGCCAAGCCCCACGAAGATGGCCTAAATCGCCCTTGAGAGCGCCAAGGCCACTGCGCCAAGGCGCGCCGCGGCTTCGCTTGCGAGGTCTGCCATCGCGGGATCGGGCATCAACTCCCTGGGGTCGGCTATCGATACGCTCGTCCCCCCGGGCGTGGCGCTGAGCACGACGTTGCAGGGCAGCATCAGGGCGGCCGAGGGGTCGATCGCGAGCGCCCTATGGGCCAAGGTCGGGTTGCATGCGCCGAGGATCTTGAGAGCATCCCTGTCGACTCCGAGCTTGGCCTTGAAGGTGGCGGCGACGTCGATCTCGGTGAGCACGCCAAAACCCTGGTCGGAGAGGGCCTCTCTCACCAGGGCCTCGGCTTGCTCGATCGGCTTCGCGACGGTGCACTCGATAGCTCTCATCTTGTGGTCGACCTTTCTCAGGCGAGCTTCATGAACATTCTTTGCACGGCATCTATCGGGTAGCCGTCTGCCTCGGCGTCCTCGGGGTTCTCCAGGCAGTAGGTGAGTCCCGCGGCCACCAGGCGGAAACCTGCCTGCTCGAGTGCCTTGGTAGCTGCGGAGATCTGTGCGACGACCTCTCGGCATTCGCGCCCCTCTTCGAGCATCTTCTCGACGCCGTGCACCTGGCCGGCAGCTCTGCGCAGGCGCTTGCGCACATCGTCGACCACCTCGTCGGGCAGTTGCATCTTGGTCTCTCCTGAGCTCGCGGCCGACCTTTGGCGGAGCGGCCGTCATCGTGAGATGCCCGGCTGTCTCGCGCCGCCAGAGATACCTTACGGGGTATGAAGCCTCGCCGGTGCACCGCCACTGACGCAGCTCTGCGATGGAGAGCTCGCGGCCACCCGCTGGGGCTGCCGTAGTCTGGAGTTGTGTCCGGCGAACAGGTGAGGTCGCGAAAGTTCGTCGTCAGAACTTTCGGCTGCCAGATGAACGAGCACGACTCCGAGCGGATCGCCGCCCTGCTGACGGCTGACGGGATGGAGCGAGCGGCCGAGATCTCTGAGGCCGACGTAGTCGTTCTCAACACGTGCTGCATCCGCCAGAACGCCGACGACAGGCTCTATGGCACGCTCGGCCACCTCAAGTCCCTGCAGGCCGAGCACCCAGGGATGCAGATCGCGGTCGGGGGATGTCTGGCGCAAAAGGACCGGAGCTTGCTGCTGCAGCGGGCGCCCTATGTGAATGCGGTCTTCGGGACCCACAATGTCGGCCGGGTGGCGGACCTGCTCTCCGAGGCGCGTGCGACCGGGGAGTCAGTCATCGAGATCCTCGACGCCCCCTCGGCGGAGGACGAGACCGAGTGGCCGACCGCCATGGCGGTGCGAGCCGATCTCGCCCATGCAGCCTGGGTGACGATCCAGATGGGTTGCGATAATTCCTGTGCCTTCTGCATCGTTCCGGCTGTGCGCGGATCCGAGGTGAGCAGGCCCTTCGGCGACCTCGTTCGCGAGGTCGAGGAGTTGGCGGCAAGCGGGACCGTGGAGATCACGCTTCTCGGTCAGAACGTCAACTCTTACGGTCGGGATCTCACCGTGAGGCTACGTGGGCAGTCCGTTACGCTGGACGCGGCACCTGGGTACCTTGCCCGGCAGGCCGGACCGGTCTGGGTGAGCGACGGCGCCAGCCGTCCGAGAACGCTGTTCGCGGACCTGTTGCGGGCTGTCGGATCGGTCGAGGGGATCCGGCGCGTGCGCTTCATCAGCCCTCATCCAAAGGACCTGAAACCCGAGACTATTGCAGCTATGGCCGAGACGAAGGCGGTCTGCGAGCAGCTCCACCTGCCGCTGCAGTCAGGGAGCAATCGGGTGCTGGCAGCTATGCGGCGTGGCTACACCGCTGAACGGTATCTCGAGCGCCTAGCCGCGGCCCGTGCCGCAATTGCAGATCTTGCGGTGTCGACCGACATCATCGTCGGTTTCCCAGGCGAGTCGGAAGCGGACTTTCAGGCCACCTTGGAGCTCGTGGCCGAGGCCGAGTACGACAGCGCCTTCACGTTCATCTTCTCTCCCCGCCCCGGCACGAAGGCGGCGGAGATGGAAGACGACTTCGTGCCCGCCGAGGTGGTCGCGGAGCGTTTCGAGCGGCTCAAGGTGGTAGTGGAGCGCTCGGCGCTCGCTCGTCACCGGGCCAGGATCGGCAAAGTGGAAGAGGCACTGGTCGAAGGGTTGTCCAAGAAGGACGAGAGGCTGCTCACCGGGCGCACCCGTCAGGGCAAGCTGGTCCACTTCGCGCCGGTGCCGGGCTCCGGCGATACCGGTGATGGCCGTCGTGGCGGCGATGGGGTGCAAGTAGGGGACTCCGTGGCCGCCAGGGACTCCGTGGCCGCCAGGGACTCCGTGGCCGCAGGAGACTTCGTGAAGGTTCGGGTCGACTCCGCCGCGCCGCACCACCTGCTCGGGACCCTTCTCAGTGTCGAATCACCTCCAAGGCCCCCGAAGATGCCGGCGCCGGCGAGCACCCCTGCCCGGCGTCCGGTCCGCATCCCGGTGCGCGCCGGCTGACACGGCAGGGGACGGGACCCCGGAGCCGGTCGAAGCGGTAGTAGGTCGTCGCGGGCCTAGAATGGACCGTCGTGAGTCTGTTCGCGAAAGTCCTCCGCGCTGGTGAGGGCAAGAAGGTCAAGAACCTGGCGGCGGTCGTTCCGCTCATCAATGGGCTCGAGCCCGAGGTCCACAGCCTCTCCGACGAAGAGCTGGCGCGTAAAACCGTCGAATTCAGGGAGCGGTTCGAGCACGGCGAGGAACTGAACGACCTGCTCGTGGAGTCCTTCGCGGTCGTGCGGGAGGCGGCGCTGCGCACGATCGGCCAGCGCCATTTCGACGAGCAGCTGATGGGGGGCATGGCCCTGCACTTCGGCGGCATCGCCGAGATGAAGACGGGCGAAGGAAAGACGCTCGTCTCCACGCTCCCGGTGTACTTGAACTCTCTCAACGGGCGCGGGGCCCACATCATCACCGTCAACGACTACCTGGCGAGACGTGACTCGATCTGGATGGGCCGGATCTATAACTTCCTCGGGCTCAGCGTCGGTCTTGTCGTGCCCGACGTCGCCACCGCGGCCGACAAGCGCGCGGCTTACGGGGCCGATCTCACCTATGGGACGAACACCGAGATGGGTTTCGACTACCTGAGGGACAACATGGCCTGGTCGCGCGACCAGATGGTGCAGCGCGGCCACGTCTATGCCATCGTCGACGAGGTCGACTCCATCCTCATCGACGAGGCCCGCACGCCTCTGCTCATCGCCGGGCCGTCGAACGAGTCCACGAAGCTCTACTACCAGTTCGCCAGCATCGCGAGGGCGCTGCGCCGGGACCTCGACTACGAGGTCGACGAGGAGAAGAAGACCGTCGTCGTCACCGAGTCCGGCATCGCCAAGGTCGAGCGCCAGCTCGGCATCGACAACCTCTATGACGGGGTGGCCGCCGACCTCGTGCACCAGCTCGAGAAAGCCCTCCAGGCCAAAGAGCTCTACCACCGAGACGACGACTACATGGTCGCCGACGGCGAGGTCAAGATCATCGACGAGTTCACCGGCCGGGTGCTCGAGGGACGGCGGTGGAGCGACGGGCTGCACCAGGCGGTGGAGGCCAAGGAGCGTGTGCGGATCCAGGAGGAGAATCACACCTGGGCGACCGTGACGCTGCAGAACTACTTCAGGATGTACGACAAGCTCGGGGGCATGACCGGCACCGCCGAAACCGAGGCGGCGGAGTTCGCGTCCACCTACAACCTCCACGTCGTGCCCATCCCGACGCACCGCCCTATGGTCCGGCTCGACGAGCCCGACTTCATCTTCAAGTCCGAAGAGGGCAAGTTCGGGGCCGTCGTCGAGGACATCGCCGAGCGCTACGAGACGGGCCAGCCGGTGCTGGTCGGCACCGCGTCGGTGGAGCGCTCCGAGCACCTCTCCCAGCTTCTCGAGAAACGGGGCATCCCGCACTCGGTCCTCAACGCGAAGCAGCACGCCCGGGAGGCCACCGTCGTCGCCCAGGCCGGGCGCCTGCATGCCGTTACCGTCGCGACCAACATGGCCGGCCGAGGGGTCGACATCCTCCTTGGGGGCAATCCTGAAGGCCTTGCCCGCGACGAGCTCGCGGCCAGCGGCCTCGATCCTGACAGCGACGAGGCGAAAGCCCGCTACGACGAGCTTCTCGCCCAGTTCACCGCGCAGTGCGACGCCGAGGCCGACGAGGTCCGAGCGCTCGGAGGGCTGTATGTGCTCGGCAGCGAGCGCCACGAGAGCCGGCGGATCGACAACCAGCTGCGTGGTCGCTCCGGACGCCAGGGCGACCCGGGAGAGAGCCGTTTCTTTCTCTCGCTCGAGGACGAGCTCATGCGGCTCTTCGCCACCGGTGCCATGAGCTGGGTCATGGGAAAGGCGCTGCCCGACGACATGCCGATCGACTCCAAGATGGTGACGAAGTCGATCGAGAAGGCCCAGAACACCGTCGAGGCCAAGAACGCCGAGGTCCGAAAGGAGCTCCTCAAGTACGACGAGGCCTACGACAAGCAGCGGAAAGAGATCTATGCGCGCCGCCTCAAGATCATCGACGGCGAGGATCTGAAGGAGTACACCGAGGATCTGCTCTCGGACAAGATCGCGAGCATCGTCGCGGCCACCTGCCCGAGCGAGTTCCCCGAGGAGTGGGACCTGCCAGGGCTCATCGCCGAGGCAACCCGGTACTACCCGACGAAGTTCACCTCCGTCGAGCTCGAGGAGGCGACGAGCACCCAGCAGCTCGCCGAGAGCCTCCTGACGGAGGTCTACGAGCACTACGAGGAGCGGGAGGCACTTCTCGGCGGGCCCGAGCGTGCGCGTGAGCTGGAGCGCAACATCATGCTCCAGATCATCGACCTGCGCTGGCGTGCCCATCTCGTCGAGCTCGACTACCTGCGCGAGGGGATACACCTGCGTGGTCTGGCCCAGACAGATCCCCTGGTCGCCTGGCAGCGCGAGTCCTACCAGATGTTCGGACAGCTGTCGGACGGCATCGACGACGACTACCTCCAGCACGTCTTCCACGCGAGCTGGAGCGAGCCGGAGCCTGATCCGGAGGCCGACCTGTCCCAGGCTCTGTACCTCGCGACCGAGAACCCTTCCGATGGAACTGTGTCTGCCGTCGCGAGCGGCTCGGGCGCTCAGGCGCAGGCGTCCGCCTTCCCCGACGACGGGACACGAGGCACCAACGCACCTGGAAACGGCGCTGCGATCGCGACGGGAGCCGGCGCGCCTGGCGCAATGGCCGGAGCGGTCGCGGGCGCCCCGAGGGGCGCGAGGACAGCCGGCGGAGCCCGCAACGGCTCAACCGGTCCACCCGTGGTCGCCGCCGTGCCCGCGAAGCCGCAGAAGCTCGGCCGCAACGACCCCTGCTTTTGTGGCAGCGGCAAGAAGTACAAGCTCTGCCACGGCGCCGGCTGACTGCCAATGGCGACCCCGCGTGAGAAGAGCGCGCCCCCAGGAGCACCGCCAGCCGCGGCGACGCCCGCGGCCGTCACCGATCGGTCGCTTCCGCGCGACCTGGGGGCGGAGCTCGAGATGTTGCGGTCGCGCCTCGAGGCAGCCAATGCCTACTTGAAGCTGGCAGATGCGAGCGCCCGCCTCGTCGAGCTCGAAACCCAGCTCGCCGAACCTGACCTATGGTCTGATCCGGACCGCGCGCGGCGCGTCAGCACCGCCTATGGACGGGTAAAGGCAGACGTGGATCTGCTCGTCGGGCTCGAGCGACAGCTCGCAGACGCCGAAGAGCTGCTCGCTCTCGGCTTGGGGGAGGGCGAGGGAGGGCTCGCGGAGGTCGCCGGTGACCTCGTGGAGGCGATCGGATCCGTCGAGAAGGCGCTCGAAGGCATAGAGCTCCGCAGCTTGTTCTCGGGCGAGCACGACGAGGCAGACGCTATCGCCGAGATCCACGCCGGGGCCGGAGGCACCGATGCCCAGGACTGGGCGGAGATGATGCTCCGGATGTACTTGCGCTGGGCAGAGCGGAGGGGTTTCGAGGTCGAGGTCGACGAGGTGTCGGAGGGTCAGGAGGCAGGCATCCTCTCGGCTACTTTCATAGTTCGCGGTCCCTATTGCTACGGCCTTCTCGCGACGGAGCGAGGGGTGCACCGCTTGGTGCGGATGTCGCCGTTCGACTCCCAGCACCGCCGCCAGACGAGCTTTGCATCCCTCGATGTCGTGCCCTTCCTCGCCGACGCGGGCAGCGATGTCGAGATCGACGAGAAGGACCTGCGAGTCGACACCTACCGGTCCTCGGGCGCGGGCGGTCAGCACGTCAACAAGACGGACTCGGCGATCCGACTTACCCACCTCCCCACCGGCATCGTGGTTTCCTGCCAGAACGAGCGCAGCCAGCACCAGAACCGCGCCAAGGCGATGCAGATCCTGGCAGCCAAGCTTGCCGACCTGCAGCGGGCAGAGCGTCGCGCGGAGCTGGACGCGCTCACCGGTCCCGAGAGCGACAACGCGTGGGGGAGCCAGATTCGCTCCTATGTCATGGCGCCCTACCAGCTCGTAAAGGACCTGCGCAGCGGTTATGAGACCGGCAATGTCGAGACTTTCCTCGACGGCGACATAGACGAGGCGATGGTGGCGACCCTGCGCTGGAAACGGGAGCAGAGCGGCTAGCGGCTGCTTCATCGACTCGTAACCACACTCCGCTGATAGGGTGGCCCTAGGTCGCAGGGTGGCTGGCTGTACGAGCCCAAGGTGAGCAATGGCCCGTCTCGAGCGGGCTCTGCGAGCGACGGCCGAGGGAACGAGAGGTTTATGATCCGTTTCGACAATGTCACCAAGACGTACAAGGGGGACATCGTCGCTCTGCGCGATGTATCACTCGAGATCACCAAGGGTGAGTTCGTCTTCGTCGTGGGAGCTTCCGGATCGGGCAAGACCACGCTCCTCAAGCTCTTGCTGCGCGAGGAGGCCATCGACTCGGGGCAGATCTGGGTGGCAGGCCGTGAGGTGGGGCGGCTCTCCAACTGGCGGGTGCCCTACCTGCGCCGCAACCTCGGGTGCGTGTTCCAGGATTTCCGCCTTCTCCCCAACAAGACCGTCTTCGAGAACGTGGGCTTTGCCCTGCAGGTGATCGGTCGGCCGCGCCACGTCGTGGCAACCCAGGTGCCTCAGGTGCTCGAGCTCGTGGGCCTTGGGCAGAAAGCAGGTCGCTATCCTCACGAGCTGTCGGGTGGCGAGCAGCAACGGGTCGCCATCGCGCGGGCCTTCGTCAACCGCCCCCTCATCTTGCTGGCCGACGAGCCGACGGGCAACCTCGACCCGGCCACCAGTCTTGGGATCATGTCGCTGCTCGACCGCATCAACCGGACCGGGACCACAGTGCTCATGGCCACTCACGACGCGGGGATCGTCGACCAGATGCGGCGGCGAGTGATCGAGATCGACCACGGCCGCATCATAAGGGACCAGGTCCGAGGTATCTATGGGATCGATCCGACGCCCTCTACGACGCGGGGCGTGCCGGCGGTGTCGCTCGCGAGCGGGAGCGCGACGACGATGGAGCGGCCCGTGCACTCAGAGCCGCGGCGCTCGAGGACGAGGCACTGATGCCGATCTCAGTCGCCTACGTCTCCCGGGAGACCGCCAACAACCTGTGGCGGAACCGGCTCATGGCGATCGCCGCCATCTTGACGGTCGGAGTCTCCCTTTCACTTGTCGGCACCGCGCTCCTGCTGCGCCAAGCCGTCAACAACTCCCTGAACGCGCTCCAAGCCAATGTCGACTTGCAGATATTCGTGAGTCCGAGCGCCTCGCTCGCGACCGCGGCAACCATCAGATCCCTGGCCGAGCAGACGCCGCAGATCAAGCATTGCAACTACCTCGACCACCAGCAGTCCTATGACAACGCCGTGAGGCTGTTCAGGGCACAGGGTGAGGCGGCGGCGATATCCGCGCTCACGGTGGCGACGACCCCTCCGGTGTTCCAGTGCACCCTCGTGCATGCAGGAGACGCCGCCACAGTCGCGACCGTGTTCACCGGTCAGGCGGGGATCTTCAAGGTCGAGTACCCGGCCAAGTCGATCCACACTCTCGAGTCGATCTCTCGGGTGGCTCAGATCGTCCTGCTCGTGCTGGCTCTCGTCCTGCTTATCTCCTCGATAGTCCTCATCTTGAACGCGATCCGCATGGCCATCTTCTCCCGCCGCCGGGAGGTTGGCGTCATGCGCCTCGTGGGGGCGACGGCGTGGTTCATCCGGCTGCCCTTCATGATGGAAGGGCTGGTGCAAGGGGTGATCGGAGCTGCTATCGCCGTGGGCATGGTCGTCCTCGGAGACGTGGGAATTCGCGCTCTTTTGCACCACTTCCCCGAGTTCCAGAACGCCATCGTGCCCAGCCACGACGTCGTGATGACCGAGATCTTCGTGGTCCTCGTCGGCATAATCGTCGGGGTGGGCGGCTCCGCGGTAGCTGTGCGGCGATTCCTCGACGTCTGATCACGGTCCCGCCTGGTTCGGCGCCGCCGCCCCCCGCTCCCTGCCGCCGCCGGCCCCCCGGGGATCGGCGCCGCTCTCGCCGGCCCGGCGCCGCTCTCGCCGGCCCGGCGCCGATCGCGGGTGGGTGGCCGGGACTTATATGTCCACGCCACCCACCCAGAAGCCCTGTCATTAGCCCGAAGTTCCCCTGCTTTTCCGATAGGCACCGCCATCTGCCTGCCCATTCGCGGTGATCGTGCCGTGAAGTTATGACAGCGGAGCTGACGTAGGCGTCTGCCCTTCAACGGCAAGGCAGGCGGTCCTCTGGACAGAGCTGGAACAGCAGGGAAGACGCGAACTAACTTGCCAACGCGAGAGTAGGCGTCAGCACTTCACATCTTTCCGGTTGAACACCACGAAGGCCGCGCCGAGGGTCAAAGAAAGCCATACGACCTGCGTGATCGCTCCCTGGGCCATGCCCGAGAGAGAGGTCCCCGGTTGGAAGAGGTAGAGCCACGCGTCGAAGTTGTTCGTAGGCAGAGCGGGTGAGATGGTGTTGACGAAGTTTCCCGGCAGCGCCTCGACGATGGCAGAGAGCACGTAGACCCCGGCTGCGGTCGCCGCCGCCGCGAGCACGTTCTCTGTGACAACCGACAAGAGGACTGCGATGCCGGCGAGGGCGCCGCTGTCGAGGGCGACGTAGCCGGTAGCGACGACGAAACGCCACGCAGTCCCGAGCACGGACAGGATGGGCCTTCCGAGGAGCTCGCCACCGTGGCCGGCAGCGACGTTCGCGCTCGTGACGGAATGCAGGCCGAAGAAGGCGATCCCGACGAGGCTCGCGACGATGGGGATGGCAAAGAGGGAGGCTACTGCGAGCAGGGTGGACACGACGATCTTGGCACCAAGCACACGCGAGCGGCTCACTGGGCGGACGAGGAGATAGCGCAGCGAGCCCCACTTGGCCTCCGAGGCCATCGGGTCGGCGTAGTAGACGAGAAACGTGATCGGTGTCAGGAGGTGCGATGCGAAGAAGAGCGCGACTATGCCGATGACGAGGCCGCTGCTCGTCAGCGAGACATCGAGGTTGTGCGGTCCCCTGACGCCGGGGTGGTTGTGGGCGCTTTGAGCCATGAACACCGCGACCACCAAGGCGATTACGACACACAGCCCTACGAGGACGAGCGTGCGCCAGCGGCGCAACTGCTTCGAGAGCTCCGCCGCGATCACTGGAGCACCCCATTGCCGCTCGCACCGTGGCCCGCCCCACCGTGGCCCGCCCCACCGTGGCCCGCCGCACCGGGGCCCGCTACAGCCCCCAACGGCTCACCCTCTGGTCCGGC
>CAZAMA010000036.1:1837-9648 GCA_964485645.1 uncultured Acidimicrobiaceae bacterium | reverse complement strand
GGCCCGCCGCACCGGGGCCCGCTACAGCCCCCAACGGCTCACCCTCTGGTCCGGCTACCTCGTCCTCGGGTGGCGCCACCATCTCCAGAAACGCCGACTCGAGGCTGTGGCGCGCCATGACCGTTTCGACGCTGATCCCGTGCGCCACGAGCGCTGCGACGAGGTCGCACCGCCGCGCCGTTCCGAGCTTGACGACGATCCCCGGGGGGGCATGTGCGACCGAGATGATCCCCCGCACGTGCCTGAGCGCCTCAAAGGCCCTGTCGGTGTCGCCTGCCTCGAGGTAAGCAGAGGACGCGCTCCCGGTCACCTCGGCAACGGTGCCGGACCTCACGAGGCGCCCCTGGTCCACGACGACCACCTTGTCGCAGGTCTGCTCGACCTCCCAGAGGAGGTGGCTCGAGAGCAGGATGGTCGTCCCCTTGCGCGCGAGACGCAGCAACGCCTCCCGCATGAAGACGATCTGCTTGGGATCGAGGCCGTTCGCCGGCTCGTCGAGGACGAGCAGTTCCGGCTCGCCGAGCAGCGCCTGAGCAAACGCGAGCCGCTGCTTCATCCCGTGTGAGTAGGTCTTGACCGCCCGCCCCGCCACCGCGTCGAGTCCGGCTGTGGCGAGCGCATCGTCGATATGGCCGGGCCCGGCGCGGCGCCCGCCCGCCTTCCAGTAGAGCTCGAGGTTGTGTCGCCCCGAGACGTGGGGGATGAAGCCGGGACCCTCCACGAAGGAACCGACCCGCGCCAGGACCTTTGCCCCGAACCCGATCGGCTCTCCGAGCAGGCCGATCGTCCCGGCGTCGGGGCGGATGAGGCCGAGCAGCATCCGAAGAGTCGTCGTCTTGCCGGCACCGTTCGCACCGAGCAGCCCGACGACGGTTCCGCGCTCCACGCTGAAGGAGAGGCCGTCGACGGCAGCCACTGCTCCGAACCTCTTGCGCAGGTCGCTCACCTCAACGACCGCGTCCGCGCTCACCGCTTCAAGCCTAGATAGCTCGAGCGCATAGTGTCGGTCGGGCAGCCGATAGTGTGCGGCGTCGTGAAGGGTGTTCTGCTGGCCGGCGGCACGGGGAGCCGGCTCTTCCCGCTCACCCGGATCACGAACAAGCATCTGCTGCCCATCGGTGACCGGCCGATGATCGACTACGGCATCGAGGCGCTCGTTCTCGGAGGCGTCACCGAGGTGATGGTCGTGACCGGGGGGACCCACGCGGGGGAGTTTCTCCGGCTGCTCTCCAACGGCCACGCCTACGGCCTCGACCGTCTCAACTACGCCTACCAGGAGCGCCCCGGGGGCATCGCCGAAGCCCTCGGGCTCGCAGAGCGATTTGTCGCCGACGACCGTGTCGCCGTCATGCTCGCTGACAATATCTTCGAGCGATCGATCAAGACCTCTCTGGAGCGGTTTGCGTTGCAGGAGAGCGGCGCACGCCTGCTCCTCGCAGCCATCGCGGAACCCGAGCACCTCCGCCATCTCGGGGTTCCTGCGCTCGACGGGAACGGCCGCATCGAGCGCATCGTCGAGAAACCCGCCGACCCCCCCAGCACCTACTGCGTGACCGGGGTCTACCTCTACCCGCCAGACGTCTTCGCAGTGCTTCCCACCCTCGAGCCCTCGGGGCGGGGCGAGCTCGAGATCACCGACGTCAACAACCACTACGTATCAACGGGGGATATCGCCTACGACGTCATCGAGGGTTTCTGGGGGGATGCGGGGGAGTCCATAGAAGGCTATTACGCGGTCAACGACCATGTCAGGCGCAACGGCGCCAACCGCGCCTGATCCCTCCCACCGAGCCGCCCTGCTCGCTCTAAGCGGGCGGCTCTCATCGCGACCGCCAGATTTGCTACAATTATGTACATGTCCGACGTGGTCGGAGTCGCCGAGCTACGCCAGAACCTCAGCCGGTTCCTGCAGCGCGCGGCTCAAGGCGAGCGGTTGCTGGTCACCGACCACAACCGTCCAGTCGCAGAGCTGGGTCCACCGCCCACCACGGGAGCGACGCTGGATCGTCTCGTCGCAGAAGGCCGTGTCGCACCGCCCGTTCGGCGAGGTCTGCCGGGACCTCTGCGGCTCGACGGCGATCCCTTCGCGCTGAGTCGTGCGCTCGACGAGGTTCGCGGCGAGCGCTGATTGGCGCTCTTCTACGCAGATGCTTCGGCTCTCGTCAAGCTGGTGCGTGACGAGCCGGAGTCAGCTTCACTTCGCTTGTTCCTCGACGGAGCGGACCTCCTCTCCTGCGAGCTCGTCCTCACCGAGGTTCCGCGAGCTATCTGGCGCGCGAGCGAACGCGACCCGTTTCTTCCCCTGGAGATCCTGAACGACCGTGCCGCTCAGGTGCTGGACGCGGTAGCGACTCGAGCAGTCGACCGCCCTTTGCTACTCGCCGCCGGAGCCTTCGTCGAACCCTGGTTGCGAGCCCTCGATGCAATCCATGTTGCCGCGGCGCTCGACCTGGCTCCCCATGACGGCTTTGTCAGCTACGACGAGCGGCAGAGCGCGGCCGCGCGCCTCGCCGGCCTGCGCACTTTTGCTCCTCGCGGCTGAAACCTCCCTCGACGCGCTGGTCCCCTCGCCGGCCCCGCCTGCGTAGTCCCACGACGGCCCCGCCCTTTCGCCTCGGGCGGGAGCCTCCGCGCACCTGCGGCTCAGCGGGGGGAGAGGGCCCAGGCGATGGCGCTCGCGGCATCGGGGTGTCGGAACTCGAAACCGGTCTCGAGCAGCCGGCGCGGCAGTACCCGCTGGCTCGAGAGCAGCATCTCGTCGGCAGGCCCGGCGCCAAGCGCGAGACGAAGGCCAGCGGCGGGGACGGCGAAGGGTGCATGGCGGCCAAGGGCTCTGGCAAGCGCCGCGGTGAACTCCACATTGCGAAGCGGCGTCGGGCTCACAGCGTTGAGCGGGCCGGAGAGCGAGGCGTCGTCGAGTCCTCGCAGTATCGCTGCGACCTCGTCCGCAAGGGATATCACGCTTGTCCACTGGCGGCCCGACCCGAGCCGTCCTCCCAGTCCCAGGCGAAAGGCCTTCAACTGCGGCGCGAGTGCCCCTCCGTTCGGTCCGAGCACGATGCCGGTACGCATCAGCACGGTGCGGATGCCGCGCTCTCGCGCCGGTTCGGCAGATGCCTCCCAAGCTCGGCAGACATCGGCAAGGAAACCCACCCCGCTCGGGCTCGCCTCGTCGAGCTCGGCCTCACCACCGTCTCCGTAGTAGCCGATTGCTGAGCCGGACACGAGCACCGCCGGTGGTCGCTCGAGGGCGGTGAGCGTGCGGGCGAGGAGGTCGCCGACCGCGATGCGGCTGGAGCGGATCGCCTCTCGCCGTGACGCGCTCCAACGCCCGAGGATCGGAGCGCCGGCGAGATGCGCTGCGGCATCGATGCCCTCGAGGGAGCCGCCGGGCAGGCGGGTCGCATCAATGCTCCCCTCGACGAGGTCGAAGCTTGCCTGGCCCTCTGTCGCTGCGGTGTGAACGAGGGGCAGGACTTGATCGCCTCGGTCTCGCAGCGCGCTCGCGACAGCCGAGCCGATGAAGCCGTTCGACCCCGTCAGTAGGACTCGCATCACACGGTTGCCGGGTGCTGTCCGGCCGCGGCCGCACATGGCGGGAAGTCGCTGAAGATTCCTCTCGGGCTGAGTCGTCCGCTCACTTCGCGCCCCTAGTCCTGTCGGCTACGGCGCGGTGCGGGGGTCAACGGCGGCGCCGAAGGGCTCGCCGGCCTCGCTGTAGCACTCCTCGTGAAAGTGCTCTATGCGCTTCCAGGTCCCGTCCTCGTACACGTTCACGATGACCTGGCGCGGATGCACCCGGGCGGCGAACTTGACCTGGCGGCTGCAGTAGCTGCAGACAGCGTCATTGCCGGGTTCGACCAGACGCATCACCGCCCTGCTGGCTGCGGTACCTGGCGGCGACGTCATCACCGACAAGGCTAACGGCGGCGGTGGCATTGCAGGTTCGTTGCGGTCCGCGCTCTGCCCTGGGGGGCCCGCCCGATCCTGCGACGCAGCTGGGCTCTTCCGGTCACTAGCATCGCCACGGTGGTGAAGGACACGATGCGAGATGGCTCCGCTGGCGCCTACGGCGCGAACGCGTGGCTCGTCGAAGAGATGTACGAGGCATACCTCGGCGACCCGACCTCGGTGAGCGAGAGCTGGCGTGAGTTCTTCGCCGACTACCGTTCCGCTTCACGCTCGCCGACCGCGAACGGCTCCTCCGGCATCTCGTCTGTCTCCAGTACAGCTGCGGCTACGAGCCTGCAATCCGCCCCGCCTGCGTCAGCGGCGCCCCCGCGGATCACGCGGGTCACGCCGGCACCACAACAGGACAGGGCGGTCCCGATTCGTGGTGCCGCCGCGAGGATCGTCGAGAACATGGTGGCATCGCTCTCGGTGCCGACCGCCACGAGCGTGCATCCCGTCCCGGCCAAGCTTCTCGAGGTCAACCGGCAGATCGTCAACAACCATCTCGGCCGGACCACCGGCGGCAAGGTGAGCTTCACCCACCTCATCGGGTGGGCTGTGGTCCGAGCCCTGCAGGCAGTTCCCGCCCTCAATTCCTCGTTCGTCGCCGACGTCGACGGTGCTGGCACGCCCGGAGTGGTACACCACGAGCACGTTGGCCTTGGCATCGCAGTCGACACCGAGCGCTCTGACGGCTCACGGTCGCTCCTCGTGCCATGCATCAAACGGGCAGATGAGCTCAACTTCGCCGGCTGGCTCCATGCCTACGAGGACCTCGTGCGCAAGGTCCGGACAAACAAGCTCGCGGTCGAGGACTTTGCGGGCACGACGGTCACGATCACGAACCCGGGCACGCTCGGCACGACGCAGTCCGTTCCGCGCCTCATGGCGGGCCAAGGTGCCATCATCGGCATCGGGTCGCTTGCCTACCCGCCGGAGTTTGCCGCCGCGGACCCCGGTGCCATGGCCGAGTTGGGGGTTTCGAAGGTAGTCGTGCTCACCTCGACATACGACCACCGCGTGATCCAGGGAGCCGAGTCGGGGGTATTCCTGTCGCGCGTGCACCAGCTGCTTGTCGGGGAGCATGGTTTCTTCGACGAGATATTCGACGCTCTGCACGTGCCCTACCAGCCCGCGCGCTGGCACCAAGACGTGAACCCGTTCGCCCGCGCGGAGGGCGAGCACGGGCGCCTTGCCAAACAGGCGGCCGTCCAGTCGGTGATCAATATCTACCGCGTGCGGGGGCACCTCATGGCCGACTTGGACCCGTTGCGCCAGCACGCCCCCAAGCTGCACTCCGAGCTCGACCCGCTGACATACGGGCTCACGGTCTTCGACCTCGAGCGGAATTTCGTCGGCCTCACCGGTGATGCCGAGATGCCGTTGGGCCGTATTCTCGGCGTGTTGCGGGACGCCTACTGCCGCACAGTCGGCATCCAGTACATGCACATCCAGGAGCCCGAGCAGAAGCGCTGGATCCAGGAGCACGTCGAGGGGGTCCCGGTCACGATCGGGAGCGACGAGCAGCGCCATGTGCTCGGGCGGTTGAACGCGGCGGAGGCCTTCGAGCGCTTCCTCCATACCCGCTATGTGGGCCAGAAGCGGTTCGGCCTCGAAGGTGCCGAGTCGGCCATAGCCCTCCTCGACGCGCTACTCGACGAGGCCGTCTCGACCGGCGTGGAGGAGGCCGTGCTCGGGATGGCACACCGCGGGAGACTGAACGTCCTCGCGAACATCGTCGGCAAGTCGTACCGGGAGATATTCGCGGAATTCGAGGGCAACCTCGATCCCGAATCGGTCCAGGGCTCCGGTGACGTCAAGTACCACAAGGGCGCGAGCGGCAAGTTCGTGGGTCGAAGCGGGCTCGAGCTCAAGGTGGCGCTGGCATCCAACCCGTCCCACCTCGAGGCTGTCGGTCCGGTAGTGGAGGGCATGGCCCGGGCCAAGCAGGACAACCATCCCAACTTCGGCACCTTCCCCGTGCTGCCAGTCCTGGTGCATGGCGATGCGGCGTTCGCGGGCCAGGGAGTCGTGGCTGAGACGCTCGAGCTTTCTCAGCTACACGGATACAAGACCGGCGGGACCGTTCACGTCGTCATCAACAACCAACTGGGCTTCACCACTCCGATGGCAGCGGCTCGCTCGTCGGTCTACTGCACCGACGTCGCTCTCACGGTCCAGGCGCCGATATTCCACGTGAACGGTGACGACCCGGAGGCCTGTGTCCGCGTGGCCCGACTTGCGGTGGCCTTCCGCCAGGCGTTCCACAAGGACGTCGTGATCGACCTCGTCTGCTACCGGCTGCACGGTCACAACGAGGGCGACGACCCGAGCTACACCCAGCCGCTCATGTACCGCGAGATCGACCAGCACCGCAGCGTCCGCAAGCTCTACACAGAGGCCCTCGTGAAGCGCGGCGACATCACGATGGAGGACGCAGAGGCAGCCCTGGCCGACTTCTCCACGCGGCTGCAGCAGGCGCTCGACGAGACGCGGGCTTCGGCTCCACCCCATCTGCAGCGGCTTCCCCACAACATTCCACCCACGGTGCCGCCGCTTTCGGCGACCTCCACTGCGGTGGCGCGCGGGCGTCTCGACGAGATTGCCCGGGTGCTGCACGAGACCCCGCCGGGCTTCACTGTCCACCCGAAGCTGGCTCGCCAGCTCGAGCACCGGGCCGAGATGTACTACTCCGGCCACGTCGACTGGGCCCTGGCCGAGGCGCTGTCGATGGGAACCCTACTGGCAGAGGGGATCGACTGCAGGTTCGCCGGCCAGGACACCCGCCGTGGGACGTTCAGCCAGCGCCATGCGGTCCTCGTCGACTACGAGACCGGGGCCGAGCACACCCCGCTTGCAGAGGTGTCGTCGCTACCCGATCTGCTGCCAGGTCGGGCCGGAACGCTCATGATGTACGACACGCTCTTGTCGGAGTACGCGGCGCTCGGCTTCGAGTACGGCTACTCCGTCGAGACGGCCCGGGCGCTTGTGGCCTGGGAGGCGCAGTTCGGTGACTTCGCCAACGGGGCCCAGGTGATCATCGACAACTTCATCGCGGCGGCGGGGGAGAAGTGGGGGCAGCACTCGGCTGTCGTGCTATTGCTGCCGCATGGTTACGAGGGGCAGGGCCCGGAGCACTCGTCCGCGCGCCTGGAGCGTTTCTTGCAGCTGTGCGCCGAGGCGAACATGACAGTTGCCCAGCCGACCACCGCTGCCCAGTACTTCCACCTCCTGCGGGCCCAGGTGCTTCGCAACACCCGACGCCCGCTCGTCGTGATGACGCCTAAGTGGCTCCTGCGTGCCCGCCAGTCACGTTCGGAGATAGATCTCCTCGTCGATGGCCACTTCGAGCCCGTGCTCGACGACCCGTCGTCTGCGACAGGCCCCGAGGTTGACCCGGCAACTGTGAGGCGACTGGTCCTGTGCACGGGCAAGGTTGCGTTCGACGCGATCGGACGGCGCGACGACATCGCGGCTTCGGTCGCCGTCGCGGTCGCCGTGGTCCGAGTCGAGCAGCTGCACCCGTGGCCCGAGGACGAGCTCGCGGCCGTCATCGGTCGCTACGAGGGCTTGGCCGACATCGTGTGGCTCCAGGAGGAGCCCGCGAACATGGGGGCTTGGAACTACGTACGCGGCCTCCTACCGGCGCTTGTGCCCTCGGGAGCGAACCTGTCGCTAGTGAGCAGGACGCCCTCCGGCAGCCCGGCCACGGGATCGGTGACTCTTCACCAGCTCGAGCTCTCCGACCTGCTTGACCGCGCGGTCGCGCCGCTTCCGGTGCCGGTGCCGCTTCCGGTGCCGGTGCCGGAGCCGGTGCGAGTGGCGGAAGCCGCGGCCGGCGGCGAGCAGTGACCGCCGCG
>CAZAMA010000036.1:0-1737 GCA_964485645.1 uncultured Acidimicrobiaceae bacterium | reverse complement strand
CGGAGCCGGTGCGAGTGGCGGAAGCCGCGGCCGGCGGCGAGCAGTGACCGCCGCGCCGTAGGCGCGGCTCCGAATCGACGCCACAACGCCTCGGTGACCGTACCGCCTCGGTGACCGTACCGCCTCGGTGACTGTGGGCCCTCCGGGGCTGTGCAGCCGAACCTCGTGCCGGGAGCGACCAAACTCGGCCCGCCTGGTCACCCCAGGCACAAGGTTCGCCCCGACGACTCCCGACTTGGGCACGGGCCCGCGCCACCAGCCCTGCGCCGCCAGCTCTCAGCGACTGTGGCTCGTTGTCGCGACCCGCTCCTGCCACTCGAGGGTCTGGGCGATTTGGTTGAAGCTGAACACGTGCAAACCCTCTACAGCCATCCCGGTCGAGGTGAGGGACGTTCCCATGCCGACGAGGAGGTCTTCGGGCCTGTACGAGCTGCTCCGGATGAGGCTACCGACGAGACCGTGCTGCTTTGTGACGTACCGGACGGAGGTACCGACGCCGATCCTGAGCGAGAGCTCGACGAGCTTGTGAACCTGCATCGGAGCGGCAAGACCGACATGGAGCGGAAGCGTAATGCCGGCCGAGCGCATCTTCTCGAGCCACGCGAGCATGGCACCTGGATCGAAGCAGAGTTGACTCACCATGTAGCTCGCGAAGCGCTGCTTGGCCAGGAGAGCCTCCAACAGAGCACTGTCGGAGATCTTTGGGTGGCCTTCGGGATAGCAGCCGATTCCGATCGTCTCGAGCTCATGGTCGATGCCGGCGAGCGACTCCAGGAGCTCTGCAGCCGAGCTGAAGGACCCAGCCTGCTCCTGGGCATCTCCTCCGATCACGAAGATGTCCCTAATCCCGGCGTCTCTGAAGCGGCCCAGTAGGTCAGCTAGAGCTGCCTTGTCAGCTACTTGGCGGGCAGGCAGGTGGGGGACAACCCGATATCCGGATCTTACGGCCCTCTCCGCGTACTCAACCGTCCGGTCGAGGCCGAGCTTTACCGAGCAAGTGATAGTGAGCTTCGTGCCGCTAGGGATGGCCTGCAGCTTTTCTTCAGCGCCCTTGAGCGGAATGAACTCGATCGCTGCCGAGGAGACGAGACCTTGGATAGCGCGCCATGTCTCATCGGCTGCCTGGGTGCTCACTTGATGATGCCTCCTTGTTGATTCGACACAGCTCAGGTCCCAGACTCTCTCAGATGGCGTTGTTCCGCCAGCCCGCCCCGTGGGAGGTGCGGGCGACCTGAGAGTAGGTACATGGGCTGACGATCGCGCGGACAACTGTTCGTACGCGGCGGTCGATGGCCGGCTCGCGAAAGCCGCCTCCCAACTTGCCCCAGACAAGGATGACTTTGGTCCTGATCGGGACGTGCACATTAACTGCCGCGAGCGAGCGCACCGTCCGCTCGTTCGAGCTGACGCCCAAAAATCTGACACTCAGACGGTCGCGCAGCTCGCCGCCGCTCACAGCCGCTCCTCGTGTTCTCCATGAAGATGCGCACTGGGGTCACGTCTCCGCTCGAGGAGATCAGCCCCTCTTCGAGCGCGAAGGGGCCGACGCCGGCGAGGAGGTTGCCGCAGTTCTGGTTGTCGGACACCTCCGCCCGGTCCGGCCATACCTGTAGGAAGAGATAGTCGACGTCGGCATCGGGCCGGGTCGAAGGCTGCACGATCGCGACCTTCGAGGTGAGCGGGTGGGCACCGCCCATCCCGTCGATCTCGCGCTGATCGGGCAACCCCATGGCGGCC
>CAZAMA010000035.1:0-23397 GCA_964485645.1 uncultured Acidimicrobiaceae bacterium | reverse complement strand
ACGGCTGTCGCTTGGCAGAACGACCGTCTACGAGCTCATCTCGCGCGGAGACCTGGCCTCTGTGCAGGTCGGGCGGTGTCGGCGGGTCCCTGTCAGCGAGCTGCGCGCCTTCGTGGACAAGCTCATCTCGCCGGACGCGGTCGCGCGGGCCCAGAGGGTTGTCGAGACCGTGCCGGCGTCGCCTCGACGTTCTGGTCGCGGGTGGTCGAGGGTTTCGCGGCGGTCACACGGTGACTGATACTTCCTGGGGTTACGATCGAGGACGTTCGGCCTCGGGAATGCGGTGTGGTCGCCGTATCGCCGGCGCGAGAGCGTCTGCCCTCTGCGACACAAGCTCGTCCGCTGGCGCGGGCGTCGGACCGGAGGTAGGCCCGCGAGCATCCAGAAGCGGGAGACCGCACGTGGCATCTCCTACGACGTTCGCCTTCGTGGCCCGGACGGGCGGCCATACAAGCGCACGTTCCGGACGCGCACGGCAGCCGTGGAGTTCGAGGCCGCCGAGCGGACGGCGAGAGCCCGCGGCGACTGGGTCGATCCCCGCGCTGGCAGGACCAAGTTGGCTGAGCACGCGGATCGCTGGCTGGCCCAGCGCCCCGATCTGCGGCCGCGCACGAGGGAGCTGTACGCCGGGTTGCTGCGCAAGCACATCGTCCCGAGGCTCGGCGCAGCTCCGATCGGCAGGCTCCACACGAGCGACGTCCGGACTTGGCAGGCCGATCTCTTGAACGACGGGATCGGCCGTGTCACCGCCGCCAAGGCGTACCGGTTGCTGCGAGCGATGCTCGCCACGGCCGTCCAAGACGGCCTGCTCGCGAAGAACCCGTGCAACATCCGGGGTGCCGGCACAGAGCACAGCCCGGAGCGCCCGACGGCGAGCGTCTCGCAGGTCGATGCGCTCGCCAGTGCGGTGGGTCAGCGCCACCGTGCGTTGGTGCTGCTCGCAGCCTATGGAGGCTTGCGTTTCGGCGAGTTGCTTGCCCTTCGGCGGGACCGGGTCGACCTCGTCGAGGGTGTCGTATACGTGACCGAGACCCAGCACCAGCTCGGCGATGGCCGGGTTCTCTTCGGCCCGCCGAAGACCGAAGCCGGCCGGCGCACGGTCGCGCTCCCCATCTCAACCCCGTGCTCGCCGATCATCTCGATCGATGGGCGGGCCCGGAGACGGACGCGCTCGTGATCACCGGCGACAAGGGCGGCTGGCTCCGTCGCTCGCAGTGGAACCTCGAGTGGCAAGCTGCCCGAACGAAGGTCGGCCTGCCGGAGTTCAGGTTCCACGATCTCAGGCACACTGGCAACACTTTGGCGGCGAGCACGGGAGCACTGACCCGGGAGTTCATGAACCGGCTCGGCCACGCCTCGCCTCAGGCGGCGCTCCGGTACCAGCACGCTACGAAGGAGTGAGACCGCGAGATCGCCGCTGCGCTGTCCGTTCTCGCAGCCAACGCGAGGCCGCCGGCGCCCCGGACGGTGGCGGACCCCGACGGATGTGCCATGGATGTGCCGTGCGCCCCGGTTGCGGGTACCTCGGCGAAGGGGTATACCATCGCTGACCAGGACTTTGAGGGGAGCGGGCGACCGGGATCGAACCGGCATGGCCAGCTTGGAAGGCTGGGGCTCTACCATTGAGCTACGCCCGCAGGGGGAGATCACCCTAGCGGAGAGGTCGTGGGCTAGTTGCACGACCGGTGGCGAAGCTTACCGTCTGGAGACAGCTCGCCTGGAGCGTGATGCCGCCGCGCAGCACCGGGCCGCTGAAGAGAGGCACGACGAGCAGCCCAGGTGCTGGACGGGGACCATAGGATGTCCCTCTGGAGTCGCCAAATGTCTCAGCAACCTCTGGTCGATCGAGTCCGAGCCATCGGCCGCCTCGATCGCTCGCCGCCACATCGACAGCCCCCGAGCGAGCACGTCTTCATCGCGGCCCTTGTCTCCATCGCCTGCTCGCTGTTCACAAACGCGATTCTCGTGAAGATCGCCATCACCGTCTTTCCTTCCACAAGGGGCTTTGCCCACTTCAGGTTCTTCGACTACGGGGGCCTTACCATTCTCGGGATCGCAGCCGCGGCCGCTTCCTGGGCCCTCGTCACGCGCATCACCTCGCAGCCCCGGTGGCTCTTCTTCCGCCTGGCGCTCGTCGTCACCCTCTGCCTCTGGGCGCCAGACGGCTGGCTCCTGTGGCGCGGCGAGTCGCCAAAGGCGGTCGTGGTGCTCATGGCGATGCATCTTGCGATTGCTCTCATCACCTACAACTTCCTCGTCCGCCTGGCCCCGGTACGAGCCCTCCCCGGAGCCGCAAGCCGGATGGCCCCGGCGCAACTCCACCTTGCGCATCTCCCGAGAGGGTCGATGGCCTACGGCATCGCGGAGGAGGTGGCTCGATCAGAGGGGCGAGCAGCCGGCAGCGGCTTCTGGCTCGCCATGGCGGGCGGGGTAGGGCTGGAGTTCGTTCTCGGTCTTGTCGCTCTGCTCGTGGTGCCCACCGGCCGTCCCAACGGCTGGATACCCGCCAAGGGTGAAGCCGTCTACTTCGCCCACGCGCTGCTGGGCGCTGGTTTGGCTCTCGGCGGACTGGCCGCGCTCGAGAAGGCCCTCCGCTCCGGCAGGCTGGCGCGCATCGGTGCAGTCGCCGGTCTCGCCGGTCTCGGGCTCGGCCTCGTGGGCGGCGTCCTTGCCACTTACCATTCGGCAAGACTCGGGGGCATGGCCCTCATGCTTTTGGGCGCTGCGGTCGCTGGTCTTGGCTACCTGGCACCGGTTATCGGGTGAGAGCCGCCCTCTGTGCCAACCTCTTCGGGCAACACGATCCGAGAGGTAGGGGGCTCGATCTGTCTCTCGTCAACAAGGAGATTCCAGTTGAATAGAACCAGTATGGGCTCAACTGTGTGCGCAAAGTGATCCAACAGGACCTCCTCTGTCTTTCGAAGCACACAGTTTGAGGTCGAAGCCCGAGCTTGCGAACCACACAGTTTGAGGTCGAAGCCCGATAGTTCTCGATAGTCCAAGCTGGTGAGCTCCCATGGGCGGAGGAGGGAAGACCCTCTGCAGGCAGCGGCGGCAGCTGCCGGAGGTGCCGCCTGCTCGCGCGTCCCGAGGTCGACGTACGTGGCAAACTGGCCGCGAGAGTGGGTAAGAGGCGGCCCTATGAGGCCGTCTCCGCCGTCGGGGAGGGGGGATTCGAACCCCCGGCCTCCTGCTCCCAAAGCAGGCGCGCTGCCAAGCTGCGCTACTCCCCGGCTTGCTGGGCGGATTGTATCGGCTTGCCCGCGTGTGCCTCGTCTCAGCTGGTGAGGGGCGTCGGAGTCATTGAGGCCGAGCAGCCCCGCGGGTCGAACCACGGTAGCGACCTCTTGGCCTGGGTGACGTTCACGATCGACCCGGGGAACGCGGCCGATATCGGCACAGTAGTCGTGGTCGTGGTCGTGCTCGTGGGCGCAGTGCTGGTGCCCGGGACGGAGCTTGTGCCGGAAGCAGGCGAGGAGCGCTTCCGGTGCCTTCTCACTTGCGACACGGCGGCTGTCGGGGTGAAGTAGGCACCGTTGCCGGCTACGACCTCGAGGTCGACGCCGCGGGGCATCGCATGCATCCCCATGGCGACTTCGCCGACGAAGTGGCCGGCAAGAGTCTCTGCTTGGGCACGTTCTGCCGCTGAGCCGTAGTAGACGACGGTCTCTACCAGCGAGGCCGGCGCAGGCACGCTAGACGACCCGACGACGTCGTAGCCGAGCCCTGTGAGCTGGCCTGGCAGATCCGCTGCGAAGCTGGACGCTCCGCCGATGCCGTTTAGGACCTCGACGGTTGTGCCCTTGGCGACGGGCGGCGGGATGATCCCGAGTTCTTTGGCCATCACCTGCTCATCGAAGGGCTCCGTCGGAAAGACCACGTCACCGTCGTTGAAGTTGTCGAAGTAGTAAGGGTTCGGATCCTCGAACACAGGCAGTGTGGCCGTCGGCGCAGTCGACGGGTCGACCGAGTGGAACGTCTCGGCAAGACCGATCATCTCGCCAAGGCTAAAGCTCGAGTCGACAGTGAGCCTTGGCAGGATAGAGCCGACGACGGCGTTGAGGCGCGTGATGTCGAAGAGTCCGGTGTGCCTGAGGTCTGCTGCAAGGACCTTCACGAACTCGTGGTCGCGGGTGATACGACCGATGTCGCCTGTCGGGTCGTAGTACTGGAGCTGGGCTCCATACTCGAGGTGCCTGGCGCGTACCACTTGCAGGGCCTGCGTCCCGCTCAGGTGGTAGCAGGCGGCGTGCTTCACGTTCAGGCCCGAGTAGGCGTCGAATACGCGGGTCGGAAAGTACATGTTGATCCCGCCGAGTGCGCTCACGACACTCTGGAACGTGTCGAAATTGAGCTCCACGAAGTGGTTGATCGGAATCCCCAGGTCCTGTTCGACCGTTCTCACGAGAGCCGACGGTCCGTTGTTGAGCTCGGCGTCGATCCGCTCCTCATAGCTTTGATGCCCGGGTTGGGGCATCCAGGAGTCGCGCGGTATCGAGACGATCGAGAGAGCCCGGGTTCTCGGGACCAAGTGAAGGATCATCTCCACGTCGGCGCGTCCTCCGCCAACCTGGGCGCAGGAGCCGAACTGGCTTGCCTGCTTGCCGTTGAGGACGCATCGCGAGTTGTTCCCGATGAGAAGGATGTTGACAGGTCCGCCGGCAACCTGCGGTGCGAGACCCTGGACCGTGACCTTGTGCATCTGGTGGTAGCGGTACAACGTGTACAGATATCCGCTCGACGCGAGCACAAGGACCACGGCGAGCGGGAGGCCAGCCCAGAGCAGGATGCGGCGGCGAACCCGCTGGGCGCGGCTGCGCCGCTGGAGGCGGGCCTGGCGGCGCGTCGGTTGTCGATGGACCTGCCTGCCTGGTCGAGCCGGTCTTCCCCCCGTTGATGGTTCGCCTCTTCGGTCGTCGTTTCTCCTCACCACCCGAGCGATGGTAGGGGGCCGGACCGCGATGATGGTGGCACCCGTAACCCGGGCCGGCGCCCGAGGTGCCTCGCCTTGCCCGCGCGATGGCCCGCGCGATGGCCCGCGCGATGGCCCGCGCGAGGGTTGGTGGCGCCCCCGGTGGCGGTCGGGCTCGCGCCCGACCGGTAGACTCCCCGGGCCATATGCGCTCCACCGCCGAAATTCTCGAAAGAAACAAAGTCAAGCTCTCCGTCGAGGTCGACGAGGAGGAGCTCAAGGTTGCCGTCGAAGACACTTTCCGACGCCTGCAGCGCGAGGTGCAAGTTCCCGGATTCCGGCCGGGCAAGGTTCCCCGGCGCCTTCTCGAAGCTAGGCTCGGTGGCAAAGCGATTCGCGAGGATGTCATCCGCCACGCTCTGCCCGACTACTACGCGCAGGCAGTCGAAGAGGCCGAGCTCGACACTATCTCGGCACCGGAGATCGACATCACCTCAGGCGAGGACGAGGGTCCGCTCGCGTTCGACGCGATCGTCGAGGTCCGGCCCAAAGTCTCGGTCGCGGGCCGGGACGGACTCGTCGTCACGGTCCCGTCTCCCGAGGTCACCGAGGAGGAGCTCGATTCGCAGGTCGACCGGATGCGTGAGCAGTTCGCGGAGCTTCGCGACGTCGAGCGACCTGTCATTGACGGCGACGTCGTCACGGTCGATGTCCAGGCGACGCGCGACGGCAAGCCGGTCGAAGATCTGGCCACCGCAGACTTCGTATATGAGGTCGGCTCGGGCATGTTGGCCGAAGGGGCCGACGAGAAGCTCCGTGGCACCAAGGCGGGGGACATCGTCGCCGTCGACGCGTCAGAGGCGCCTGGGGGTAGCGCGGAGATCAAGATATTCGTCAAGCAGGTGCGGGAGAAGGTTCTTCCCGCTGCCGACGATGCCTGGGCTTCCGATGCATCCGAGTTCGAGACGATCGTGGAGCTGCGCGCGGACCTTCGCCGGCGGATGACAGCCCTGCGCACCCTGCAGGCCCGTGTGGAACTGCGAGAGAGGGCCATCGAAGCACTCGCCGGACTTGTCCAGGAGGACATGCCTGACACTCTTGTCGACGAAGCCACCCAGCGGCTCCTGGCCGCTTTCATCCGTGAGCTCGAGGCCCGCAAGATCGGTCTTGACCAGTACCTGGCTGCCCGTGACCAGAGTGCCGACCAGCTCCTTGTTGAGATGAAGGCCCAGGCCCTCGAGCAGGTGAAGGCCGATCTGGCACTTCGCGCGGTGGCGGAGGCCGAGGGGCTCGAAGTATCCGATGAGGAGCTGGCCGGTGAGATCCAGCGTCTGGCCGACGAATCGGACCGCGCGGTCGGCGACGTGGCGCGCCAGGTAGCGGAGGGAGTCGGGCTCGAACGGCTACGCTCTGAGTTGAGAAGCTCGAAGGCGGTCCAGTGGTTGCTCGACCATGTCGAAGTCGTAGACGAGCAGGGGAAGGCGATGGATCGGGCGTTGCTCTTGGAGCATGACGTAGTCTCGGACGGGTCCGGGGCGGAGCTAGAGACAGTCGGGTACGCCCAAGAGGGCAGCGCCCAAGAGGGCACGGTGGCCGGAGCGGTCGATCACGACAACGAGACGGAGGAGGCTGAGCTTTGAGGGCCGATAACTACCTCGTTCCGACAGTCGTCGAGCAGTCGAGCCGCGGAGAGCGCGCCTACGACCTGTACTCGAGGCTCCTGCGTGAGCGGATCATCTTCATCGGCACGCCGATCGACGACACGATCGCCAATCTTGTCTGTGCTCAGATGCTGTTCCTCGAATCCGAGGACACCGACAAGGACATCAACATCTACGTCAACTCTCCCGGCGGCGATATCACGGCTCTGTTCGCCATCTATGACACGATGAAATACGTGCGACCGGACAAGTCGACGTTCTGCTTCGGGCAGGCGGCATCGGCCGCGGCCGTGCTCCTCGCGGCGGGGACAAAGGGCAAGCGCTTCGCCCTGCCGCACACCCGCATCCTCCTGCACCAGCCATATGGTGGTGCTGCCGGGCAGGCCACCGATATCGAGCTGCAGGCCAGGGAGATACTGCGGATGCGGGATCTGCTCAACGAGATGTTGGCGTCTGACACTGGTCAGACGGTCGACAAGATTCAGCACGACACCGACCGGGACTTCATCATGAGCGCGCAAGAGGCGCAGGAGTACGGTGTCATCGATGAGGTAATCACGAATCGCGAAGCCCTCGGGAGCGCAATCGCTGCCGTTGGCGCTGCCTGACTGGGGGGCAAGGGTGGCCAAGTTCGGCGACGGGGGAGAGCTCGTCAAATGCAGCTTCTGCGGCAAGTCCCAGAAGCAGGTGAAAAAGCTCATCGCGGGTCCAGGGGTCTACATCTGCGACGAGTGCATAGAACTGTGCAACGACATCATCGAGGAGGAGCTGGCCGAACCGACAGAGGTCCGCTTCGAGGATCTTCCCAAGCCCAAGGAGATATTCGAGTTCCTGAACGACTATGTCGTCGGGCAGGAGCAGGCCAAGAAGATACTCTCCGTCGCCGTCTACAACCACTACAAGCGGGTCCAAGCGGGCGCTTACCGAGAGGGCGACGTCGAGCTCGCGAAGTCGAACATCCTGCTGCTCGGGCCGACGGGATGCGGGAAGACGCACCTCGCGCAGACGCTTGCCCGCATGCTCAACGTGCCCTTTGCGATCGCGGATGCGACGGCACTCACCGAAGCCGGTTATGTCGGCGAGGATGTCGAGAACATCCTCTTGAAGCTGATACAGGCTGCCGACTATGACGTCAAGAAGGCAGAGACAGGCATTATCTATATAGACGAGATCGACAAGATCGCGAGGAAGTCGGAGAACCCTTCGATCACCCGTGACGTCTCGGGCGAGGGCGTGCAGCAGGCGCTGCTCAAGATATTGGAGGGAACGACAGCGTCGGTGCCCCCCCAGGGAGGCCGCAAGCACCCGCACCAGGAGTTCATCCAGATCGACACTACGAACATCTTGTTCGTGTGCGGTGGCGCCTTCGCCGGTCTGGACAAGATCATCGAGAGCCGGATCGGACTTGCCGGGATCGGGTTTCGCGCCGAGGTACGGCGCGCGAAGAGCTGGCGGGAGAGCGAGCTGCTGATGCAGGTCCTGCCCGAAGACCTGCTCAAGTTCGGCCTCATACCGGAGTTCGTCGGGCGGCTACCAGTTATCGGTGCCGTCTCGAGCCTGGACCGAGAGGCGCTGATTCGCATTCTCCTCGAGCCGAAGAACGCCCTCGTGAAGCAGTACCACAGGGTCTTCGAGCTCGACAATGTGGAGCTCGAGCTAACCGAGGATGCCCTCGAGGCGGTCGCCGATCAGGCTCTGCTGAGAGGCACGGGGGCACGCGGGCTGAGGGCGATACTCGAAGAGGTTCTCCTCGACGTCATGTACGACCTGCCGAGTCGTGAGGACATCGGGCGCTGCGTCGTGGATCGCTCCGTCGTGCTCGAGCGGGTGGCCCCGAGTCTCGTGCCTCGCGGCGCGACCGGCAAGCCTGACCGGACGTCGCGCCGCGCCGCCTCCTGAGGCGGCCGGGCGAGGTCAGAGCTCACCTAGCTATAGTTCGATCACGATCTCCTGCGAGCGGACGCGCCGTGGTCAACGAAGTGGGTCCCTTCTCCCCGCCTGCCGACGGCCTCGACGCGAGCATCGGAGAGGCCCTCGCCTGGCTCGATCGGCATGTCAACCTAGAGGCGATCGAGGCAGGAAAGGCGGGGCGCCACGCTCTGGCGACGCTCGAGAGGATCCGCGCTCTCGTAAAGGCCTTGGGGGATCCCCAGTCGACCTACCCCGTCGTTCACGTCACGGGAACGAACGGCAAGGGCTCCACGTCGCGGATCTGCTCCGCCCTGCTCACCTCGGCTGGCCTCAATCCTGGCCTGTACACGAGTCCGCACCTCGAGAGAATAAATGAGCGGATGGCGGTCGGTGGCGTGTCGATCACGGATTCCGCGCTGGCGAGGGAGCTCGCGGAAGTCGCAGAGCTGGAGCTCTTCCTCGGGGAGCAGGCGACATGGTTCGAGATAGTCACGGCGGCGGCCTTTGCCTTCTTCGCCGATCGAGGTGTCGACTCCGCGGTCATCGAGGTCGGTCTCGGTGGTCGCTTCGACGCGACGAACGTCGCTGACGGTGCCGTGGCCGTCATCACCAACGTCGAGCTCGATCACCTCGACATCCTCGGTCCGACGCGCCGTCACATAGCCGCCGAGAAGGCGGGCATCATAAAGGCGGGCAGCGCCGTCGTCGTAGGTGAGAAGGACCCGGCCATCGTCTCGATCTTCGAGGACGAGGCCGCGGCTGTGGGAGCCGCCTCGCTTTGGCGCCACGGCGAGGACTTCGGTGCCGAACACAACCGCGTCGCCGTCGGCGGGCGACTAGTCGATCTCTACACGCCCCTTGGCCGTTACGAGGACGTGTTCCTGCCGCTCCACGGCGCTCACCAGGCGGACAACGCCGCATGTGCCCTTGCTGGCGCCCAGTCGTTTCTCGCCGTGCCACTCGGGTGGGACGTCGTGGCGGACGGACTGGGCGCGGTCACCGTGCCGGGCCGCCTCGAAGTTGTCCGCCGCGCTCCACTTGTAGTTCTCGACGGCGCTCACAACGCCGCGGGTGCTGCTGCCGCGGGTGCGGCCCTCAAGGACGATTTTGCCGGCCGGAAGGTGGTTGTGGTGATGGGGTGCCTGCGTGGCCGCGATCCAGCCGAGCTGCTGGAGGGGCTCGGACCGGCGGTGATCTCGACCGTTGTGGCTTGCTCCCCGCCGTCACCGCGGGCACAGCCGGTGCAGGCCATCGTGGACGCGGCGCGCGGGCTCGGTCTCGACGTGGAGGGGTGCGGCGACGTCGCAGCGGCGCTGGAGAAGGGACTTGAGATCGCCGAAGCCGACGACGTCGTGCTCGTGACCGGCTCGCTCTACGTGGTGGGAGCTGCCAGGTCGATCTTGCGGCCATCGCCCTGAGGACCGGCCCCGTCGGCGGATCCATCGCCTGCCCGAGGCGAACTGCCGGGCGCGCTAACATCGCTCAGCCGTGAACCGTACCCTTGTTATCTGCAAGCCAGATGCTGTCGAGCGCGGGCTTGTCGGCGAGATAGTGGCCAGGATCGAGCGCAAGGGTCTTAGGATCGTCGCGCTCGAGTTGCGGACCATCTCGGCCGAGGTTGCCGCTGTGCACTATGGGGAGCACGCCGGCAGGCCCTTCTACGCCGATCTCATCGCGTTCATCACCGGGGGGCCGTCAGCCCTCGTCGTGGCCGAGGGCCCGACAGATGCCTGGAAGATCGTGAGAACGATGATGGGTCCTACCAACCCCGCCGAGGCACCACCCGGCACGATCCGCGGCGACTTCGGGACGGTCATGACCGAGAACCTCGTGCACGGCTCGGACGGCCCGGAGTCCGCGGCGCGAGAGATCCGGCTCTTCTTCCCATCTCTCGCCTGAGTCGCGGGCGACTTCCTGGGCCGGCGCCATGACCCGCCTTGTCATAGCCCGCGCGATCACTTACCCTTGGGGGGAACTCCCTCTACTCTTGGACATGTCTCTGCATGGGTGAAAACAGCTTCTCGTTCATCGGCCGCGATATGGCCGTAGACCTCGGTACCGCGAACACGCTCGTCTACGTCCGCGGAAAGGGGATAGTCCTCAACGAGCCGTCCGTGGTGGCCATCAACGTGAAAGACGGTCACCCGCTCGCAGTCGGCGCCGAAGCAAAGAGGATGATCGGTCGCACACCGAGCAACATCCAGGCGATCCGGCCCTTGAAGGACGGGGTCATCGCCGACTTTGAGATATGCGAGATGATGCTGCGCTACTTTATCCGCCGCGTCCATCCCCGTCGCTTCTCCAAGCCCCGGATGGTGATCTGTGTCCCCTCTGGGATCACCGGCGTGGAAAAGCGCGCCGTGCAGGAGGCGGCCGAGTACGCCGGGGCTCGCAAGGCGTACATCGTCGAGGAGCCCATGGCGGCCGCCATAGGTGCCGGGCTGCCGATTCACGAGCCGACGGGCAACATGGTGGTCGACATCGGGGGCGGGACGACTGAGGTCGCCGTTATCTCGCTCGGGGGCATCGTCGTTAGCCAGTCGATCCGTATCGGTGGCGACGAGCTGGACGAGGCGATCATCTCCTTTGTGAAGAAGGAGTACAGCCTTGCTCTCGGTGAGCGCACCGCGGAGGAGATCAAGATCGCCCTCGGGTCTGCTTGCGAGCTCGAGGAGGAACTGCACGCCGAGATCCGTGGCCGCGACCTCGTGACCGGCCTGCCGAAGACGGTTGTCACGACAACCGAGGAGATCCGAAAGGCGATCGAGGAGCCCGTTGCCGCCGTCGTCGATGCCGTGAAGGTCACGCTCGACCGCTGCCCCCCAGAGCTGGCTGCCGACATAATGGAGCAGGGGATCGTCCTCACCGGCGGCGGGGCTCTGCTGCACGGCCTCGACGTGCGCCTCCAAGCCGAGACCCATATGCCCATCGTCGTCGCTCCGGATCCGTTGAACTGCGTGGCGCTCGGGAGCGGGATGTGCCTTGAGGAGTTCGAGGCTCTAAAGGCGGTCCTCCAGTCCTCGTCCAACCGCTGATTACGGCGTCGTGGTGTCCACGACTCGGCGCTCCACGTCCCAACGGCTAACCTTCGTCATTCTCGTACTGCTGTCGGTCACGGCCATCACCCTTGACTACAAAGGAGAGGCGAGCCGCACGATCTCCTCTATCCGAAGCGCGGCGCGTGATGCCGTATCCCCTATCCAGCGCGTCCTTTCCGACGCCCTGCACCCCCTCGGCGACTTCTTCGCGGGCGCTGTGAACTACGGGGCCGCAGTGAAGGAGAACCAGCAGCTCCGCGGTGAGCTCGGCACGCTTCGCCGGGAGGCTCTACAGAACCAGAACGCTGAGCACGAGCTGCAGGCGATACTGAACGAGCAGCACCTCCCCTATGTGCAGAACATTCCCACGCTGCTCGCCGAGATCATCTCGGGCCCGAGCTCGAACTTCCAGGACACGTTCGAGATCGACCGCGGGGCTTCGTCGGGCGTCGGCGTCGGTATGCCGGTGGTCGCGGGTGCCGGCCTTGTCGGTACCGTCGTGAGCTCGGGGACCTCGACCTCGGTCGTGGAGGCGATAACGAACCCGGGCTCGTCCTTCGGCGTCACCTTCGGCAGCCCGCCGTCGGTCGCCCTCGCTAACGGGCGGGGCAGCGGCTACCCGCTTTCTCTCGCGGACGTGACCTCGCAGATGTCGGTCCGTGTGGGTGAGCAGGTGTACTCGAGTGGAATCGCCGGAGCCGCCCTGCCTGCCGGCCTCCCCGTGGGTACCGTGTCATCTGTGCACTACCAAGGTGGATCGCTGACAAAGACGGTCCTCGTGAAGCCGGTCGCCGACCTGTCGGGCCTTACATATGTGACGGTGCTGCAGTGGCTCCAGACGCCCTGAGGCACCTCACGGACCCCGCTGGCCGCAAGCCAACGGCGGCTAAGGCGCCGGGGCAGCACCGACGGTGACGGCCGTGGCCTGGGCCCGGGTAGCCGCCGTCGTCATAGTGACGGCAGTGCTGCAAGAGGCTGTGCTCAACGGCGTCGTGATCGGTGGAGCACATCCGGACGCGTTCGTCGCGCTCGCGGTAGCGGCCGGGCTGACCGCAGGTCCGCAGCGCGGCGCCGTGATCGCTTTCGGGATCGGTCTCGTCGCGGACCTCTTCGTGCTGACGCCCTTTGGCCTTTCGGCGCTCGTGTACGTGATCGTCGCATTCGGGGCCGGCGCGGCGAGCGCCCTCGCGAGCGGGCGAACGCCCTACGGCTTCTCGATGGCGGTGGCTCTTGCTGCAGGCATCGCCGCGACCTTGCTCTTCGAGCTCGTCGACACCCTTATAGATCAGCCCAAGCTACCGAGTGCCGAGCTAGCGGCGGTCGCGGCTGTCGTCGGGGTTGCGAACCTGCTCTTCATCATTCCGGCGAACGCGGCGATGACGCGGGCGGTGCGCGGCCGGCCGGCAAGGGAGCTGGCCGGCGTGCCCGGTGGGAGCGCTCTTCGATGACATCATCGGCTGGCGGCCCGCGCAGGCCGCAGTCTCGCGAGGCCCCTTCCGGGCCTCGCTTGCACCGTCCGGTCGGCTCCCCTGACGCAGTGGGGGAGGACCGACCCGAGCACTCGCGTCAACGGGCGCCCTCAAGCCCGCTTAAGCGCCTCGAGGGCGAGGAGAAGGAGATCCACCGCCGCAGCCAGCCGGTCCACGTCGGCCTTCGGCTCACGGTCATGGGTTTCGTAGTGCTCGGGCTCTTCTCGATGATGATCGTGCGCCTTTGGTCACTTCAGGTGCTCCAGGGCCCCGCTGCGCGCCAGTACGAGAGCAGTCTGTCGACCCGGACAGTGCTTATCTCGCCTCCGCGCGGCCTCATCCTCTCCCGCACCGGCACCGTCCTTGTGGCCAACAAGGTCATGTCGGTTGTCACCCTCAACCGCCAGGCCGCCTTGAACGACCCCGGACTCATCGAGCGCCTTGCGGTCGCGCTCGGGATTGGACCGGCGCAGATCAACGCGGATTTGAACGACCAGCAGGACAGCCTCTACGCGCCGGTTCCAGTTGCCGTCGCCGTGAGCACAAGTGCGATCTTGTACCTCTCGGTGCATCGCGGCGAGTTCCCCGGCGTTTCGGTGTCCTATGTCGCCGAGCGCACCTACCCCAAAGGCGAGCTGGGCGTCCAGATGCTCGGCTATGTCGCCGACATCACCGCCAGCCAGCTCAAGGTGCTCGCCAAGGACGGCTACCTCGCAAGTGACGTGATCGGCCAGTCCGGCGTCGAGGCCCAGTACGAGAAGTTCCTAAGGGGCAGGTCGGGCAAGCAGGTGCTCCAGGTCGACTCCCTCGGCGACCCCGTCGGCACCCAGTCACTGACACCGCCCACGCCGGGCGACGAGGTGATCCTCAACATCGATGTGGGACTCGAGGAGGAGATGCAGCGGGCCCTTTCGGCCCAGCTCGCGAACCTGCGTTCGAGCGGCCTGTCGGCCACCTCGGGAGCAGGGGTCGTGCTCGACCCCCAAAGCGGCGCCGTCCTCGCCATGGTCTCTCTTCCCAGCTATAACCCGCAGTGGTGGGTCGGCGGCATGAGCACTGCCCACTGGGCCGCCCTGACAAGGGCGTCGGCCCAGGATCCCCTCCTCAACCGCGCCATCGCCGGCGCCTACCAGCCCGGCTCTACCTTCAAGCTCGCGACGGCGACCGCGGCCCTGCAGGACGGCATCATCTCGCCGAGCACCCTCATCTACTCGCCCGGCACCTTCACCCTCCCGAACTGCTCCGGTGCCTGCACCTTCCACAGCAGCGGCTTCGAGAGCTGCGGGCAGTGCAATATCGTGACCGCGATCGCGATGTCCGACGACGTCTTCTTCTACAACCTCGGCTACGACTTCTTCATGAGCCCGAGCAAGTCCTTGCAGGTGGGCATTCAAAGGGAGGCGGCGCGCTACGGGTTCGGCAAGCCAACTGGAGTGGATCTGCCCGGGGAGTACCCCGGCCAGGTAGACGGCCCAGCCCTTCGACAGCAGCAGCACGCGGCAGATCCCGCAGCCTTCCCGAGCAGCTACTACGGACCCGGCGACGCGCTCGAGACAGCCTTCGGACAGGGTGAGACTCTCGTGACTCCACTGCAGATAGCCAATGCCTTCTCGACCTTCGCCAATGGCGGAACGAGGTACGCGCCCGAGGTGGCTGCGGCGATCGCGTCTCCGAGCGGCAAAGTCGTCAAGATCTTCAAACCCAAGGTGCTCGGCCACGTGAAGATGTCGACCAGCACCTACGACACGGTTCTCACCGGTCTGCAGGACGTCGTCAAGGACTACCCGGTAGGGACCGCCAGCGGGATATTTCTCGGCTACCCCTATGCGACGTTCCCCTTGGCAGGAAAGACAGGGACCGCGACGACAAGCAGCGTCCCCGGCGCACAGCCGACGGCCGTGTTCGTGGCATTTGGCCCCGCGACGGGTCCGGTCACCGCGCCGAAGTACTGCGTGGTGGTGGTGATCCCCGGAGCCGGTTACGGGGACGCGGCGTCGGCTCCGGTCGTGAGGGAGATATTCCAGTACCTGATCTCGCACCCCGTCCCGAAGCTCAACCTTCATCCTCTGGTCGGTGGCTAGTCCGCGTAGGCCCATGCGCGCTCGCTGCAGCACTAGGCTCTCATCTCAGGATGACTACTTTTGGAACTCCGCAACGAGGTTCTGTGGATCCCGCGCTCGTCGTCTGCTCCGTTCTCGTCGCGTCCCTTTACCGCGGCTCCGCTTCAAGCGGCGCTGACGGCCATGAAGGGAACGGTCTGGACACTGTGATCGTCACTGAGAAATGCACCCTGGGCTGGCGCGCCGCCGCGGCACCGCTGACGGCGCCAGCCGCCCTTCGGGAGCGACCGGCGCGCTATCGCGCGCCCTGGAGAAGGGATCTTCCCGATGTCGGACTCGATGACCGGCCACCCTGCGCCGGCCGAGCGCGTTCCTGGGGACGACACCCCGGGCCACCAGGCTGGCAGATCGATACCCACGCGGGCCGAACCTGAACCGGCCCCGAGCACCCTTGGCGGTGCTTCTCGATCCGACCTGCAGCTAAGCCCTGCGGTGCGGCCCCGGATAGGCGACTCGCGGCCGGCCCCGGTGACCGGGAGCCCGCCTGTGAGCGATCGGCTGCACTCGAGTGACGCCAAGACCAAGACAGGCAGTGACGCCGGCTCGCCCGCGGCCGGCGTCGTAGCTGGGGTCAGTAGCGGCAACCGGGACGCGGCCGCCGTAGATCCCGTCGCCCCGCCCGGGAGATCTGGGACCGGCCCCCGGCGCCACCGTGGAGGACGCGGGCGTCGGGGGTCGGGTCAAGGGAGCGCTACCGGCACGGGGGGCCGGGCATCAGGCCCCGGCCGGATACAGGGCACCGCGCAGGGCCCTTCTCCCGCCGGCGCCAGCGCAGACGCCACCGATCCGAGCGGCGTCGTCGGCAAGGGTGGCGATCCTGCCAGCTCGCGTGGCGGTCGGCGCGCGGCGACACGGGGCGGCAACCCGGTGCAGGGGGATCTTTCCGAGCCTTCACGGGTGGGATCTGGTCCACCGCCTGCATCGGAGCCCGGGACCGGCACCAGGGCGCGACGTACGGGCCGGCCCGTTCGGGAGCGCCGGGGCAAGGCCGTGGGCCGTTACCTCATGTGCGTGCACGTGGAGCCGGAGCGTACTCAGATAGCGGTGCTCGAGGGGCGCGTCCTCGTCGAGCACTACGTGGCGCGACCTCAAGACGAAGCGCTCCAGATCATCGGCAACGTCTATCGCGGCCGTGTCAAGAACGTCCTTCCGGGGATGGAAGCCGCATTCGTCGACATCGGGACGCCGAAGAACGCGGTGCTCTACTGGGGAGACGTGTCCTTCGACCGTGACGACATCGAGCGCCAGCCAGGAGCCGACCGCATCGAGCACCTGCTTCGTCCGGGACAGACGATTGTCTGCCAAGTGACGAAGAACCCGATCGGGCTCAAGGGCGCCCGCTTGACCCAGGAGGTGTCCCTCCCGGGCCGTTTCATCGTGCTCGTGCCGGAGTCGAGCACCTATGGCATCTCTCGGAGGCTCGACGACAACGAGCGCCGGCGCCTCCGCAAGGTCCTCGACGAGGTGCGTCCCGAACGCCATGGTCTGATCGTGCGCACGGCAGCTGCCGGCGCCTCCGCCGACGATCTCCGTCACGACGTCCTGCAGCTCGTCGCGAAATGGGAGGAGATCGACGAACGCTCCAAGCACCTCGCGGCGCCAGCGTTGCTCTACTCCGAGCCCCATATGGCGGTCCGCATCATCCGTGAGGAGCTGACCGAGGAGTACCGATCGGTTCTTATCGACGACCCGATGCTCTGCGAGCTCGTGAAGAGCTATGTGGCGGAGCTCGAGCCGGCACTGGCCGAGAGGATCGAGCTCTACGACAAGGTGTCCGAGCCGCTTCCGCTCTTCGAGCGCCATCACGTGCACGAGCAGCTGCACAAGGCGCTCGACCGCAAGGTCTGGCTGCCCTCGGGCGGCTCCCTCATCATCGAGAGGACGGAGGCTCTCACGGTGATCGACGTGAACACCGGGAAGAACGTCGGCTCTTCCAGCCTGGAGGAGACAGTGTTCGAGAACAACCTCGAGGCCGCCTCCGAGATAGCGCGCCAGCTCCGGCTGCGAGATATCGGTGGCATAATCGTCATCGACTTCATCGACATGGAGCTGAAGGCGAACAGGCAGGGCGTGATGGCCGCCTTCCGCACCGCCCTTGCCCGGGACAAGACTCCCACGCAGGTTTACGACATCTCCGACCTGGGTCTGGTCGAGATGACACGAAAGCGGGTAGGGGAGGGACTTGTAGAGACGCTCTCGGAGACGTGCCCGATGTGCAATGGCCGAGGGATCATCTTCGAAGAGCCGGACTGAGCTTGGTGCGTCCGCGAGCGCTGCTCACGGCGCCCCGGCAGCCGTACTAGGCTTGCGCCACTATGTATGCCGTAATCAACGCTGGTGGCAAGCAGGAACGTGTCGAGGTCGGAGAGCTCGTGGACGTCGAGCTGCTCGATGCGCTGCCGGGTGACCTGATCCAGCTCACCCCGCTTCTCGTCGTCGATGGCCAAGAGGTGACCGTCTCTGCGGACGGGCTCGCTGCCAAGAGCGTGACGGCGAGCGTGGTCGGAGTTGTGAAGGGCCCGAAGATCGTGGGATTCACCTACAAGTCGAAGACGCGCCGCCGCCGCCGCTACGGCCACCGCCAGCGGTACACGACGCTCGAGATCAAAGCTATAGGCGCGCACCCGTCAAGCGAGGATGAGGGGCCTGTGCCCGTGGTCACCGGTGCCGGCGGCGAAGTCGGCCAGACGGATCAGGACTGAGGAGGACTCAAGATGTCCAAGACCAAGGGCGGCGGCTCGACGCGCAACGGGCGCGACTCCAATGCGCAGCGCCTCGGCGTGAAGGCTTACGACGGGACCGCAGTGCGCGCCGGAGCCATTATCGTGCGCCAGCGCGGCACCCATTTTCATCCGGGGGAGAACGTCGGCAGGGGCAAAGACGACACCTTGTTCGCCACGGCCGATGGCAGCGTCAAATTTGGTGCCAGGCGAGGGAGGCGACTCGTAGACATCCTGCCAGCCAACGGGTCGATCGCGAACGGCGGAAGCACCGGTTCGCTCGGGAACTGATCGAGGGCGGGAGATGTTCGCGCCTCCCGCCAAGGGTCGCCTCGTGGTCGCCTCGCCATCCCTCGAGGACCCGAACTTCCGTCGCACGGTCGTGTTCCTCCTCGCCGCCGACGACGACGGGGCGCTCGGCGTCGTGCTGAACCGCCCGAGCGGCACCGCCGTCAAGGAGGTCGTGCCTCAGTGGGGCTTCCACGCCTCGGAGCCGCCTGTCCTCTTCGTCGGCGGTCCAGTGCAGCCGAACTCGGCCATCTGTGTCGGTCGAACTCGTCGTGGTAGCAGCCGCTTTGAAGCCGGCGATAACCAGGATGCAGCCGATCTTCTCGACCCCGAGGCCGACGGCTTCTCTCCGCTCATAGCGGGCCTTGGCACCGTCGACCTCAACCGTGCGCCGGAAGATCTGCGCGTGTCTTTCACGGGTCTTAGGGTGTTCACCGGCTACTCAGGTTGGGGTCCAGGTCAGCTGGAGGAGGAGATCGAGGCTGGGGCGTGGTTCGTCGTCCAGGGAGAGCAGTCCGACGTCCTTTGTGCCGAGCCGGGCGACTTGTGGGAGCAGGTCCTACGGCGCCAAGGTGGTTGGCTTGCCGTTCTTGCTCGCCATCCAATCGATGCTTCCCTCAACTGACGAGAACGTGACTACCTGCTGATGCCCGGCTTCGTCGACGAGGCACAGGTGCACGTGAAGGCGGGCAACGGCGGCGCCGGCGCGGTCTCTTTCCGGCGCGAGGCCTACGTGTCCAAGGGCGGGCCCGACGGCGGCGACGGGGGGCGCGGGGGAGATGTGATCCTCGAGGGATCGAACCAGGTCGTCTCTCTGCTGGGCTTCGAAGAGCACCCGTTTCGCCGGGCAGGCGACGCGACGCACGGAAGCGGGAAACGCCGCCATGGCCGTAACGGGACCGATCTCGTCGTCCCGGTGCCAGAGGGCACTCTTGTCCACTCGCTCGACGGTGACCTTCTCGCCGACCTGGTCCGCACAGGCGATCGCTTTGTCGCCGCCGAAGGTGGCCGCGGCGGCCGCGGCAACACCCGGTTCTTGACGAACCGGTTGCGGGCACCCGCCTTTGCCGAGCAGGGCGAGCTCGGCGAGGAGCGATGGCTCAACCTCGAGCTGGAGCTCATGGCTGACGTCGCTCTCGTCGGGTTTCCGAACGCAGGCAAGTCTACGCTCGTCGCCCGAGTCTCGGCGGCCCGGCCGAAGATCGCCGACTATCCATTCACCACGGTCGAGCCCCATCTCGGTGTGGTGTACGTGGGCTCTCGCGCCGACGCCGCGCCATCGCAGTTTGTCATCGCCGATATACCCGGGCTCGTCGAAGGCGCAGCTGAGGGTCGCGGTCTTGGTCATAAGTTTCTTCGCCATGTCGAGCGTGCTCGGGTGCTCGTCGTCCTCGTCGACTTGGCCGAGATCGAAGGACTCGGCCCGGCTGAGGGGCGCCAGGCTGGCGCGCAGGTAGGGACCCTCCTGCACGAGCTGGAGCAGTACCGTCCCGAGCTGCTCGAGCGGCCGCGACTCGTCGTCGGCTCGCGGGCCGATGCCCGCCCCGGGGGGGAACGGCCTGCACTCGCGAGCTATGGCGGGGACATGGAGATCTCCGCCGTCACCGGCGAAGGGGTCAACGTCCTCGTAGGGCGGTGCATGGAGATCGTGTCGAAGGCGCGCCTTGCCACGCCCGCGCCTCGGACCTCCCCTGTGATTCACCGACCGGCTTCGCAGGGCGTGACGGTGGACCGCCCCGGCGACGTCTGGATCATCTCGGGCAAAGAGGCCCTTCGGGCGGTGGCAGTCTCGGACCTGAACGACCCGGACGCGCTGGCTCACGTCCAGAGGCGGTTGAAGCGGATCGGCGTCGATCGAGCGCTCGCGAAGGCCGGAGCCAGGGAGGGTGATCCGGTCCAGATCGGGCGGATGGAGTTCACCTACGAACCCAGCTGGTGAAGAGATGATCGTCGTCGTCAAGATCGGGACCAGCTCGGTCACCAAGCTCGGCGGGGGTATCGACACCGGATCGATTGCGAAGCTCGCAACGGAGCTCGAGGTACTGCACGCAGATCGTCACCGAGTGGTTCTTGTCACCTCAGGAGCGGTCACAGCAGGTGTCGCAGCTCTCTCGCCAGGGGGCGTACGGCCGAGCGACCCGGTGACACTGCAGGCTCTGTCCGCGATCGGCCAGCACCGCCTCATGCGCGTCTACGACGATGCTTTCGCCGCCCTCGGACTGCTCGTCGGCCAAGTGCTGCTGGCGCCACTCGACTTCGGGCACCGTCAGCGATACCTGCATGCCCGCGACACTCTCGTGCGTCTGCTGGATCTGGGCGTCGTCCCGATCGTCAACGAGAACGACGCCATCGCAGATGACGAGATACGGTTCGGCGACAACGATCGGCTGGCCGCGCTCGTCGCCCACCTGATCCGCGCCGACCTCCTCGTGCTCTTGACGGACACAGCCGGCCTGTTCAGTGCCGATCCTCGCGTCGACGAGGGCGCCACGCTCATCGAGTCCGTCATCGAGATCGACAACGAGCTCGAAACCGCCGCCGGCGGACCGGGCACGGACGGCGCCCGAGGTGGCATGGCCTCCAAGCTTGCCGCGGCGAAGATGGCTTCCTGGTCAGGAGTTCGCACCGTCATCGCTGCCGCCGATCGCGACGGCGTGCTCGCCGACGCCGCCGCGGGCGTCTCAGCGGTCGGCACCACGTTCCTTCCTCAGCTGCGATCGCTGCCGGCGCGCAAGCTCTGGATCGCCTTCGCATTGAAACCCTCGGGCGGCCTCGTCGTCGACGCCGGTGCTCGCCAGGCGCTCGTGGAGCGCGGGACGAGCCTGCTCGCGGCCGGTGTGCGGGAGGTCGAAGGGGGTTTCGTCGAAGACGACGCAGTCGAGATCAAGGGACCAGATGGTGTCGTGTTCGCGAAGGGCATCGTGCGGGTGGCAGCGAGCCGCTCCGCGGAGTGGCTCGGGAGGCGGACCAATGAGCTTTCTGCCGACATAGCCGACGAGGTCGTGCACCGCGACGACCTGGTGCTCCTCACCGGTTGAGTTACGCCTTCCTGCCCTGCAGCACCGGCTTAACGAGCCGCGGTACCTCAGCGCGACCCTTCGTGGCTATGGCCAGCTTGCTTATGCCCGGTGCCGAATCTACCCGGATCGCCATATGCGAGCTCCGCCGAGCGCATCGATCCATATCCTTACTCGACCTCGACCTCGACCTCGACCGCGCGCGACCTCCTCACCACCCACGGTTGGGCACCGGGGTCGCGCGGCGACACGATGGTGTGCAATAGACGGGGACAGGCTCAGGGGAGTGCAGCCTTGTGGCTCCCTGCTTGGAATGACCGCATAGCCATGATCGAGAGCAACCCCGGGGCACCCACTCCACGACGTCTACGGCAACCCGCGGCCATCTCGGTGGTACCTGAGGAGCTCCGGCCGGTTCGACCGCGTCCATGGCGCTGCGGAGTCCCATTTGCTAGACCCTTGAGAGAGGGTCTGACCCTGAGCGCGGAGCGGGATGAGAGCGGGATGAAGGCAGGTGATGCTCGGGCCGTGAGCAACGAATCGTTCGATGTCACGCCTCTGCCCGATCTCGTCCACGGGCGCGCACAGACCGGCGCAGTCCGTGAGCGCCGTCCCTTGTACGTGGACCTTCTCCCGCCGTGCAATGCGGGGTGCCCTGCGGGCGAGAACATTCAGTCGTGGCTGTCGCTCGCCCGCGGGGGCCGTCACGAGGGAGCCTGGCGGCAGCTCGTCCTGGACAACCCCCTTCCGGCTGTCCATGGCCGTCTCTGCTACCACCCCTGTGAGAGCGGATGCAATCGGGCCGAGCTGGACAGCGCTGTGTCGATCCACTCCATCGAGCGGTTCCTCGGTGATCTCGCGTTGGAGCAGCGGTGGTCGTTCGCTCCTCCTGCCTCTCGAACTCACAAGCGGGTGCTCGTGATCGGTGCCGGGCCGAGCGGCTTGTCGGCCGCATATCACCTGGCACGTCTTGGCCACGAGGTGGAGATCAGAGATGCCGGCGGCGAACCGGGAGGAATGATGCGCTATGGCATCCCCGCGTACCGATTGCCGCGCGGGGTCCTCACGGCCGAGCTAGAGCGGATCGTCGCCCTCGGAGTCCAGATCACGAGCGACCACCGCGTGAGCGATCTTGCGGCCGAACGAGCCGAGGGCCGTTTCGACGCGGTGTTCGTCGCCGTTGGTGCCCATCTCTCGAAGCGCGTCGAGATCCCGGCTCGCGACGCGAGCCACATCGTCGACGCGCTGTCGTTCCTGAAAAGTGTCGCCGCGGGCGACCGTCCGGCGATCGGGCGAAACGTCGCCGTCTACGGGGGAGGCAACACCGCCATGGACGCGGCGCGCGTCGCCCGCCGCCTCGGTGCGAGCGAGACCACGATCGTCTACCGGCGCACGCGTGATCAGATGCCGGCACATTTGGAGGAGGCTGCCGATGCCGAAAGCGAGGGAGTGCGGATCAACTGGCTTCGAACCATAACGGCATTCGATGGCCCGGTTCTAAAGGTGGAGGTGATGGAGCTTGACGGCACCGGCTGGCCGCGGCCGACCGGCAGGTACGAGACCCTCGCCGCCGACACCGTGATCCTGGCTCTCGGACAGGAGACCGACACCGCCTTTATGCGCGAGGTGCCCGGGGTGGAGTGCGAGGCAGACGGCACCGTACGGGTGTCGGCGTCGATGGCGACTGGCTGCCCCGGCCTGTTTGCCGGTGGGGACATGGTGCCAAGCGAGCGCACCGTGACCGTAGGGGTAGGTCATGGCAAGAGGGCCGCGCGCAACATCGATGCCTTCCTTCGTGGCACCGAGATCCCGCGGCTTCCAAAGCATGGTCTCGCCAGCTTCGAGCGCCTCCACCTGTGGTACTTCGGCGAAGCCAGCCGCCGCGAGCAGCCTGAGGTGGCGCCCGAAGAGCGAGTGACCGGGTTCGTCGAGGTATTCGGCGGCTTGTCGGCCGACCAGGCGATCTACGAGGCGACTCGGTGCCTTTCGTGCGGCAACTGCTTCGAGTGCGATGGCTGCCTCGGCGCGTGTCCGGAGGATGCCGTCGTAAAGCTCGGTGTCGGGCACCGGTACCGCTTCGACTATGACAGATGCACGGGGTGTGGCGCTTGTTTCGAGCAGTGCCCGGTCCACGCCATCGACATGGTTTCCCAGGACGCCTGATGCGAGCCACGGTAGACGGCAACGAGGCGGCGGTGTCGGTCGCCTACCGGCTGAACGAGGTCTGCTGCATCTTCCCGATAACACCGTCGTCGCCCATG
>CAZAMA010000034.1:17285-23868 GCA_964485645.1 uncultured Acidimicrobiaceae bacterium | reverse complement strand
TCGATCGCCAGCTCGGCGGATCCCCCCCCGCCGCCGCCTACCGCCTTCGCGGCGGCCGCAGCTGCGGCACGTGCATCGATGCCGGACTCCTTCCCCGTAGCCACGACGAGGGCGACTCTGCCGTCCCCAGTGACGCCCCCGAGAGCGACGGCCTTCACGTTCGGGCGGTCTCGAACACTCAGAGTCAGGTCGCGCAGAGCATCGGGGAGCAACCCGTCTCGGCGAGCAACGATCACGCCGCCGTCGCCCGCTCGTGCGGCGATCGCAGTGGCTTCGGCCCCGAGAGCAGCACTTCGGACTGCGGCAAGCTCATGTTCGAGCGACCGCTGGCGGGTCACCACGCGCTCGGCAGCTACGGCTACACCCAGCGGCGCGCTCTGGAGCACTCCGGCCGCGCTCTCCAGCACCTGCTCCTCCTCGCGCATCATCGCGATCGTGCCGGTGCCGGTCACCGCCTCTATTCGCCGCGTGTTCGAGGCGATCGATCTCTCCGACACGATCCGGAGCGGCCCGATCATCCCGAGAGCGCCGACGTGGGTCCCGCCGCACAGCTCTACAGAGCGGTGCCCGGCGTGCACCACCCGTACGTGCTCACCGTACTTCTCCCCGAAAAATGCAATCGCACCGTCAGCCTCGGCTGCGTCTCTCGATGTGATCTCGGTCACGACCGGCGGGTTGCTCAGCACCTGTGCGTTGACAAGATCCTCGATCTCGACGGTCTCGTCGCGGCTCAACGGTCCGAAGTGGCTGAAGTCGAAACGCAGCCTGTCCGGTGCCACGAGCGACCCCTGCTGGCGAACGTGGTCACCCAGGACCTGCCGGAGAGCCCAGTGGAGCATGTGGGTACCGGTGTGGTTGCGCCGGATGGCGTCCCGGCGGTCCGAATCGATCGACGCGGTCGCCTCCTCGCCCTCTTCGATGTGCCCGTCGACCACATAGCCGAGATGGCGCGTCAAGCCGTCCAGGACGGCAGTGGTGTCGAGGACCCGGAAGCGACCGGTCGGCGTCGCTATGTCCCCGGTGTCGCCGACCTGGCCACCGCCTTCGGCGTAAAAAGGCGTCCGGTCGAGGAACACCTCGAGAAGCGACCTCCCCTGCGGCGCCCGCTCGCCGTCGACGTTCTCGAAGTCCTCCGCGACTGCGCTCGGGAGGACGGCCAGGACGCTTGCCTCGACGCTCACCTCGGAGTAACCGAGGAACTCCGTCTGGCCGTGCGCGTCTCGTATGGCTCGCCAGGACTGAGCAAGCTCCTCCGGGGTGGTACTTCCCAGCTTGGAGGCCTCTTTCGCACGGAACCGCTGCTCCGCCATGGCCAGCTCGAAACCGTCCGCGTCGACCGACACGCCGCGCTCGGCGGAGATCTCGACTGTCACCTCGAAGGGAAACCCGAACGTGTCGTGAAGACGGAACGCGACATCACCGGCAATGGTGGTGACGCCTCGGCCGAGCTCGGCCTCGAGCAGGGCGGTGCCCTGGCGCAGGGTGCGCAAGAAAGTCTCCTCCTCGTGGAGCAGGACCTTCTTGATACGATCGGTGTCAGATGCGAGGCGCGGATAGGCACCCCCCATCGTCTCGACGACCGAATCTACGAGATCCGGGAGCACGAGAGCCGGTCCGCCCAGCTGGTTCGCGCGCAGCACCGCGCGACGGATGAGCCTGCGCAGCACATATCCACGACCCTCATTCGAGGGAAACACCCCGTCGGCCACGAGAAACGTGAAGGCCCTCGAGTGGTCCCCGATGACTCGCAGGCTGGTCTCCACGTTGCCGCCCTCGGCGAGACGGTGCCCGGTCAGGCGCTCGGCGGTCTCCACGATCGGGGCGACTAGGTCGATTGCCTGCACGTTGCCGACGTTCTGCAGGATGGCGAGGAGACGGTCGAGACCGGCACCGGTGTCGATGTTCGCCTTGGGCAGGGGTGAGAGGGTGCCATCGACTGCCCGGTCGTACTGCATGAACACGAGGTTCCAAATCTCCGGATAGCGGTCGCTCGGATCGTTGGCCGGACCGCCCCCGGGGCCGAACTCCGGACCCCGGTCGAAGAAGATCTCCGAGCTCGGCCCGCAAGGACCAGTGTCACCCATACGCCAGAAGTTGTCCTCGCCGAGGCGCTGCACGCGCCCGGGCGGCATCGGCGTGGTCGAGGGCCAGATCTCGGCCGCCTCGTCGTCAGACTCGTGCACGGTCACCCAGAGCCGATCGGCTTCGAAGCCGAGCACCTCGGTCACGAACTCGTAGGCCCAAGGAATAGCCTTGTCCTTGAAGTAGTCGCCGAAGGAGAAGTTGCCGAGCATCTCGAAGAATGTGCAATGGCGTTGCGTCGTACCGATGATGTCGATATCCGAGGTGCGCAGGCAGGGCTGAATCGTGGTCGCCCTGCGGTAGGGGGCAGTCACCTCGCCGGTGAAGTAAGCCTTGAACGGCACCATCCCGGCGATCGTGAAGAGCACGGTGGGGTCGTTCGGTATGAGGCTTGCCGGCGCGACTGCCGTGTGCCCGCGTTCGACGAAGAACTCCGTGAACGCTCTTCGGAGCCGGTCGGCTTGCATCAAGGGCTCGTTTCTTCTCGTGGATCGACGGGTTCGAGCTCGCCGCGCCGCTCCCGCCACCTCTTCGCCAGGCTAGCCTCGGCACCGTGGCTCCTCGGCGCGTAGTAGCGCCGACCGGCGAGTTCGTCGGGAAGGTACTGCTGGGCTACGTAACCACTCGGTTCGTCGTGAGGATACTCGTAGCCGACACCGCTTACGACCGCCGTCGCACCTCGATAGCCGGCGCCTCGAAGGTGCGGGGGCACGGGTGCGAAAGGACCGTCGCGGACGTCGTCCTGCGCCTTCCAGATTGCCGTCGCGACCGAGTTGGACTTAGGAGCAAGCGATAGGTGCACGACGGCCTGGGCGAGGTTGAGCGACGCTTCGGGGAGGCCGACTAACTCCACTGCACTAGCGGCCGCGGCGGCTACGACGACGGCCATCGGGTCGGCCATCCCGACATCCTCGCTGGCGAGAACGACGAGCCGCCGTGCCACAAAACGCGCGTCCTCGCCGACCTCGAGCAGTCGAGCCAGCCAGTACAGACCCGCATCGGGGTCGGAACCTCTGACGCTCTTGATGAGCGCAGAGATCAGGTCGTAGTGCTCCTCGGTGCCGTGGCGAAATGCCCGCATCGAGCGCGCCTGGTCGATGTGGCGAGCCTCCAGGACGACCCTCGACGCTCCCGCGGCGCGCTCCAGCGCCCCGGCGGCCAGCGCCGCAGCTACCTCTATGACCGTTATCGCGACACGCGCGTCGCCGGAGGCGAGGTCGACGACAAGAAGGACCGCCTCGTCGCTCACCGCTACTCGAGCCATGCGGGCTGCACGGTGTGCGACCTCGGAGATCTCGACGTCGTTCAGAGATTCGAAGCGCCAGAGCGTCGAGCGACTCAGCAGGGCCGTGTTGAGAGCGAAGAAGGGGTTCTCGGTAGTGGCGCCGATGAGGCCGATGACGCCGTCCTCGACGCCGTGGAGCAAAGCGTCCTGCTGGGCCTTGTTGAACCGGTGAATCTCGTCGAGGAACAGGGTCGTGCCGATCCCATGAGCTCCAAGCGCGTCACGGGCGTCATCGAGCTCTGCCCTTACGTCCTTCACGCCTGACTCGACTGCAGACAGGGCGCGAAAGCGCCGCTTGGTGCTGCGCGCCACGAGGCGGGCAACCGACGTCTTACCTGTGCCGGGAGGTCCGTAGAACACTGCCGAAGCTAGGCAATCGGCCTCGATCAGTGCCCGCAACGGCGCCCCCGGCGCGAGGAGGTGCCGCTGACCGATCACCCCGTCGAGGGTCACAGGTCGCATCCGGGACGCGAGCGGGGCGCGGGCTTGGAGCTCTGAGTCTGCCGCGGCCTCGAACAAACTCGCCTGGTTCCGTTCCGTTCTGTCGCCGGCGCGCTCCGGGCGTCGGGGCATGCTCAAGACACCATCACCTCCAAGCGGCGAGATTGCCGGCTGTCAGTTATGGACCGTCACAGAGCCGCGCGCCGCTGTCAAGCCGGTGCGATCCTCAGTCAAGAGTTCGGCTGCCCTGCGCTCCGCAATGGCACGCGATGCTGCACACTTATGAGAGGGCGAGAAGGAGCACCCTGTAGGGGGCCAAGCCTGATGGAGGCAGCAAGATGCAAGTTGAGCCGAGCAGCGAACTGATGCCGAGGGCGGCACGTGACCAGGACTATCCGATAGAAGCGTTCAACCCAATTCTTCGCAGCCTCATCGGCTGGGGACTCGTCGAGCGGCTGGAGATGGAGGATGGCGGTCATCACTGGGAGCTGACGGCAGCTGCCCAGAAACGACTCGACGATCTCACGCCGGCAAGACGACGGGCCTCGACCACCCTTGCCTATCTCGATCATTGGTGCAGCTCGTGCAGGCGGCAACGGCTGACGCATCTAGTCGACGGTCGCTACTTGTGCCTGGCGTGCGAGTCGGGCAAAGACCTCTAGGACACCACGGGCCACATCTCCTCGTGGCAGGCTGAGTTCGACGGGTGCGGACCGAGGCTGCTACGCGACGCGTCGCGCCCATTGGGACCGGCAGTGGCGAGCTCACCGGCCCGCTGGAGGCTCTCTCCACAGTCCGGTGAGCAAAGAACGACGGCAGCGCGCGCTGCCGGCCTGTAACGCCTCGGTCCCCTGGTGCGATGTATAGCACTGGAGATGCTGCGGATCTGCGTGGCTCAGGAGCCAGGCAGGTCCGCAATATCTTCCGTTCGCTTTGGACCAGGCGGGCCAACTCAACATTCCAACTTGATACCAAGGAGACAAGCATGCATCGTTTCGGAAAGCTGGCGGCGGCTGGCGTTATCTGTGGGACCGCTGCGCTCGGCGCTGCCACTGCTGCGCAAGCGAGCACCCCGGCAAAGGCGTTGAACGCCAACGCTCACCTTGTTCACGTCGGCCCGAACCCCGCGGGCTGTGGAACCGCTCCCGGTCCCACGAGAGGCGAGGTCAACGTGCACACGAACGCCAATCTGAGCCACTCGCGTATCAACATCTCGGTGCATGGGGCGCTCGCCAAGACGACCTACGAGGTCGACCTCCGTTGCGGCAGTGCGATTGGCACTCTTACCACGAATCGCGCCGGTAGCGGCACGGCGCACATCAATCTTTCCTACACGCTGATCGCGGGGTCACCCTTCTTCGTCGACATCTCGGTTCCGCCAGGTGCCAGCGCCGCCGGTAGTGCGCTCGGGTCTGGTGGGTACGGCGACACCTTCATCGCGGGACCCTTCACGCTCGGAGCCAAGAACAAGTAGCAAGAAGGCTCAGGTGGCATGGTGCTTTAGTCCAGCTCATCGGAGCCCGGGCGGCGGACCGCCAGTCCGCCGCCCGGGCTCGCGCCCTGTCATATCAGGGGATCTCCTCGGTCGCGTCCAGGGGGCACGCCTGGCCTGTCGGCCGGCCCTCACCGGCGTGAGACTTCAGGTGGATCCTGCCCCTGCCGATACATCGGGCTGTGGACTCCCCTGAGCTGGCCGGCTGCCTGGATGCCGCTCGAAGGGGAGACGAATGGGCGATCACCAGGCTCCTGCGGGCGTTCCACCCCCAGTTGCTCAGCTACGCGCGACACCACACTCCAGTCGACGTGGCCGATGACATCGTGGCCGAGACGTGGATGGCGGTGGCTAAGGGCCTCCCGAAGTTCGACGGAGACGCCGATCACTTCCGTGGCTGGTTGTTCGCGATCGCGCGGCGTCGGGTGGCTGACCACTACCGCACCACGGCCCGACGCCCCTCGACCCTGGCCTTGGACGACTCACACGAGCCGGTAACGGCGGGACCGGAGGAGACGGTCCTCGAGAAGCTCGCGACCGAGAGCGCCATCGCGATGCTGCTGCGTGACCTCCCCCCCGAGCAGGCGGAGGCGGTGCTGTTGCGAGTGGTCGCAGGTCTGAGCGTCGGTCAGGTTGCCACGGCGATGGGACGCAGCCCGGGATCGGTGCGCGTGCTCCAGCACCGAGCGTTGCGCCGCCTGGCCGCGAGCTGGCAGCCTCGGGTTGTAACGCTGTGACGCTCGGCGGCGATGGATCCGTCAACATGCGGGGCTTCCGATTCGACGACAGGACTGCCGACGCACTCTTCGCCGGCGCATTTGAGCCTGATAACGCGCCACCGGGCTTGCAGGAGCTGGCCCGTCTTGTCCGTGCCGCCCGTCCCCCGGTCCAGATGAGCGCCGTCCCCGGCGAAGACCAGCTCGTCAGCGCCTTCGCGGCGACTGTCCGCTCAGAGGTACGCCAGCCTGCCGCCACGGCGGCTCCCCGGCGGCGCGTGACGGCGAAGGTGCTGTCGGCCAAGGCCGTCGTCGTCGCCACCACGCTCGTGCTTGGTGCCGGCATGGCCGCTGCCGCGACCGGCTCGCTTCCTCGCCCCCTCCAGTCGACCGTCGCGACAGTGGCATCCCATGTCGGCATCTCGCTGCCCAACCCCGATTCGCACCGGCGGCGGCCCACCGACCGCATCGGCGCCGTCGGGAAAAGCCATCGCGCCGGCGCCCGGCGCCGTGACGCCCCCGCGCCGCCTGCGGCGCGGCCGATCGCGGCCCGCTCACCCTCAACGG
>CAZAMA010000034.1:0-17185 GCA_964485645.1 uncultured Acidimicrobiaceae bacterium | reverse complement strand
CCGCTCACCCTCAACGGGCCGCTCACCCTCAACGGCCTGCATAACTCCGACGCTGCGGCATCGCCGGACTCCGAAGTCTTGCCCGTCGCGTCGCTTGCCACCACGAGCAGCGCCACCCCTCTTCAAGCACCGCCGCACCGACGGTTCTTTGACGCCTGCAAGGCGACCGGCGAGGGCAACGACTACCAAGTCGGAGAAGCGCACGACGAAGCGAGCCACCCCACCTAGGCGGCGAGTTTCAAGTTCGCGCGCTACCCGCCACAAGTCTGCTGTGCTGCACCGCGGCAACGGCGGCCACAAGGGGCCGGCCGTTCACGGCGGGCAGCTACGCGGGTCTCCGCGAGCGCTGCATGTGCTCGATCGGCGGCGCGCACGCGGCCAAGCCGTCAATCGCTCCGCCCGTCGCGACCGCCTTGCGGGCCGGTGGACCGAACGGGTGGGGCCACCACCTGTATCCTCAGCTCGGCAAGCTGGGCCGCGCTGATCTCGCGCGGAGCCCCGGTCATGAGGTCCGTGCCCGACTGCGTCTTCGGGAACGCGATCACCTCGCGGATGTTGTCTTCGCCGGCCAGAACGGCTGCGAGCCTGTCGGTGCCGAAAGCGAAACCCCCGTGCGGTGGCGCGCCAAAGCGGAAAGCGCCGAGGAGGAAGCCGAACCTGCTCGAGGCCTCATCCTCGGAGACGCCGAGCGCGGCAAAGACGCGACTTTGTATGTCGGCGCGGTGTATCCGTATGCTGCCCGAGCCGAGCTCCCACCCGTTTAACACGAGGTCGTACGACTGCGACCTCACAGCGAGTGGATCGGTCTCGAGCAGGTCGAGGTCCTCTGGGTGCGGCATCGTGAACGGGTGGTGCGCCGCAAGGGGGTGCCCGTCCTCGCTCAGACCGTCGAACATCGGGAAGTCCGAGATCCACGCGAAGCGAAGCGGCCGCTCGGAGACCGGAGGCTGACCAAGCTCGAGTCGGAGCCCCCCGAGCGTGCGAGACGCGGTGGAGCGGTCGCCGGCGACGACGAGCAACAGGTCGCCGGGATCAGCAAGAGTGAGATTGACGAGGGATGTCTGCTCCGACTCCGAGAGATGTCGTGCGACCGGCGAATCGATCGCCACGGCACCGTTGCGGTCGATGACCCTCATCCAGACAAGGCCGGCCGCGCCGAGCTGCTTGGCACGATCCGTCAGAGAGTCGAGCCGACCGCGACCGAGACCAGCTCCCCCTTCGAGCCGTATCGCCCTCACGCAGGGCGCCTGGAAGGCCCGCAGCTCGGTGGCGGCTACTGCGGGCCCGACGTCGACCAACTCCATGCCAAAACGCAGATCAGGCTTGTCGGTCCCGAAGCGGTCCAAAGCCTCGTTCCAGGTCATGCGAGCAACAGGGGGAGGCACATCGCCGGTTGCCGCTTCAGCCGCCTCGAGCACGGCCGCAGAGACGACGTCCCATATGTCCTCCCTGGACACGAAGGACGCCTCGAGGTCAAGCTGTGTGAACTCGAATTGCCGGTCAGCCCGCAGGTCCTCGTCTCGCATGCACCGGGCAATCTGGTAGTACCTGTCGATGCCCCCTACCATCAACAGCTGCTTCGCGATCTGCGGGCTCTGGGGCAGTACGTAGAAAGATCCCGGCTGCAGGCGCGAGGGGATCGCGAACTCCCGCGCGCCCTCCGGCGTCGGCACCCAGAGCAACGGCGTCTCTACTTCGACGAAACCCTGGCGCTCCATAGCACGCCGCAGCGCGGCGTTGACCTTGGCCCGCAGGCGAAGATTCCGCTGCATCTTGTCGGTACGAATGTCGAGGTAGCGGTAGCGGAGTCGCACCGGCTCGTCCGTCTCAGCACGGGAGTCGAGTGAGAACGGTGGCGGCTCGGCGGTCGCGAGTACCTCGACGGCCTCGGCGCCGATCTCGACCTCCCCGGTCGAGATCGCCGGGTTCACCGTCCCCTCGGGACGGAGCCGAACCGTGCCAGTGACTCGCACCACGCTCTCCGAGCGAAGCTCAGGGGCGCCGTCAACTACGCACTGCACGACCCCGGTGTGATCGCGTACGTCGAAAAAGGCCAGATGCTCACCGTGCTCGCGCCTTCGCGCGACCCAACCACAGATAGTGACCACCGCACCGGCGTCGGGCGCGCCGAGCACGCCGCAGTAGGTCGTCCGCAGGCCCCGCGGACGCGCCGGGTCGTCTTCTGCTGCGCAAGCACCGGCGGGACGCGAAGCTTCGCTCTGTGTCACCACTTCATCACTCACTCGTCTTCTGTGATAGCTGCGCGCGAGCCACCGGGCAGGAGGCGGTACGCGTCGTAGACGCTGTCGAGATGGCGAAGCGAGGTCAGCACCGAGTCGAGGTGGGCGGGATCGGCTAGCTCGAACTCGAAGCGCATGCGACTCACCCTATCGCCCGAAGTGTTGGAAGACGAAGAGAGGATGCTCACGTGGTGCTCCGAGAGAACTCGCGCGGCGTCGGCAAGGAGGCGGTTGCGGTCGAGTGCCTTCACCTCGATGCCGGCAATGAACACGCCTCGGCGGTCCTCGTCCCACTCCACCTCGATGAGTCGCTCGGACTCGCGCCCTGCCAGAGCCGAGGCGTTCGCACAGTCCTCCCGGTGAACCGACACTCCCCGACCCTTCGTGACGAAACCGACGACGGCATCACCGGGAACGGGAGTGCAGCAGCGAGACAACCTGACCATGACGTCGTCGAGCCCCTCCACGTAGATCGCGCTGCTGCGCCTCGAGGAGGGACGCCTCGGAGTGAGGACCGTGGACGGCAGCTGGATCTCGGTCCCGCCACCGCGCAGCTCGCGCTCTAGGCGCTGGACGAGCGACTGCCCCGAGACGTGGCCCTCGCCGAGGGCCGCGTGCAGTGTGTCTAGGTCCCCGTATCCGAGGTTGGCTGCGATCGCGAGAAGTGACGGTGAGCTCTGCAGCTTCTGCACCGGGAGCCCGGCACGACGCAGCGCTCGCGCCAGCTCCTCTCGACCGGCGTCGATGGCATCCTCACGTCGCTCACGAGAGAACCACTGACGGATCTTGTTGCGCGCTCGAGGCGAGGTGACGATCTTCAGCCAGTCGCGTGACGGCCCAGCAGAGCGGATCTTCGACGTCACCACCTCGACCGTGTCACCTGACCTGAGGCGCGTGTCGAGGGGGACAAGGCGCCCGTTGACCCGAGCTCCGACGCAGCGATGGCCGACCTCGGTATGGATGGAGTACGCGAAGTCGACTGGGGTGCCGCCGGCCGGCAACGTCATTATCTCGCCCTTCGGCGTGAAGACGTAGATCTCGTCGTGCTCGAGGTCCTCCTTCAACGTCTCCAGGAACTCCTGGGGATCGGGCGTCTCGCGTTCCCAGTCCATGATCCGCTGGAGCCACGCGATCTCGTCGGTGGAGCGCGCTCCACGTCCTGAGGACCGCTGCGGGGCCTCCTTGTAGCCCCAGTGGGCCGCTATTCCGTGCTCCGCGCGCTCGTGCATCTCGTAGGTGCGCACCTGGACCTCGACCGGCTTGCCGTGCGGTCCGACCACCGTCGTGTGCAGCGACTGGTACAGATTGAACTTGGGCGAGTTGATGTAGTCCTTGAACCGCCCGGGCACCGGTGGCCAAAGGGAGTGCACTACTCCAAGCGCCGCCCAGCAGTCCTTCTCGGCGGACACGATCACGCGGATCGCCACGAGATCGGTTATCTCGTCGAACTCCTTTGCTCGGACCACCATCTTCTCGTAGATGCTCCAGAGATGCTTGGGCCGGCCCGTAACGTCTGCCTCTATCGCGAGGTCCGAGAGGCGGCGGCGCATCGCCTCGAGCACCTCGGCAAGCTCGACCTCGCGTCGAGGAGCTCTCGTGGCCACCATCTGGGCGATCTCGGCGAAGCGCTTTGGATGCTCGGCCTCGAAGGAGAGGTCCTCTAGCTGCCACTTGATCTCCTGGATCCCGAGACGGTGGGCGAGCGGTGAGTAGATGTCGAACGTCTCGCGCGCGATCCGCTTGCGCTTCCACTCCGGCAGGGCTTCAAGGGTCCGCATGTTGTGCATGCGGTCGGCGAGCTTGATGACAAGGACGCGCCAGTCGCGGGCCATTGCGACGAACAGCTTGCGCATCGATGCCGCCTGCTGAGCCTCCTTCGAGCCAAAGCGCAGCCGGTCCAGCTTGGTGAGGCCGTCGACGATCTCGGCTACCTCGTTGCCGAACTCCTGACGAATCTGCTCGAGATCGACCTTGGTGTCCTCGACCGCGTCGTGCAGGAGAGCCGCGCTGGCGCTCACCTCGTCTAGACCGAGCTCGGCGACGATGGTGGCGACCGCGACCGGGTGGGTGATGTAAGGCTCGCCGGAGGCTCGCCGCTGCCCGTGGTGTGCCTTCAGCGCGACGGCGTGAGCCCGGCGCACGATCGAGAGATCCCGATCCGGGTGGTTCTTCTCGAGGATCGAGATGACTCCGTCGACCGAATCGGTCGGTGCCGGGATGAGCGTCCTCGCCGGGTGCTCGACGGCTGGTTGGCGGGTCGCGGATCCTGACGGCGGCTCGGGGTCGGCAGCCGTCTCGGGCTCAGGAGTGCCGTGGTCTTCCGGCGCGCCGATCATCTCGACGAGCGTACCGTGGTAAGCACGCGGGGCCGTGACTGCACCTGACGAAGAGACCGCCGGGACCCTCATGTGGTCCGCGACAGATCCCGGCCCCTGCTTCAGCCGGCCCGTCCGGCCCGAGCTGTCGCTAAGTAGGATCGCCCATATGGCGCCCAGCGAGCCAGCACTCCGTCGTCGCGGTCCGTCTGCGGGGCCCGCCGCGATCGTGATCGCAGTCGCAGTCGTCATCATGGTCGCCGGTGCCGCTCTATCGCTGATCGCAAGCTCGTCTGCTCGTGGGAGAGCGAACCAGCTTGGCACTGACGTTCCCGGTAGCCCGTTCAAAGCAGTACCGGCAGCGGGCTACCTCCGCCATGTGGAAGCCCCCGGAGAGCCGCCTACTGCAGTCGTTAAGGCGCTCACGGTGCCGGTCAGCTCGGTCTATGTGAGCCACTCGGACGGTGACGGCAACGCCGGGCAGTTTGCTCGAAGCGTGACGTTCTCTGTTCCTGCCACGTCTGCGACGGTCGCCCGTTTCTACTGGCTGGAGCTCAGGGCAGCGCACTGGTCGATGGAGTTCGACGGCCTGGCCAAGGGCAACAGGGAGCTCCTGGCCCAGCGCAGTGGCAGTGACGGGTACGAGTGGGGCGTCGCCGTCGTCATCACCCCGGTCGTCCCGACCATCACTCCGGCCTTGGCGGGGTCGAGCCAGACCTCCACGAGCTCGGTGACTATGACCGTCTACCAGGTTCAAGGGTCCGCCTAAGAGACCGCGGACCCCATGAGTCCGCCGAGCCGCTCTCGGGCCGATGAGATGCTTGCACGGACCAACTGTGTGCCAGCGGTGACCGCAAGCTGGTGCCTACGGTCACTTCGCGCGCACGGTTGGCCACTCTGGCCGCCGTGCGCCAGCCAAGTGCCGCCCCGCACGACGCGGGGCGGCAACACTCAGGCGGGGGCCGACGCTCTAGCGGTTCGGCTGCGGCGTGTAACGGAGGTAGGGCTTCACCGCGTTGAAACCCTTGGGGAACTTCTCCTTCGCAGCTTCGTCACTGACGGAGGTGACGATGATGACGTCCTCGCCCTCATGCCAGTTGACCGGCGTGGCCACCGAGTAGTTGGCCGTCAGCTGGAGGGAGTCGAGCGCCCGGAGGATCTCCTCGAAGTTTCGTCCGGTGCTTGCAGGGTAGGTGATCGTGAGCTTGACCTTCTTGTCCGGACCGATGACGAAGACTGACCGGACGGTAAGGGTGTTCTCGGCGTTGGGGGGGATCATCCCGTACAGATCGGCGACCTTGCGCTCTTCGTCGCCGATGAGCGGGAAGTTCAACTTGTTGCCAGTCGCGTCCTCGATGTCCTGGCTCCAGCTGTTGTGGGACTTGACGTCGTCGACCGAGATCCCGATGACCTTGGCGCCACGCTTGGCGAACTCGCCTTTCAGACGGGCCACCTCACCGAGCTCGGTCGTGCAGACGGGGGTGAAGTCCTTCGGATGAGAGAAGAGGATGCCCCAGCCATCGCCGAGCCAGTCGTAGAAGTGGATCGTGCCTTCGGTCGTCTCAGCCGTGAAATCCGGTGCGGTATCTCCGAGTTGTAGGTTCATTTCGCTCTCCTGTCGTTCCTGCCGTCCAGTTGCGCCGGTACCTGATAGCCGAGGGCCTGGGGCGCTGCGAGGCCCACGGAAACTGCATCGCCGCCCAGCCCGACGGCTGCCAGCGCGAATGCTGACCACAATAGTCGGGTTTACCGGTGGGTCTGTCCATCGAGTCGCCGAGTCGTCGAGTCGGCTGACGGGGCCACCGGACCGTGCTCGGTGAGAGAACACACAGCCCTTTCGTAGTATTTCATAGTATGTCGTCAACTTCGATCCAGCTAGCTGTGCCCCTCGACGGGCGAGTCGCCGTCCCGACCAAACAGGCCGAGGCTCATCCAACCGCGATATACGCAATATGCACGAACTGCCACGGCCCGGCGGCGGCCGGCCGGCAGTCCTGTTGGAGCTGCGCCTTGCTGAAGGCGCAGGTCGGCACCCTCCCTGAGATTGTGCCGCTCTTTCTCTTCGCTCTCGGCTCCCCGGTGCACAGAGCTCTCGTCGGCTACAAAGCGGGCGCGAGCTCGAAAAGCCGTGAGGCGCGCGCGCTGGCACTGGCAGATGCCCTCGCCGCGTGGCTCGACATGCACCTCGGCTGTCTCGCCGTCGACCGGCGCGGCGTGCTCGTAGTCCCTGTGCCGTCGTCCTCGGCCGGCCGGCCGTCCTGGAAGGGCCGGCACCCGCTCGAAGCCGTGTGCACCGCGGCCGCGGCTTCGTCCCCCCGCCTGTCAGCTGCCGCGGTGCTGCACCGAGGACCCGAACCGCCGCGCCGGCTGCAGGCGAGCCGGTCGGGTTTCGTGGTCGAGGCAACCACCAGCCTCCGGGCGCGCCATGTGCTGGTCGTGGACGACATGTTCGTGTCAGGAGCGCGCTCGCTCAGCGCAGCCGCCGCGCTCTCGAGGGCGGGAGCCGTCGTACTGGCAGTCGTGCCACTCGGGCGCCTCGTCAGGCCGGAGCACAACGAGGCGACTGCCGCGTTCTGGGAGCGCCAACGTCATATCCCCTACGACCCCGCGACCTGCCCGCGGTGCACTCCTGGATGCCGTCAGGGAAGAGACAGAGTGCTCGCGCGCACCTCCACGGCCCTGTCGGCCTCCCATTTGGTCGCCGCTTGATCCTGTCCCTCCAGTTGAGACGGACAGCAGCTTCGGAAGACAAGCCGTCGCCACGCGCCCCCGCCCGCGCGGTCGCGCCCGCGCCCGCGCGGGTGAGTCGGTCCTTCACGCCTTGACGAATGCGAATCCGGCGACGCAACTAATATGGCAATGTGGCGAACAAGATGGGCTTCGAGCGCGTCGGCTCGGCTGCGAGCGCTGGCTTTGCCGCTCTTCATCTTGAGGTCGGGGCGCGCCTCGGCCGGTGTGATCAGCGCTACACCACCGCCCGGCGTCTTCTCGTCGAGGCTCTTTCAAACGCCGAGCGGCCGCTCACCGTGCCAGAGCTCGTGGCTATGCATCCCGAGGTCCCCCAGTCGAGCACCTACCGACACGTCACCGCGCTCATGGAGAGCGGCGTCGTGAGGAGGGTAGCGGGGACGGACGGGCACGGCCGCTTCGAGCTTACGGAGGACCTCTCGGGACATCACCACCATTTCGCGTGCATCGTCTGCGGACGGGTCACGGATCTGGCGCCCTCCGAGAGGCTGGAGCACGCCCTTTCGGAGGCGGCACGGGTCGTAGCCGAGGAGCAGGATGTGGTGATCTCCGAGCACCGTTTCGACTTCCTCGGGCGCTGCGCGAGGTGCAAGGCCGTGGCGGCCGCGTCCTAGGAGCCGAGACGTCGCACATGCGCCGGACCGCCTCCTCTCGCTCCCAGTTCGGCGAGATGCACCCGCCAAAGGGCGCGCGGCGAACTTTGTTCAGTGTTGCGCTGCCGTCGACATCCTCGCCCGCTTGGCCTGGGCGTTGGCGCGCCCGCGTGACTGTTGATCGAGCGTCGTCTTGCGCAGTCGCACCCGCGACGGCGTCACCTCGACGCACTCGTCCTCGCGGATGAACTCCAGCGCCTGCTCGAGAGAGAGCTGGCGAGCCGGGATGAGCCGCACGAGCTCTTCTGCCGTGGACGATCGGACGTTGGTGACTTTGCGCTCGCGCGTCGGGTTGACGTCCATGTCGTCGGAGCGGACGTTCTCCCCCACGATCATTCCCTCGTAGACCTCGACTCCCGGGCTGACGAACAGCGCGCCACGGTCCTGCAGGCTGAACAGTGAGTACATCGTCGTCACACCCGAGCGGTCGGCGACGAGCGAACCCGTCGGGCGCATGCGCAGGTCGCCGAACCAGGGCTCGAAACCCTCGAACACGTGGTGGAGGATCCCCGTGCCGCGCGTCTCGGTGAGAAACTCGGTGCGAAAGCCGATGAGCGCCCTGGCGGGGACCGCGTACTCGAGGCGAGCCCAACCCGTACCGTGATTGACCATCTGCTCGAGCCGGCCCTTGCGCACGGCGACCAGCTGGGTGACGACCCCGAGGTAGTCCTCGGGCACGTCGATCGACACGTGCTCCACGGGCTCGTGGAGCACGCCGTCGAGCACGCGCGTCACCACCTGAGGCTTGCCGACGGTGACCTCGAACCCTTCCCTCCTCAGCACCTCGACCAGGACCGCCAGCTGGAGCTCTCCTCGACCCTGGACCTCCCAGGTGTCGGGCCGCTCTGTCGGGAACACCCTTATGGACACATTACCCACGAGCTCGGCATCCAGACGGTTCTTGAGCAGACGCGCCGTCAGCTTCTTGCCGTCTCGCCCTGCCAGCGGCGAAGTGTTGATCCCGATCGTCATCGAGAGGCTCGGCTCGTCGACGGTGAGCACGGGAAGGGGTCGCGGGTCATCAGGATCCGCGAGCGTCTCCCCGATGGTGACCTCGTCCAGCCCGGCGACCGCGAAGATGTCGCCTGGTCCGATCTCGGCGGCGTCGACCCGCTCGAGGCCCTCGGTGACATACAGCTCGGATATGCGGACGTTCTGGACGGTCCCGTCGTGCCGGCACCAGGCCACCTGTTGACCCCGGCGAAGCGTCCCCTGGATCGCCCGACATATCGCGAGGCGCCCCACATAGGGAGAGGCGTCGAGGTTGGTGACGAGCGCCTGTAGGGGGTGGTCGGGGTCGTAGCTCGGTGCCGGGATGTGGTCCCGGATCGCCTCGAACAGAGGCTCGAGGTCAGTGCCTTGCGGGTCCGCCCCGAGCGACGCCCGCCCGGCCTTCGCATTGCAGTACACGATGGGGAACTCAATCTGGGCCTCGGTGGCGTCGAGATCCAGAAACAGCTCGTAGACCTCATCGAGTACCTCGGCCGGCCTCGCGTCGGGTCGGTCGATCTTGTTGATAACGAGCACTACCGGCAGCGCGAGCGCAAGCGCCTTTCGCAGGACGAAGCGGGTCTGAGGCAGCGGACCCTCGCTCGCGTCGACGAGGAGGAGGACTCCGTCAACCATCGCGAGCGCGCGCTCGACCTCGCCACCGAAGTCGGCGTGCCCTGGCGTGTCGACGATGTTGAGCTTCATCCCACCGTGGCGAACTGCGGTGTTCTTGGCCAGGATCGTGATGCCTTTCTCCCGCTCGAGATCCATCGAGTCCATGACACGGACGTTGACCTCCTGGTTGGCCCGGAACACCCCGGACTGCCAGAGCATCGCGTCTACGAGCGTGGTCTTGCCGTGGTCGACGTGGGCCACGATGGCAAGGTTACGGAGGTCAGAGCGCGCGATCATGTCGAAAAGAAACCCAGCCTAGGGGCGAGAAGAGCAGCGGATCCGCCGCTGCGGGCCATCTTACCGCCGAGATGGTGGCAGCAAGACGGAAGGCTGCTCGCCGCGCGGCGCGATCCGCGCGGCGCGATCCGCGCGGCGCGTCGCGAGCTCAGCAAAATCCCCACGTCCCCTCGTCAGCCACCTCGGGTGCCGACCTTCTGGTCCTGGCAGCTGTCTCTGCGCTGGCCAGCACGTCGCATAGTCGGGCGGCCAGGCGACAGTAAGTCTCCATCGCGGCCGTGGCCTCAGGCGGCGCAGTGTACCGGCGCTTGGACACCTGGGTCATCAAGTCCGGGCGGTAGCCGAACCGGCGCAGTAGCTGGGTCACCCTCTCGAGCTCGCGTAGGACGACCGGCTCATAGGCCGGCGGTATCTTGTGGCCGCTCTCCTGCCAGATACCGTAGTCGAGGTCCGCCATTATCCGTCCTGTGCCGTCCCGGTTCGGATCCACGTACAGATGGCGCCAGGCTGTAGCACGAAGCCCCATGACGATCCGCTCGGGAAGCTCCGCACTCAGCTTCGCGGCCTCCCTCATGAGCTCGTCGTACCGTCCGGCGGCCTGGAGCGCCCTGCTGCGGTGAACGTCTTGAGTCACGGCGACCTGCACTGCGCTCGCGCACTGCTGCTGCGCCCACCTACCGAGTACGGTCTCGATCGAGCCGGCGGACTCCGCCATGGCCGTCACGTGAGCTTGCAGGACGGCCAGCGGGTCGTCCACCTCGGGTGTGTAGTCGTGCATCTCGTCCCCCTCGCGTCTCGCACGGCGAGCAACACCGACCGCCCGGTAACCCTAGGCGACGCAAGATAACCAACTCGCCGCGCCCGCGCGGCCCATGCACTGCCGAGACTCGCACAAGCTGCCAGACTTGGGCGATGCAAGTACAGCGGTGGTACAACGCCGGGCAGCCGCAAACTCTCCAGCTCGCGCAGATCCTGCTGTACTCGAACGCGGCCATCGCGCTGCTCAGCCTGATCTTCTCCGGTGGTTTCACGCCCGCAGGGACGGCGGGCGGCGCGGCGGCGGCGGTCACGGGAGTGTGGGTGGTGGTGCTCCTCGGCCAGATCGCCGGAGCACTCGGCATAGCCAACTCCCGCAAGCTCGGCTACAAGGTGGGCCTCGTGATGGCGTTTTTGCCTGTTGTGCTGCAGCTGTTCGTGCTCGCCGTCTATGGCGGCGTACCTGTGAGCATCTTCAACCTGCTTTTCGAGATAGCGCTCATCGCCGCGCTGGTGCATCCCCAGAGCCGCGACTACCAGAGGATCTGGTTCAGCTAGATGCCGGAGAGGTGCAGGTCGGAGCCGTCGCTCCTCGCGCGATCGATATCGGGGCGGCCGTGGCTGTGAAACGTGCTCTCTGTCTGGCGGCAATCGCCGTCTCGTACTTCGTTGCCACCGCTCTGCCGGCCACCGCGACCCGGGCCCTAGCCGGAACACCGAGAGTCAAGGCGACGCTCGTTGCCTCGAGCACGTTCCCGAGCGTGTCCGGCGACGTCCTCGTGCTCTACCGTGACAGCACGCACCGGCTAGATGTCGCGAGGCTGCAAGGACGGGTCACCGGACTCAAGGCACGTCCCAAGATCGAGCTGCTGGCATCGTCCTTCCCCTTCAGGTCGCCACCGGCCGTGATTGCGACCGAGAGAGCGAAGCTTTCGGGAGGTAGGGCATCCTTCGAGTTCCAAAGGAAGCCATCGGCTGCCACCAAGTACTTCTTCCGGGTCCTTGCCACCTCCGGTCACAAAGATGTCACGGTCGCGACCTCTAACGTCGAGGAGGTCTTCGTATCGGTCGCGATGACCATCACGCCCAAGACCGCGCCGGCCTGCTCGCGCCCCGGGTGTCACATGAGCTTCACCGAGACGACATTCTTTCCGCGAGCAGCCCTGGCGCGGGAGTCTGCCAAGCACGTTTACACCTATCTCGGGCTGAATCTCAGCCCGACTGCAAGGCCCCCGCTGCCCTCGGTGCTCAGGCTCTACCCTTTCCTCCTGCGAAAGACCGTCAATCGGCGAGCAGCTGATGTGACCTACTCGGTGCGATTCTCGTTCACCGTCGGCAAGGAGGGCTACAACTTCGTTTGGGACACCTGCACCAGGGACACTTTCGGGCTCGACGGCCTAGGTCTCCCCGGGCGGCACGACTGCGGCATCCCAGCTGTCCCATACCCTCTGCCGTACTCGGGATACCTCGGTTAGCCGCGTCGACGCCGCTTGACGGCCCGATCCGGCACCCGTCAGTTGATATATCAACTACAGACTGGAGGTATGCTCGGCCCCATGAGCGACGGTGAGACGGTGAACCTCCAAGCAGAATCCGACGCGCCCAGCGTGCAACCGCCACCGTGGCTCGATGCCCAGGAGCAGCGAGCGTGGCGGAGCTTTCTTGACATGGAGTCGCAGCTGAGCCGAGTGCTCGGCCGGGAGCTGCAGCGCCAGACCGGCCTCTCGAACGCCGACTACGCGGTTCTCGTCCACCTTTCGGAGGCTCCTGCGGGCCGGATGCGGCCCTTCGAGCTCGGGGACGCCGCCGGCTTCGAGAAGAGCCGCCTCTCCCACCAGCTCACGAGGATGGAGAGGCGCGGCCTCGTCGAGCGCCAGCTGTGCCCCTCTGACAGCCGCGGCTCGTTCGTGGCGCTCACCGCGACGGGCAGGGCAGCCATCGAGGTGGCGGCGCCCTTTCACGTCGCCCAGGTCCGCCGTTGGTTCCTGTCGCCGCTTGAGATCGAGCAGCTCGACGCTCTCACGTCGATCTCCGAGGTACTGCTCGCTCACCTCGGGCCGCCGGAGACTGGCTCGGCCGAGTGCGGCTCGGCTCCATACGACTCGGCTGAGGGTGGCTCGGACAGCGGCGGTGCCGCCGACGAGGGTGAGTGGACGGGCGAGGTCGCCGACTGCCCCGCGGGATAGGAGCGAGGGTGTCGGAGCGGGTTCGGGCCGGCCCTCCGCCAGGCCGGCCCGCTTCCGGTTCCCGCTGTTTCCTGCTCGCCGAGCGAGCCGTTGCGGCGGCTCGTCCCGACGAGAGATCGCGCCCTTTTTGGCAACGGCCGGCGGACGTCTCTCAGATCCCATCGACGGGATCAGTGCTAGAAGCTCAGCCCTCGCACCCGCGAACAGCATGGGCGGCATTCCACTTCGAGGGGGCCGCCGCTGTTCATTCGCACCGCTGCCATCGACGGGCCCGCGACGAGAGCACCAAGAAGGGCGATGTCGCCGTCTCATCACGAGCCATGCAGTCATTGTCGGCGCAAAGCGGTGCTGCCTGTAGCAAATTGCGTGTGGCGACGGTTGTGACGCTTGTGTCAGGAGGCGGCACCGACCCCGATCGGTCGGGGCCAAGGGGAGGCGGCGCCCTCGGGCTCCCCGACGAAGGGCGCGGCCGCCGGTCGCTCGATCATCTCTGGCTGAAGACCCGCCTCAGCACATCGCTCCAGGTGAACACGAGATCGCTTGGCAGAGGTCCGCAGTCGTTGACGAAGACTTCGGAGACTGCCGGGCTGAGCGCGACGCCCGAGGTCGCCTCGGCGGCACCCATGAGCACGTGGTCCTCCGCCCCCGGCGCGCAGTATCTGGGACTCTCATAGTCGCCGAGGATGTTCCGGCGATGGGCCCAGCAGAGCTCGCGGCTGTGGGAGGTGCAACTCGCGTTGGGCGAGCCGGCGCCGTCGTCGTACATCCAGAAGTAGTCAGCGCCGATCGCGTTGGCCGTGCCCTCGGCGAAGTTCGAGCCGAAGGTAGTGGCCATTCCCCCACCGGCAAGGCGAAGAGGGAGCTCGATCCTGGGGTCGATCTGGTCTCTCACACCGGCGGCAGCCATTGCGTCGAGTTGAGTCGTCAGTCCCGTCATCGCAGGAAGGCCGCGCGAGGTGCGCTCGATGTCGGCGATGGCGAAGATCTGCTCCGCGGGCGTCAGAGCGGCGTAGGCCGCCAGGCTGAAGCTGCCGGAGATCGCCGCGAGCGGCTCGGACCTCCGGGCGGCGTTCAGGGCCTTGAGGATGGCCCGGTCGCAGGACGTGGTCTCGTTTGCGACGAGCACTCCACAGACTCCCCGCGCGAGGAAGACAGGCCTGGGTTGGATCGAGCGGGGCAGTGCCATCTTCACACCGCGCACCTCTGCGTGGGCCCCGGGGGTCGTGCGTAGGAGAATCGTCGGGCCGCCGAATCCGAGCGCAACGGCGCCGAGCGCGGACACCACTTTCGCGAGCGCCCTCATAGCTCGGTCATCGTTGCCCTGAGTCCGCATCCTAAGACGAGCAGCGAGACGTCGTGGTGGCGCCAGTGTCGCACGTGTCATATCTACCAGGTTCGGCACTACGAGGGATGAATTGCCGGCGCCCGGAGCGCTGCGAGAGCGCGCCGCGCTTCACGACCGGGGCGCTCGCGTCGGAAAGCACGAACCGGCTCGGGCGTCAGGACCTCTAAGTTTGCCACCATGAGGTTCGCATTCAAGACAGCCCCCCAGCACACGACGTGGTCGGCGATGCTGGCGCTATGGAAGGCAGCAGACGACATCGAGATATACGAGTCGGGCTGGACGTTCGACCACTTCTACCCGATCTACTCAGACCCGACCGGGCCCTGCCTCGAGGGCTGGGTCACACTGGCCGCGCTGGCGCAAGCCACGACACGGCTGCGCCTCGGCACCCTCGTCTCCGGGATCCACTACCGGCACCCCGCTGTGCTCGCCAACATGGCAGCCTCTTTGGACGTCGTCTCGGGCGGCCGGCTCGAGATCGGGATCGGCGCCGGCTGGAACGAGGAGGAGTCCGGCGCTTATGGAATCGCGCTCGGAAGCCCGTCTGATCGCAGCGATCGCCTCGAGGAGGCGTGCCAAGTGCTCACCGGGTTGCTCAGCCAGGAGACGACGTCGTTCGAGGGCCGGTTCTTCAAGCTGACCGACGCCCGCTGCAACCCGAAGCCAGTGCAGATCCCCCATCCCCCCATCTGCATCGGGGGAGGCGGTGAGCGTCGGACGCTGCGGACGGCTGCCCGCTTTGCCCAGCATTGGAACTTCTCCGGTGGGACGGCGGAGGAGTTCGCCCGCAAGCTCGATGTCCTCCACGAGCACTGCGCTGAGGTGGGCCGCGACCCCTCGGAGATCCAGATATCGAGCCACGTCCGTTACGAGGGCGACCCAGCAGCCACCGCCGAGACAGCCGCGGCGCTCGGCGAGGCGGGCGTCGATCTCGCCATCGTGCAGCTCCGACCCCCTCATAGTCCGGCCGTTCTCGAGCCGATCGCAAAGGCGCTGGGAGCGCTGGGCTGAGCGCTGAATGGCAGTCCTCGTCGACCTCCAACAAGTGTCAGCCCGGCGTGGCGAGCGGGTGCTCTTCGGCGATCTCTCTCTCACCATGAGCGACGGCGACCGCGTGGGCGTCGTCGGGATCAACGGCACAGGCAAATCCACCCTCCTCAAGATCGTCGCCGGCGTCGAGCCTCCTGACACCGGGTTGACGCGTCGCGGTCGCGGGGTGCGAGTCGGCTACCTTGCCCAGGAACCCTCCCTGCCTGCAGGCGACGTGAAATCAGCCGTCGGCCCGGGTTGGCAGGCCGACGCCGCTCTCGAACGTTTGGGCATGGGCGGCGCCGGCTCCACTGACGTCGCGACCCTCTCGGGAGGTCAGGCCAAGCGTGTCGCGCTGGCCGCTCTCCTCGCGAGGCCCGCCGAGGTGCTCGTCATCGACGAACCTACTAACCACCTCGACCTGCCCGCCGTGGCCTGGCTGGAACGGTGGCTCCTTCAGCACCGCGGTGCCTTGGTGCTCGTGACACATGACCGCCATCTTCTCGACAAGGTGACCACGAAGATGCTCGAGCTCGACCGAGGGCACGCTCACGTGCACGAGGGTGGCTACGCGATGTACCTGTCGCGGCGCGCGCAGCGCGAGGACCAGGCCGCCGCGGCCGAGTCGACGCGGCAGAACCTTGCACGGCGGGAGCTCGCGTGGCTGCGCCGGGGCGCCCCTGCCCGGACGCGAAAGCCGCAGGCCCGGATCGATGCTGCCGTCCAGCTCCTTTCAGCTCGTGCAGAGCCGCCTGCTCGCTCCGGCGAGCTTCGGCTCTCCTTCGGAACGCCGCGCCTTGGGGACAAGGTCATAGAGTGCGAGGGCGTGGGCTACCGCTACGGGCCGACCGCTGACGCGGTGCTCGAAAACGTTGATCTCCTCCTCGGTCCCCGCGAGCGACTGGGTGTCATCGGCTCCAATGGCTCGGGGAAGTCGACGCTCCTGGAGGTGCTGGCACAGAGACGGCCACCGACTAGGGGGCGACTCGAGGTCGGCCCGACGGTCGTCATCGGGTACTACGGCCAGCACGGCATCGCTGTCGATGCAAAGGCCCGCGTGCGCGATCTGGTCGCCGGACCGACCCGGGTTCCCGGAGCTCCCGAAGATATCGCTCTCATGGACCGCTTCTGGTTCAGCGGAGCCCTGCAGTTCACCGAAGCCGGAGCGCTCTCGGGGGGCGAGCGTCGACGGCTGCAGCTTCTCCTCGTGCTTTCAGCGCGACCTAACGTCTTGTTGCTCGACGAGCCGACCAACGACTTGGACATCGACACGTTGCGAATCCTGGAGGACTACTTCGAGGAGTGGCCCGGAGCGCTTGTCGTGGTCAGCCACGACAGAACCTTTCTCGAGCGAACCACAGACAGGCTCGTGGCTGTCGAGAGCGCATCTGTATCGGAGATCACCGGGGGCATCGACGCGTGGACGGCGCGGCATCGAGACGACACGCGGGCACTGGCACCGCCTTCGAGCTCGTCTCCCGCCTCTCGGCTGGGCAGCCGTGAGCTCGCCTCGGCTCGCCCGCGACGCGGCCGCTCTTTGAGCACTATCGGGAGAGAGCTGCGCGGCCTCGAGCAGGACATGGCGCGCCTGAGCAGCGAGCGAGACGGGCTCAGCGACACTCTTCTCAAGACCAGCGACCACATCGAGCTCGCGCGAGTGAGCCGTCAGCTCGCAGACGTGCAGGCACGCCTGGCTGCGGCTGAGACCCGCTGGTTCTCCGTGGCCGAAGAGGCGGAGGCCGGCCGCTGAGGACCGGGCAGGCGCGCCGGTGAGACTCCCTCACCGGGTAAGCGGCTTGTATGCAAGGCGGTGCGGCTGATCGGCGTCGCCGCCGAGACGCCTTCGGCGGTCGGCCTCGTAGTCGCTGAAGTTGCCTTCCCACCACCGCACTTGCGACTCCCCCTCGAAAGCAAGGACGTGGGTCGCGACCCGGTCGAGAAACCATCTGTCGTGGCTGATGACGACCACGCCCCCGGGATAGCTCAGCAGCGCATCCTCCAGGGAACGAAG
>CAZAMA010000033.1:7739-23964 GCA_964485645.1 uncultured Acidimicrobiaceae bacterium | reverse complement strand
CGACCGCCCGACGCGAGCCGAGAACCCCGCGCGACCAGACCGCTTCAATGACCGCAACACTTACCGCAACACCGAATACAACGCCTCTAGAAGGCACAATCAAGGAGCAAGAATGCCAGTCGGCACTGTAAAGTTTTTCAACGCTGAGAAGGGGTACGGATTCGTCTCCCGGCCGGACGGGGAGGACGTCTTCGTCCATTACAGCAACGTGCAGGGCTCGGGCTACCGTACGCTCGAGGCCGGCCAGCAGGTCGAGTTCGAGGTGGCGCCGGGCCGGAAGGGCGACGAGGCGCGCAACGTCCGGGTCATCTGACGGTCGTGTGATCAGAGCGTTTCCCCGAGGGTGATTCGCACCCTCGGGGGAGCGTGTGCCACCTTGGCCGGCAGTTGGCAGACTGGCGGACATGGAGAACGCTGAGCAAGTTCGTCTCGACTCCGATGGGCCAGCATGGAGACGCTTCGGTCCCTATCTGGCAGAACGTGCCTGGGGCACCGTGCGAGAGGACTACAGCGAGGACGGAGACGCCTGGGGGTACTTCCCCTTCGAGCACGCCCACAAGCGAGCCTACCGGTGGAGCGAAGACGGGCTCGGAGGCATATGTGACGAGGCGCAGTTGGTCTGTCTGGGTTTCTCGTTCTGGAATGGCCGAGACGAGGTGCTGAAAGAGCGCATCTTCGGGCTGAGCGGACCCCAGGGCAACCACGGCGAGGATGCGAAGGAGTACTGGTGGTACCTCGACTCCACGCCGACGTACTCCTGGATGAAGTGGCGGTATCTCTACCCGCAGGGCGCCTTCCCCTATGCGCAGCTGCTGGAGGAGAACAGCCGCCGCTCGAGGCATGACCCCGAGTTCGAGCTGATCGACACCGGCATCTTTGCGGAAGACCGCTACTTCGATATAACCGTCGAGTACGCGAAGGCAGATCCCGCGGACATCTGCATCAGGGTGCGGGTCAAAAATGCCGGCCCCCAGGCAGCGACCCTTCATCTTCTTCCGACACTTTGGTTCCGCAACACCTGGTCATGGTCCGCCGAGGACTCCTCCGGTCGTGAGCGTTTGCCACGGGTCACGGCCGCGGGCCGTTGCCTGATCGCCGAGCACAGCGAGCTCGGCTCTTTCACCCTTACAGGAGACGGGTCGCCCGAGTTGCTGTTCTGCGAGAACGTCTCCAACTCTCCGGCTCTGTGGGGCTCGAGCGCCACGACGCCGTACCCGAAGGACGGAATCAATGGCCACGTCGTATCCTCGGCGGCGACGGTCAACCCCGAGCGCAGTGGCACCAAGGCGGCGCTGTGGTATCTGCTGGATGTTCCCGCCCGAGCCGAGACAACCGTTGCACTTCGCTTGCGGCCCCATAGCGGTGATGAGCTGCCGCCTGCGCTCGGGCAAGGCTCGGATTGGTCAGAGGTGCTGGCAGCACGCGAGGAGGAGGCCGACGAGTTCTACGCTCGCTTTGCCCCTAGGGACGCCTCGGGGGACGAGCTGTCGATCATGCGACAGGCCTTTGCGGGGATGCTTTGGTCGAAGCAGTTCTTCCACTATGACGTCGCGCGGTGGCTGGATGGCGACGCGGCGCAACCGCGCCCGCCGGATGCCCGTAAGACAGGTCGCAATTCCGGATGGCGGCATCTGAACAATCACGACGTGATCTCGATGCCGGACAAGTGGGAGTACCCCTGGTATGCGTCATGGGACCTCGCGTTTCACTGTGCGGTGCTTGCTCATGTGAACCCGAGCTCGGCAAAGGCCCAGCTGCTGACGGTATGTCGCGAGTGGTACATGCACCCGAACGGCCAGCTCCCGGCCTATGAGTGGAATTTCAGTGACGTGAACCCACCGGTCCAGGCTTGGGCTGCGCTCCGGGTCTTCGAGATCGACGGAGCGACGGACTATGGATTCCTCCAGAGGATATTTGCGAAGCTGGTGATCAACTTCACCTGGTGGGTGAACCGTAAGGACATAGCCGGGAACAACGTGTTCGAAGGCGGTTTCCTCGGCCTCGACAACATCGGGCCGATCGACCGCTCCGCAAGGCTGCCTGTCGACGGTCTCCTCGAGCAGGCGGACGGAACCTCGTGGATGGCGATGTACTGCCTCAACATGTTGGAGATCTCCCTTGTGCTTGCGGTTCATGACAAGGTCTACGAAGACATGGCGATCAAGTTCTTCGAGCACTTCGCGTACATCGGCAACGCCGTCTACAGCCAGGGCCTCTGGAACGAGGACGACGGCTTTTTCTACGACCTGCTGCGCCTTGCTGGTGGCGAGCGCGTGCCGCTGCGGGTGAGGTCTGTGGTGGGTCTTCTCCCGCTCTGTGCGACCGCGACCATAGACAGGCAGACATTCTCGCAGCTGCCGTACTTCGCCGAGCACTTCGAGTGGTTCCTCTCGCACAAGGGCCAGTACGCCGACTCGGTCGTTCATCCCCATGCCGGTGGCACCGAGGTCTCTCATCTCCTCTCGATCGTCGACCCCGGGCGGGTGAGCAGGGTGCTCTCCTACATGCTGGACGAGGGGGAGTTTCTCTCCGAGCGGGGGTTGCGAGCTCTTTCACTCGTGCACCAGGACCACCCGTTCACGATCGAGCTTGGGGGTCAGCTGGACACTGTCGACTACGAGCCGGGCGAGTCGACTACCAACCTGTTCGGCGGTAACTCCAACTGGCGGGGTCCTATCTGGTTTCCCACCAACTACCTCATAATCGAGTCTCTGCGCCGTTTCCATCGCTTCCTCGGCGACGGCTTCACGGTCGAGTGCCCAACCGGTTCGGACACAAGGCTGACGCTGGAAGGAGCTGCGAACGAGATAAGCCGCCGCCTGATCTCGATCTTCCTCGACGGTCCCGATGGGCGCCGGCCCGTGTTCGGCAGCTACGAGAAGTTCCAGACCGATCCGGCGTGGCACGCTCTCATCCCGTTTCATGAGTATTTCCATGGCGATACCGGTCAGGGTCTCGGAGCCTCCCACCAGACCGGGTGGACCGGGTTGGTGGCCGATCTGATCACTAGTCGGCGCTCGAGGTAGGGGCTCGACCTCGACCTCGACGCCGGCGCCGCGCGAGCGACATGGCGACGGGGATCGACGCGATCGTGGCCAGGAGCGTCGCGGCGGCGATCACGAGTCCCTTCGAGAACCCCTCGGCGGTGTAGGAGAACTGAACCACGCTCAGCCCCGCCGGGATGCCGAAGCCCTGCATCGCGCCTACCTGGCGAACCGGTTCGAGTGGGCCTCCCGAGAGGTGGTCGCTTTTTCCTGCCTTGGTGGCGCGCAGGTAGCGCGAAGCCGCCGTGCCACTCACGATCTTGGCGCGCCAGCCGGCTTCCCAGGCGTCGCTGCGAACGAGGATGGAATCTCGCGGCGCGCGCACCGCGATCGTGGCAGAGTCGGTGCTTTGGGCCAGTATGTCGACCGTCGCGTTGAGATGAGCGGCGACCTCGAAGGTTCCAGGTGCCTGCACCCAAGCTTTCTCAGGTAAGTAGCCGGTCCGAAAGACAGTGAAATGATCTTTTTGCCCCACGTACCTCCACGACGCCGGCGTCATCGCGCGAGCAAGAGGGCCGTTCACGACATAGGGCCTCCCGTCGGCTTCGATCGCCAGCTGGGGGCCTTCGAGGTTGGCGCCGGAGAGCAGTCTCAGCACGAGGCCTGTGCTCTTCAACCTCGGGAGCCTCACTTCGACGGCGCTCGAGTGGACCGCAAGGCGTTGGGTCGGCCGCCAGTCGATCGAGCCCGACGGCCGAACCAGGCCGACGCGTACGAGCTGGCCGTCGCTTGGATGCGAGAGGACGATCACCGCGGCCGTCGGATCTGTCACGGTGCCATAGAGCCAACCGGTTCGGCCTCCCGCCGGCAAGGTCGGCAGCGGCTCGGAATGCGCGGGTGCCGGCAAGCTGGCCTCAGGAGGAACGTAGTCTCCCGCGGGCAGGAGAGGGTCGACCCCAGGCCCTTCGGAGATCGGGGAGAGGTCTGCCGTCTTGTTCGGCCGCGGCAGTGCCGAGATCGGCGTCAGGAACTCCTCGGTCGGGGCGACCATGACCTGCAATCCGAGGGGACGAAAGTAGCCAGCCCCTAGCTCGGCGGTCGCAAGATAGGCCCGTACATGAGTGGCGGTGCGCTGGGCATACACGCCAGCGTCGATGGCGCCGTAGCCCTGCACACTCGGAAGCCCTTCGAGGATCCCGATGTCGGGCTCGCCCGCCTTGATGATGCCCGAGGGGTAGAAGAGGTCCGGGTCGAACAGCCCGTAGCGGCCACCGGGAGAGAGGTTGTTCCTCACCATCTGCATCAACGGGCCGGGAGCACCGACTGGTGGCGCGGCCTGCGAGGCTGCAAAGGTCGTACCCGACACGAACATCGCGAGATCAAGGACCACGAAGGCGCCGGCGAGAAAGAGCCAGCGGATTCGCGGCAGCCGACTCCGCAGGAGCACCACTCCGGCGGCTAGGGCCGCGAGACACGATGAGATCCCCGTCGCGACTTCGATGCTCGAGCGCTGCGAGGAGGTGGGAGCGACGGCGCCGAGCAGACCGGAGAGCGAAGTCGCCGATAGTGCCGTCCACGCGAGAAGACCGACGGTCACTGCGACCAACGCGACGGCCGCAACAGCCTCTGATCGCGTGCGGACACGCTCCGGCCGGGTGCCGCCGTCCAGCCACCAGGCGAGCAGCATGCAGCCGGCGAAGTCGAGATCGACGATGTTGCGCCCCTGGTTGCGCTGCTTTCCATAGAGGGGAATGTGGAACAGCAGGTGCTCGAGCGGTGTCCCGGCAGCCATCGCCAGGAGGAGGCCGACGAGTCCGACCACGTACCATGTGCGTCTCTCTCCGCTCGGGAGCCAGGCTGCCCAGCGGCGGCTCGCGAGCGCGATGGCGGCTATCACGGGAAGCAGCCCTACGTAGAGACCAACTTCGGCGAGGTTGGATCGGCCCAGATACTGCGGTTGGGAGATGAGGCTCCAGCCGCCCTCCAAGAACGGCACCAGAGCGAGCACGAGGGCGCGCGGCGGGAAGCTGTAGCTCGAGGCGAACCTGGCGGTGACTGACGCCCGCTGCGATGTGGCGATGAAGTGCAGGGCAGGAAGCGAGACGAACGCCGAGAGCCCGGCACCGATGGCGAAGCCGACGACAGCCCGGCCTGCGGGACCTCGCCAGCTCGAGGGGTGCAAAGACACTCGCACGGCGCCGTAGGCGATCGTCAAGATGGTGACATCGAGCATCGCCTCGGGTGCCCCCGCCAGGATCAGGCAGGCCACCGCAACTCCGAGCAGGATGGTGCAGCGCCAGCGGCGACGCTCGGTCATATCGCGTACAGCCAAGAGCATCCAGGGCAGCGACGCGAAACCCTCCGCCATATCGATGTGAACAGCCCCCTGGGAGGCGACGGCGCCGGCGAAGGCGAAGGATCCGGCACCGAGGAACGACGCAAGTGCCCCGGTCCCTGTAGCTCGCATGAAGAGGTAGGTGCCGACCGAGACCGAGCAGGAAACGAGGATCTGGTTGATGACCCAGGCGTTGTTGGGCGACATGACAGCGAACAACAGGGTCGTGGGGTAGAACGCTCCCGCATTCAGTCCCGCCGTCAATGGAGTGCCGCTCCAGATCCACGGGTTCCACAGCGGGAGCCTGCCGTGTCGCAGGTCAGCGCCGACGAGCACCCTGAGCGGGTAATTCTGAATGAGGTTGTCGCCCATCAGGAGCGGATGTCCAAGGGCCAGCGCCCCACCCGCGAAGATGGCTACGGTGACGAGGATCAGTGCCGCGACCGGAGCCAGGGTGGCGGGCCACGCTTTTGCTTGCGGCGTGCCCTTGGCCCCGTAGTCTCGAGATGGGCTCCCACCGGCGCGTGGCGCATCGGTGGCGAGTCTCACGGCGGCCCGGAGGGCGACCGCCACCGTCCAGCCGTGGGTAACCAGATCGCGACCAGGTGGGAGCGGAAGCTGGGGGGACCCAGCGCCTGGGCGAGATAGTCATAGGCAGAGACCGGGTCGTCCCCGCCACCCCAGTAGACGACGGCACCGACAAAGTAGCGGGCGAGAAAGATGTGCAGAGCTTCGAGGTCAGCTGCGTCTACCACCCCGGGAAGGGGCCACTGGTCGCCGACGCTTGCATAGCCGAGCAGCTCTTGCACGTAGGGCGGCGACAGCAGCTCGGGCCATCTGTGGCCAGAGTTTCCTATCTGGATGTTGGCATACCCACCGAGCAGGTGGTAGTCCATGCCAGCCTGGGCTTCCCAGAGCAGGGCGCCGGGGTGCAGGGGAGTCGGGTAGGGATAGGTCAGCACGACCGAGCCGGGAGGTACGAGCCTCTTCATCGTCTTGGTGAGAGACGGCGGCCATGGAGCCGGCCGGGATGGGAAAGGTAGGTTCGGCAGCAGGGAGAGCAGGGTGATGCCGGCAACTAGTCCCACCCGCGCTCGCCGTGCCGCGGTCGTGTCGGACCCGAGCGGGCCGAGGCGGGACAGCCATTTGTTGCTGAGGACGCTCGCCGCGCTGCGCCGTTGCACGAAGCGGTCAAGACCGAGTGCCAGGACCATCGAGGCAAATAGCGACACGTAGAGGTCGTAGCGGGCCGGGATGGTGTTGTCGAGCAGAGGCAGGTGGGCAAAGACCCCCTCGGGCAGCGGAATGTGGGTGCTGAGCGTCCCTATCGTGAGCACCGGTCCGAGCGAGAGCACGAAAGCAGCCACTGCCAGCCACCCCAGGGCCTGCACCATGGCGTTGCCGCGCGATCTTATGACGATGACGAACAGGAGGATCACGAGCGGGATGCCAAGGTAGGTACCGTTCTCGGACAGGTTGCTCGACACCATGTCGTTACCGAGATGGGCCAGGAAATGCGGTGCCAAGACCTGGTTGGAGGTGGGAACGATTGATCCCAGGAGGTCCGCGTGCAGCGCCTGCAGCGCGGCTGGTGGTATCACTGCCCCGAGGAGATGGTGCGGGCCTGCTGTCATGTCGAAGATCAGATAGCCGCAGATAAGAGCGAAGGTCACCGCCGCGACTGCACTGGCAGACACGATGTAGGCGATCTTGGACGCAAGCAGGTGCCGGTGGGCGATAGCCAGAGCGACGGCCGCGATGACGGCCATCACGACGCATCCGCTCACGACGTCAGGTGATATGAGCAGCTCTCCGGAGATCGCGACCCCGGTGAGGATCCCGAGCTGCCACGGTCGCATCGCCTGGGTGCGGACCAGCGCGTCGGCGCAGAGCACGAGAAGGGGCGGGATCGCAACGAAGGCAAGATCCAAGTGAAGCTCTTGGCCCACCATGTACGGGCCGAAGCCGTAGACAAGCCCGCCTACGAACGGAGCGATCGTAGACGAGCACCAGCGGTGCAGGACCAGGAACATGCTTGTCGCCGACAGCGCAAATGCAAGTCGGAGGAGGAAGTTGAACGCAGCAACCGGGCCGAGCGTGGCCGTTACCGGCCACCCGAGAAGTCCGAGGAGGGGGACCGAGGTGTTGTCGGCAAGGTTCACCCCCTGGGGGTAGTCGAAGAGGGTTGTGTGGAAGATGTTCAGTCCGTGGGTGAGCGCGTACGGCAGCCAGCTCAAGAACCACGCCATCTGAAAGGGATCGGAGCCGGCCGGGTTGCCGGGACCCGCTGCCGGGATGGCGCGAGAGGCAAGAGGGCCATGGGGAAGGAACGCGACGACGGCGAGTGCGAAGTAGGAGGCGACGGACACCGTGGTCGCGAGGTATCGCCTCTTGGTGTCCTTCTCGATGGCCGCTCTGTCGGGAGCGACGCTGCCGGAGAAATCTGCTTCCGCGGCGCTCTCGGTCACTGTCGCCGTCATGGGGCGAGCACACCCTCGAAGGAGCCCGGCCTCGCGGTGGCGCGGTCGGAGGCTCCTTGGTCCGCTTCGGTCCTGGCTGTCCCGGTATCGGCCGAGCTGTTCCGGGCTCCGGCACGGAGCTCCCCTGAGCTCTCGGTGTCGTCTTTGCCGGCATCATTGGATTTGCGGCAGAACTTCTTCCAGCCGAGTGCTGCGACCACGGTCAGCACTACGAGCGTCATCCCCAATGCCCGGAAGAGCGAGAGGTTTGCCCCGGAGTCGAGCCCGAGGAGCGAGGCGGGAGGAGTGAGCCCCATGAGCAGCAGCACACCGACCCAGGCGCTCACCCATCGAGCTGGTGCACCAGTGACTATTGCCGTCATGGCGAGTGGCACGAGCGTCAACATGAAGTGGTTCTCGGAGAGAGTGCCCGCCAGGTACGTTCCTATGAGCAGCACGCTCGAAGTCGTGATGGTTCGCGCCGGTCCGTCGTCCATCTCGTGCCATGACCACCAGGCCCCAAGGGCCACGACCCCGGCAGTCATGACCCGTACGAGGATGGTGACACCATCTGGCGCACCCAGAGTTGTCATCACGGCGACCCAGGCCGAGTTCAAAAGCGCACCGGCGCCTGTGCGGTCGAGCAGGCTTGGCAACTTTGCAAACACGGCCGTCGGATCTCGTACGACGATGAACGCCGCGGCGTTGAGGACAGCAGGGATGGCCACGGTCACCGCAAGGGCCCGCCACTTCCTCGCGAGGACGAACACGAGCAACACCGCAAGAAGCAGTGGCTTGATGGCCAGGGTGACGCCGATCGCAGCGCCTGCCAGCACCCAGTGCTCTTTGGCGCTCAGCAGGTAGAAGGCAGCAAGTGCCAGCGTGCAGACCACGGTGACGTTCTCGAGGCCGAGCTCCGCCAGGAGCGGCTCGGCGAAGCGGAGCGCGAACACCACGGCCGCCGCGGTGAAGCCCCACCACCGCTTTCCGAGCACGGCAGCTGAGAGCATGACGGCGGCCCACGTCATCACTGCGGTGGCGGCTAGGCCGATGAGTTGCACCTGGTGAAGCGAGAGCAGCGCCAGCGGTCGGAGCACGAGCAGCGCGCTCGGAGGGTAGAGATAGAGGCGGTGGTCGGTGGCGGCGATCGAGTAGGGCTGGCCGCCGCGGGCAAAGACGCGCTCTGCTCTGTACGAAGTGACGAGATCCCAGCCCAGGTCGGTACCGCTGCGAGCCAGTCGCAGGCACACCAACGACCATGTCACTCCCGACGCGATCCACAGGGCGACAGTGGCCGTCGCGGCCACACCTGCGCGGGACGCAAAGGCGCTGAAGCGGTGCCACAGTCCGGTCAGCGCGTCGGCGGAGCTCTTGGTGCTGCTTCCAGGGTTCAGATTCGCTCTCGGGCTTGCGGACGCGCCACAGCCATCGGCTTCGATGGTGCCGGGCATCGCCCAATGATACCCGGGGGTGTCTTCAATGCTCGGCAGGCGCTCATCGACTTGCTCGTATCGCGGCACAGCTCCGAGCTCAGCGACCCGGTACCCTCAACCAGGCCGGCCCGAGCTCTGCGAGGTCCTGGCACCCAAGCAGGATCATGTCCCTCGTGATCTCACTTTGGAAGATGTCCAAGACGTGCTCTACCCCGAGCTGTCCAGCTGCGGCAAGGCCGTAGAGGAAGGGGCGACCGATGAAGACGGCTCGCGCCCCGAGTGCGACGGCCTTTAGGACGTGAGTGCCACGCCTTACGCCCCCGTCGAGCATGACCTCGGCGGAGTCACCGACGGCGTCGACGACCTCGGGAAGAACGCTGAGAGTTGCCGGCGCGCCGTCATGTTGGCGACCGCCGTGGTTCGAGATGACGACGGCGTCTGCTCCAAGGTCGACCGAGATGCGGGCATCGTCGCCCCGAAGCAGCCCTTTGACGACGAGCTTGCCAGCCCAGCGGGCCTTCAAGTACTCGATGTCGGCCCAGGTGAAGGGCGAGGAAACCATCCGCAGCATCCCAATACCCCGCGCTCGCTGTCCGCCGGGGAGCCTGCTGCTGCTCAGCTTCTGCCATTGACCCGCCACGGCGTAGCGAGCCGACGACAAGAGGGGCGCGCCCTGGGCGCTGCGCAGCGTGCTCACCCCGTGGCGAGCCATCCGGTAGGTCCACAGTGGACGCGCGAGAACCTGCGGACCGAGGTGGAGGGCGTTGTGTGCGTCAAGTCGCAGAGGGGGCGTGACGCCATGACGCCGGTCTCGTTCTCGATTACCCAGCGTAGGGGTGTCCATTGTCACGACGAGAACGCTCACGCCAGCCGCCTCAGCGCGTTCCAGCAGCTTGTCGGCCTCTGGGCGGCTGCCACCGGCGTAGAGCTGGAACCAGACCGAGCCCGGGGCTGCGGGCGCGACCTGCTCGATTGGAGAACCGGCGACGGTGCTTAGCACACATAGCGTTCCCCGACTGGCGGCAGCCCGGGCGGCCCCGGCGGCACCATCTCGGTGCATGGCTTCTGCCAGCCCTGTAGGCGCCAAGAGGAGCGGCATGGACACCTTGGCTCCGAGCACCGTGGTGGTCAGATCCGGCTCTCGAACCTCGAGCCCCACCCGAGGGCGGAACATGACCTCGTCGAAGGCCGCCGTGTTGGCGCGCATCGTCGTCTCGTCGTCGGCGGCGCCGTCGATGTAGTCGAACAGCACACCGGGGATCGTCCGCTTGGCGACCATGCGGGCATCCGCGACGTTGGTGACGCGCTCGAGCTTCATCTTCCTGGTCCTGTCCTGGGCGCCAATGGGACTGGGTTAGCGACGCGGCTGCGGCTCGTAGTCCCCATATGAGCCTGCAGGCGCGGCCGCGGCCCCCGCGGCAGCCAGAGCTTCTTCGATCAAGCGAAGCAGAGCACGGGCCGAGTCGGCGGTGAGCTCGACAGCGACGCGCGCCGAGGGTCCCTCGCTCTCGTTCAGGAAGTCGATGTTCAAGGTGTGCTCAGAACTCGCATGGTACGGGTGGTCGAAGTAGGCCATGGCGGAGGTGAGGCTGAACCATCCGCTCGCGCCTTTGCCGCTTCCCTCGAGCGAGGTGGCTGAGGTGAGGTAGGAGCACATGTGACTGGCTCAGGAGGCGAGGAGCCGGCCGAAGAAAGCAAAGATGCGCTGCCAGCCGTCGGCGGCTGCCGCGGGCCGGTACGAGTCTCTGGCGGTGTTGAAGAACGCATGGCCCGCGCCCTCATAGCGGTGTAACTCGTAAGGCTTGGCGAGCCGCTCGAGCTCGTTCTCGAGCTCGTCGACCTGCTCGGGGGAAGGGTACTGGTCGTCCAGTCCGAAGAGCCCTAGCAACGGGCAGTGGAGCTTCTCGGCGAGATGAAGGATCGGCTTCATGTTCGAGCCCTCCGGCGGTGTGCCCACTACGAAGGCCCCGTAGCAGTCGACGGCGGCATCGAGCTCGAGCGAGCAGGCAGAGAGGAAAGCCTGCCGACCACCGGAGCAGTAGCCGATGACACCAGCTTTCCCGTTCGAGTCGTTCAGGGAGCGCAGGTAGGAGGCTGCACCCGAGACGTCTCCGACAAGCCGATCATCGGGAACACCGCCGGCCGCGCGCGTCGCGGCGGCGGCGTCGTCCGGGGAGGCCCCGGGCGCATCGCGGTAGTGAAGGTTCGGGACTATTGCCGAGTAGCCGTGGGCGGCGAAACGGTTCGCGATCTCAGTCGTCGCCTCGTCCCAGCCCGGCATGTGGTGGATCACCACGACTCCGGGAAAGGGTCCCTTGCCCCGGGGTCTCGCGGCATAAGCGTTGATCTCGTCGCCGTTGTGGCCGGCGATGACGATCTCTTCGGCGGTGAGTCCGGAGTACATGGGTCCTCCTACAGATCTGGAGCAGGTGCGTGTCTGCGCGGAGTGAGGAACCAGCTCCAGCTGGCCCGTCGCCTCCACGATGCCGAGATGCTAGTGGCTGTGAGCATGCAGCATCCCTTCGGCGCAAGCCGCCTCATGCTCGGACCCGCTCGTTGTCGCGGTCGAAGAGCGGCCCGATGGCCACCTCGCCTCCGACCCAATCACCAAAGAGGTTCACCTCGACGCGTTGGCCGGCCGAGGCCATCTCCGACGGAATATAGGCGAAGGCTATCGAGCGCGCGACGCTGTACCCGAAGCCTCCGCTTGTGACGCGTCCTTGGGGGTAGCCCTCGATACGTACCGGCTCCTCACCGAGGACGACTGAGCGGGGGTCGTCGAGCACGAGACACGTGAGAAGCCTTTCGGGCGACTTTGCTGCCTCGAGCGCGGCGCGGCCGATGAAGTCACCCTTTTCCATCGCGACGGCGAAGCCGAGGCCCGCCTCAAAGGGTGTGTCCACCGGAGTTACGTCGGAGCCCCAGACGCGGTAGCCCTTCTCGAGCCTAAGTGAGTCGATCGCTCTGTATCCGCCTGCGACGATGCCGTGCGGCTCGCCGGCCTCGAACAGTGTGTCCCACAGGCGCGCGCCATACTCGACCGGGCAGTACAGCTCCCAACCCAGCTCGCCGACAAAGGTGACCCTCACCGCCAGGCAGGGAACCGGCCCGACGTTGATCTCGACGGCGCTCATGTACCCGAAGGCGCCGTTCGACATGTCGGTCTCGGTGAGTGGTGCCAGGATGTCGCGTGCCCGCGGTCCCCACAGGCAAATGCAGGCGTAGCGCGAGGTGACGTCCTCGACCCGGGCCGAACCGTCGCCGGGGAGGTTGGCTTCGATCCAGGCCCGGTCGTGGTTTCCCGTGGCCGTACCTGTGACGACGCGGAAACGCTCCGCGTCGAGTCGCGTGACCGTGAGATCGCACTCGATCCCCCCGCGTCCGTTGAGCATCTGGGTATAGATAACTCGGCCGGGCGGCCTGTCGATGCGGTTCGCGCAGATACGTTCCAGCGCCGCGAGCGCGCCGGGTCCGAAGACTTCCAGCTTCGCGAACGAGCTCTGATCGAACAGCGCCGCGCGCTCTCGGCACGCGCGGTGCTCTGCTCCCACGGCCGGCGACCACTCATTTCCAGCCCAACCTCTCGGGCGAAGTCGGTCGTCACCGTCTTCCTCGTTGCAGCTGAACCAGTTGGCGCGCTCCCAGCCGGACTTCTCGCCGAAGGCCGCGCCGAGCTGTGACAGGCGAGGATAGACCGGCGAGAGCTTGAGCGGTCGTCCCGCCACGCGCTCGTGCCCGGGGTATACGACGTCGTAGTAGGTCGCATAGACTTCGGTGGTGCGCTCCAGGGTATAGGCCCTCGATCTGTACTGGTCACCGAACCGCCTCGAGTCCATGTGCCAGGCATCGAGGCCGGGCTGGCCGGTGACTATCCATTGCGCGACCAGGCGGCCCATCCCACCCGAGCCCGCGATGCCGTGCGCGCAGAAGCCGGCGGCAACCCAGAGACCGCCTACGGCGGACTCGCCGAGGATGAATTCGCCGTCGGGGGTGAAGGCCTCCGGGCCGTTCACGAGCTTGACGATCTCGGCTCGGGCAAGTAGAGGTATACGGCGCGAGGCGTTCTCGTAGAGAGGGGCGAAGCGCTCCCAGTCCTCCTCGAGAAGCTTGTTGTTGAAATCTCTCGGGATTCCTCCCAGTCCCCAGGGCGCCGGGTTGGGCTCGTAGCCGCCAGCGACAAGCCCGCCACTCTCACCGCGGAAGTACACGAGCAGGGAGGGATCGCGAAGAGTCGGCATGGTCGTGGAGAGCCCGCTCGGCTTCGTGATGGCGTACTGGTGCGCCATCGCCACGAGGGGCACGTGGATGCCTGCGAGGGCTCCGATCTCGTGCGCGTAGATGCCGCCGGCGTCGACTACGACGTCGGCGAGGACCCTCGAACGATGGCCGTCGTGCTCGATCTCCACTCCCGTCACCCGCCCGGAAGAGACGTCGATGGCGGTCACGGCAGTCTCTGTCCGTATTTCGGCTCCCAACAGGCGCGCTCCTTTGGCGAGAGCGAGCGTCAGCTGGCTCGGGTCGAGATAGCCGTCGCTTGGCAGCAAGGCCGCCCCCAGCACGCCTGTGGTGTCAAGAGGGGGGAACAGCTCGGCTGCTGCCGGCGCGGAGATGAGCTCGAGAGGCAGTCCGAAGGTCTCGGCCCACGCGGCTTGGCGCCGTAGCTCCTCCATTCGCTCGGGCGACGATGCGAGCCTGAGAGATCCGACCTCGCGCCAGCCGGTGTCGAGATCCACCTCGGCGCCCAGCTCGCGGTAGAGCTCGACGGAGTTCATCATCATGGTGGTGAGCGCCTTCGACGAGCGGAGCTGGCCCACGAGGCCGGCGGAATGGAAGGTAGAGCCGCTCGTCAGCTGCGCTCGTTCGAGCAACACGATGTCGTGCCAACCAAGACGTGCTAACCAGTACGCTATCGAGCATCCTCCCACACCGCCGCCGATGATGACTGCTCGCGCCCGTTCCGGCATTCTGGCCTCCTGCTAGTGGACCTTGGTGATGGCACCCGAAAGTGTGTCAGCAATACTCGCGGGTCCTGGGCGCGACGGCACAGCCGGGCTGGTTAGATTTCCGGTCGATTGCCCGGCACCGGCTGGGCCGCCGCCATGGCCACGAGAGGGAAGTCGATGTCGCAAACGGTTGAGGGCACGGCGCTTGAAGCACGAGGCGGCCCGATCTACGCGCGGATCGCAGCTTCCATCGAAACTGGGATCGAGGAAGGGAAGTACCCGCCGGGCCACCGCTTCCCCCCTGAGCCGGAGCTTGCCGCGAGCCTCGGGGTCAGCCGGCTGACTCTCCGCCAGGCGCTCGCGGTTCTCGAGCGTCGCGGGTTCATCGACCGGGTCGTCGGTCGCCACGGGGGTACCTTTGTCCGCAAGTGGACCCTCGAGCGCGACTTGACCACCTTCGCGGGTTTCTCCGAACAGCTCCGCCGCCAGGGCCGAGTCGCCGGCGCAGAGGTGCTGGGCGCGCGCGAGGCGCCGGCGGACGCGACGGTCGCGTCCGCGCTCGACCTCGCCGAGGGGAGCCCCGTGTTCGAGGTGCAGCGCCTTCGCCTCGCGAGCGGCACCCCCGTGCTGCTCGAGTCGTCGTCCTTCCCGGCCAAGGCGTTCCCGGGGCTTCTCGACCAGCACCTCGATCAGTCCCTCTACGGGCTTCTCGGCGAGATCTACGGACGGCGGCCGACCCATGCCCGTGAGCTGATAGAGCCGGTGGCCGTAGACCGCCGCGCGGCCAAGCTGCTCGGCGTGCGCGCCGGTACCCCGGTGCTGCTCGTGCGGCGGACAGCCTTTGACGCGGAGGGAACGCCGGTCGAGTACGCGACCGATATCTTCCTTTCCGACCGGACCCGGCTCGTCGTCTGGAGCTTCGACGTGCCCACGCATTAAGTCGGACCGGACTCCGGTGGGATCGTCACCGGCGGCAGGTCTTTGTGCCGCTGCACGAGCCCGTAGTAGAGCGCGCCGAGGATGAGAACGACGCCGAGCACGGTGTAGAGGATCGGAATGTGGTTGAGGAAGTTGACGCCGAGACTGAGGGCCGGTGGGGCTTTGCCGACGGCGGTCTGGACAGGCTCGGGATTGCTGGCGGCACGTGGCCACGCGAAGTTCACGATCATCGCGCCGCCATAGAGGAGTCCGAGGACGTTCACGAGCTTTCCCCAACTGCCCAGCGAGAACGGGGCGGTGACGCGCGGCCAACCTTTGAAGCGAGCGCGCAGGGAGGCGAGATTGCCGAGGAAGTAGCTCAGGTAGATCATCCCCGTGGCGGCGATGGCGATATAGCCTGCGCCAGCGTACTTGATCATCGGGACCGCGGAGAGCACGCCGACTACCACACAGGCTGCTACTGGCGTCTTGAGCGAAGGGCTGACGACCGCGATATGGCGGGAGAAGGGGAGGTTGTTGTCTCGCGCCATGCCGAAGCACAGCCTTATCGTCGCCGTCATTATGCACATGCAGCACACGAGTATGGCCGCCGAGACGACGAGGAGGTAGGCCGTCGCGAGCGGCTTCGAGAAGTTTGCCTCGATGATGGTGGCAGGTGAGAAGCCTCCGCTGATCGCATCCTTGAGATTCGGAATCGCCATCAGCAATGCGACGAGGAAGATCCCTCCGATCACGAAAGCGCCGCCGACGGAGGTGAGAACGGCGCGCGGCGCCATGCGGCGCGGATCGTTCGTCTCCTCGGCCAAAGTAGAGGCGGTGTCGAAACCATATATCACGAACAGGCTCATGAACATCGCGGCGAAGAAGGAACCGAAGGTCACCGGCAGGCCACCGCTGTTCGTCACGACCGAGATGCTCTGATGGTGGTGGAAGATCAAAAGGATCAGCGCGAACACCACCATGCCGAGGATCTCGAAGAGCACGCCGGTGTTGTTGATGAGAGCGACGAGCTTGACGCTGAAGATGTTCAAGACGAGCACGATCACGAGCAGCACGAGAGCGATCCAGCGTTGCTGAGAGAGGCTGTTCGGATTCAAGTTCCAGCCCAGCTCGTTCATGGCCGGCATGAACG